>CAADGB010000497.1 GCA_900696455.1 uncultured delta proteobacterium
CCCGCCGGCGCGCTGCGTGGCGCCGCTGGTCGCGGCGGCGCCGTACCCCGAGGCCTTCGTCGACGAGGCCGCGGCCGGCGCGGCGGCCGCCCTGCGGTTCGCGGCGGCGGCGATGCGCGGGCCGGCGCCGACGCGCGTCGACGCGGCGCCGGACTGCCACGACGTCGACGTCGCCGCCGCGGCGCCGCCGTTCCGCGAGGTCGCGGTGTGCGCCACCGGCGACCGCCGGCGTCCGCTCGGGCCCGACAACATCGCCGTCTACCGCCTGGTGGTCGCGACCGCCGCCGGGTGGTGGACGACCGACCTCGTCCGCGAGCACTGGCCGCACGGCGACCCGGGCGACGAGCCGCGGGTGGCGCGGGTCCGCGACCTGGTGGTCGCCGATCGCCTCGGGGGCGCCGGCGCCGAGGTCAGCCTGGTCGCCGAGGTCGGCCCGCCGGGCGGCGCCAGGCGCATGCACCTGGTGCTGTGCAGCGTCGGCGCGAGCGGCCGCCCGGGGTGCCTCGATCAGCGCTTCGCCGCCGGCGGCCCCTTCCACGGCCCCGGCGCGCTGTCGTACCGCCTCACCGTCGGCTGCGACGGCGTCCTCGACGTCGCCGGCTGGGAGGGCGGCGCCCAGGTGCGCCTGGTGCACGGCCGCGGCCCGATCGACTGGCCGTGAGTAACCGCCGCCGCCGTGGGCCGGGATCAGGCCGGCGCCTTGCCGCGCAGGCGCTGGACGAGGGTGACCGCGCCGACGACCAGGCCGCCGGCCACGATGCCGGTGCCGGCGTTGATGGCCATCTCGGTCAGCGCCGACCACAGTCCGCCCAGCGGCTCGAGCGCGGCGGCGGCGGCCGCCGCGTCCTGGGCCAGGTGGTGGAGCGGGCCGATGCCGTGGACGATGATGCCGCCGCCGACCAGGAACATCGCGGCGGTGCCGGCGATCGACAGGAGCATCATGAGGCGCGGCGCGCCGGCGATGATCAGGCGGCCCGTCGCCTGCGCGACGCCGCCGCTGCGCCGGAGCAGGTTGAGCCCGAGGTCGTCGAGCTTGACGATGCCGGCGACCAGGCCGTAGACGCCGACGGTCATGATCGCCGCGATGGCGGCGAGCACGGCCAGGCGCATGCCCAGGGGCTGGTGGCTGACCGTGCCCAGCGAGATGACGATGATCTCGGCCGACAGGATGAAGTCGGTGCGGATCGCGCCCTTGATCTTGTCGCGCTCGAGCGCCACCAGGTCGACGGCGGGGTCGGCCACGGCCGCGGTCAGCGCCTGCTTGTGCTGCTGGTCGGCCTCGCGGTCGTGGAGGAGGCGGTGCGCCACCTTCTCGAAGCCCTCGAAGCAGAGGAAGGCGCCGCCCAGCATGAGCAGCGGGACGATGGCCCAGGGGGCGAGGGCGCTGATCGCGATGGCGAGCGGCACCAGCACGAGCTTGTTGCGCGCCGAGCCCTTGAAGACCGCCCACACCACCGGCAGCTCGCGGTCGGGCTTGACCCCGGTGACCTGCTCGGCGTTGAGCGCGAGGTCGTCGCCGAGCACCCCGGCGGTCTTCTTGGTGGCGACCTTGGTGAGGGTGGCGACGTCGTCGAGGACGCTGGTGATGTCGTCGAGGAGCGCGAGCAGGCTCGAGGGCACGCGCCTACGGTACGCGAAGCGCGGCGCGCCGTGGGGCGAGCGGCGCGCGGGAGGGCGTCAGGCGGCCGCCGGCGGCGCGGTGGCCCGGGCGATGGCGGCCACCAGGGCCGGCCGCTCGGCGTCGGCGGCGCGGGCCAGCCCGCCGCTCAGGCGCCAGCCGTGGACGGCGGGCACGAGCGCGAGCGCCGGCCACAGCGCGGCGGCGCCGCCGGCCCCGGCTTCGAGGCGCGCGTTGATCGCCACCGCCGCCAGGCCGATCCCGCCGGCCATCAGCCAGTGCGCGGCCCGCTGGCGATCGAGGCCGGCGACCACGGTCTGGTCGTAGGTGGCGCCGATCGCCTGCTCGCGCTCGTCGTCGGTCCCGCCCGCCTCCCGCCCGGCGGCGATCGCCGCCCGCACCGCCCGGGCCAGCGGGCTGTGCGGCGCCGCCCCGCACAGCTTCGCGGCGCGGTCGACGTCGCCGCGATCGAGGAGCTTGTGGATCGCCGCCACGAACGCCGGCGCCGACACGTGACCGCGGATCCACGGGAACCAGCCGGCGACGGCGGCGACGAGCGCCGCGATCCCGAGCGCGACCCCGGCCTCGAGCATCCGCGCATCATCGCACGGCGGACCTCCGGATCGGGGCGCCTTCGTTGGTAGGCTCGCGCCGTGTCGAACCGCGCCTACCTGACCGTCACCCCCTGGCCGCGCGTCTACCCGTCGTTCGGCGACCTCGCGTTCGAGCCGGCGCAGCACACCGCGCTGTCCTCGGCCGGGTGCGTGCCCCTGACGTGGCTCGCGCTGTTCTCGGCCGGCGACCTGGCCAGCCACGCCTTCCCCGGCCATCCCGACCCGTTCTCGGCCCCGCTGGCGTCGACCGCCGTCGCGACCGCCCGCCTGCGCGAGCGGCGAGACTGGCTCGCCGCGCTGTACGCCGATCGTGGTCCGCTCGCCGCCCACGTCGATCTGCTGCTGGCGCACCTCGGGCCCATGGACGGCGCCTGGATCTCGATCGAGCTCGAGGAGATCGCCGCGCTGCAGCCCGACCCGGCGGTGTGGCAGCGGACCCTCGGCGAGGTGCTGGCCGCCCTCGCCCGCCGCGACCCCGAGGTCCGCGAGGCGCTCGCCGAGCTGGCCACGGTCATGCTCGACGAGCGGTTCGTGACCCTCGCGGAGGCGCCGACCGCGACCCGCCGCGAGCAGTGGAACTTCTTCCGCCTGCTCGGCGAGGGCTGGGCCCGTCCGGCGGCCTGGGACTGAGGCGCGCGCAGGGAGCCGGGCGCGCCTGACTCAGGTCGGCACCGGCGTCCTCGCCGGGGCGGGTCAGCGCGCGCGGGCGGCCCACTCGACCGCGCGCAGCATGAGCTCGATCGAGCTGGCCTGGGTGCCGTCGAGCAGGTTCTCGTTGTCGTAGGGCGCGTGGTTCTCGAGGAACATCGGGCCGAGGAAGACGCCGCGGCCGTTGCCGTTCGACCACGCGGCGCCGACGTCGGCGCCGTTGGCGGTGAGGAGCGTCGTCGCGCCGGGCTTGGTGCCGCCGCCGTACGGCAGCCACTGGCCGGTCGAGAACGTCCCCACGCCGGCGGCGATGGGGTGGGTGCCGGAGGGCGTGACCGTGAAGGTGCCGGAGAAGTAGGCGGCGGTCTGCACCGTCGGCAGGTTGGCGTAGATGTTGGGGATGGTGAGGCCGTTGTACAGGAGCCAGCCGGTGGCGACGATGCCGCGGCCGGTGGTGCGGACGTAGGCGTCGATCAGACCGTCGTAGGTCTCGGCGTCGATCTGGGCACACGGATCGCCCGGACCACCGAAGACGATCGCGTCGTAGGTGGCGAGCTCGCCCGCGGTGTCGAGCATCGTGGCGTCGGCGAAGGTGGCGGTGTGACCGCGCGCGACCAGCCGCTGGCGCAGGAGGTCGGCCGAGTTCCCGGCGTCGCGCAGGCACGAGGTCGGGCCCACGCCGATGGCGACGACGGCGCCCCGGTACGTGGCGTTGACCGTGGTCGCCCCGCCGACGGTGAACGTGCAGGCGCCGGTGCCCGAGCACGGGCCGCCCCAGCCGGCGAACACCGAGCCCGCGACCGTGGTGGTCAGGGTCACGGTGGTGCCGGCGGTGAAGGTGCCGGTGCAGTTCGGGCCGCAGACGATCCCCGCGGGGTCCGAGGTCACGATGGCCGCGCCGGCGGCCACGCCGCTCTTGCTGACCGTGATGGTGACCTGGGAGGGGGCGTCGACGCCGGCGTCGGTCGAGGGGGCGTCGATGGCCGTGGCGTCGGTGGCCGTGGCGTCGATGGCCGTGGCGTCGACGTCGGTGGCGTCGGGCGTGACCTCCACCTTGCCGCAGCCGGCGGCGGTGACGACGAGCGTGAGGGAGAGGGCGAACGTGACAGGGAGGGTGCGCATCGCGGCCTTTTCCGGACCTGTTCCCCGGTCCGCCAGGCACCGGTCGCGCCCGCGGGGCCGCCTGGTGCGGTCCGCGGCGGCCGGTCTCGATCAGGATACGTGGGGCGACGGCGACCACGCAAGGGGCGGCCCCAGGGCAGCCCCGGTCAGCCCAGGGCGAGCAGCCAGCCGCCGACCACGAGGTAGACGGCGAGGCAGACCACGGTGGTGTAGCCGAGGATGTCGCGGGCGCGCAGGCCCATGATGCCGAGCAGGGGCAGGGCCCAGAACGGCTGGATCATGTTGGTGGCGGCGTCGCCGTAGGCGAAGGCCATGACGGTGACGCCGGAGGCGACCCCGACCTCGCGGCCGGCGGTGAGCAGGATCTCGCCCTGCACCGCCCACTGGCCGCCGCCCGACGGGATGAAGAAGTTGACCACCGAGGCCGACAGGAACGCGAGCAGCGGGAACGTGGCGGGGCTGGCGACGTCGGTCATCGCCGCGCTCAGCCACGCGATCGCCCCCGACGCCTTCATCATGCCGAGGATCCCGAAGTAGAAGGGGAACTGGAGGACGATCGAGGCCGCGCCGCGGGCGCCGTCGGCGATGGCCTCGAGGTAGCGGCGCACGCCGCCGTGGCCGAGCAGGCCCAGGAACAGGAACAGCGCGTTGACCGCGTCGAGCTCGAAGCGCAGCGCGCCGGTGGCCAGCGAGCCGACCGTGAACGCCAGGCCGGCCAGGCCGACGGCGCCGCCGAGCGCGCGCGACTCGCCGAGCCGCTCGGGCCAGGTGGTGGCGTCGACGGGGACCGGCGCCGGCACCGGCGGCAGCGCCGCCGGCGGGACCAGCGCGGCGGGGTCGCGCGGCGTCATCGCCCAGCACAGCAGCGGGATCACGACCAGGAGGCTGCCCGCGATGATCAGGTTGAGCGGGGACAGGAGGGTCTCGGACACCGGCACCACGCCCGACACCTGGACCGCGAAGTGGTTGGCCTCGGCGACCTTGAGCGGCGCCGAGCCGCTGAGCCCGCCGTGCCACACCGCGAGCCCGGTGTAGGCCGCGGCCCCGAGCAGCGGGTAGTGGACGCGCAGGCCGCGGGCGGCGGCGTGCCGCGCCACCTCGCGGGCGAGCAGGGCGCCGACCACCGCGCCCAGCCCCCAGTGCACCAGCGCCGCCGCGCACGCCGCCACCGCCACCAGCACCGTCGCCTGGCCGGCGCTGCGCGGCCAGCGCGAGATCACCTCGACCGCGCGCTGCACCGGCGGCGCCAGCGCCAGGGCGTGGCCGGTGACCAGCACCAGGCACATCTGCAGCGCGAACGCGAGCAGCTTGGCGTCGCTGAAGCCGCCGAACCAGCCCTCGAACAGCGCGCCCGGCACCTCGGTCGCGGCCCGCCCGGCGTCGAGGAGGAGCGCCGCCCCGAACCCGCCCACGACCAGCGTGAGCCCGAGCGCGAGCACGAACGGATCGGGCACCACGCGCGCCGCGATCCTGGACAGCCGCTCGCCGAGCCGGGCGATCACGCCGCGAGCGTACACGACCGCCGCCGCGGGGCGCGAGGTCGGCGCGGCGGCGGCGGTGGCCGGGTCAGCCCGCGGCGCGCAGCGCGGCCGGCTCGCCGCCGGCGGTGGTGGCGACCCCGCTGCGGATGAGGTGCTCGAAGGCGGCGAGGGCGGCCTTGGCGCCGTCGCCCATGGCGATCACGATCTGCTTGAACGGCGTCGTCGTCGCGTCGCCGGCCGCGAACACCCCGGGCACCGAGGTCTGGCCGCGGGCGTCGACCTCGATCTCGCCGTGGCGGCTGAGGGCCACGGTGTCGCGCAGCCACGCGGTGCTCGGCACCAGGCCGATCTGCACGAAGACGCCGGCGACGTCGAGGCGGTGGCGGGCGCCGGTCGCGCGGTCGGTGAAGCCCAGGCCGTCGACCCGCTGGCCGTCGCCGGTGACGTCGGTGGTCTGGGCGCCGACCCGGATCGCGACGTTGGGGAGGCTGCGCAGCTTGGCCTGGAGGACGGCGTCGGCGCGCAGCTCGCCGGCGACCTCGAGGAGCGTGACGTGACCGACCACGCCGGCCAGATCGATCGCGGCCTCGACGCCGGAGTTGCCGCCGCCGATCACCGCCACCCGCTTGCCCTTGAAGAGCGGGCCGTCGCAGTGGGGGCAGAAGGCGACGCCGCGGGTCCGGTACTCGGCCTCGCCCGGCACGTTCAGCTCGCGCCACGTCGCGCCGGGCGCCAGCACGACCGTGCGCGCGCGCAGGGTCGCGCCGCTGGCCAGGCGGAGCTGGTGGGGGGCGCCGTCCCGGCCCGGGACCAGGGCCTCGACCCGCTCCAGGGTCGTCACGTCGACGCCGTACTGCTGGACGTGCTGTTCCATCGCGGCGACCAGCCGCGGGCCCTCGGTGTACGGCACCGAGATCAGGTTCTCGATGCCGAGGGTGTCGCCGACCTGGCCGCCGAAACGCTCGGCGACGAGGCCGGTGCGGATGCCCTTGCGGGCGGCGTAGATCGCGGCCGCCGCGCCGGCGGGGCCGCCGCCGACCACGAGCACGTCGTAGACCGGCTTCTCGCTCAGGCGGGCGGCGGCGCGGGCGGCGGCGCCGGCGTCGAGCCGGGCCACGATCTCGGCCAGCTCCATGCGGCCCTGGCCGAAGGGCTGGCCGTCGAGGAAGATCGTGGGCACGGCCATCACCCCGCGGGCGGCGACCTCGTCCTGGAAGGCCGCGCCGTCGATCATCGTGTGGGTGATGCCCGGGTTGAGCGCGGCCAGGACGTCGAGCGCCTGCACGACGTCGGGGCAGTTGTGGCACGACAGCGAGACGAAGGTCTCGAAGTGGTGCGGGCCGGGCAGGGCGCGGATGGCGTCGGCGAGCTCGGGCTCGATCCGCGGCGGGTAGCCGCTGGCCTGCAGGAGCGCCAGCACCAGCGAGGTGAACTCGTGACCGAGCGGCACGCCGGCGAAGCGGATGCGCGCGGGCTCGCCGGGCTTGCCCACGGTGAACGACGGCCGGCGCGCGCGGTCGTCGGCGGGCGCCTCGCGCGTGGTCACCAGCGGCGAGGCCGCGGCGAGGTCGGCGAGCAGCGCGCGGAGCTCGGCCGCGGTCGGCGAGTCGTCGAGGGCGGCGACCAGCTCGATCGGCGCGGCGAGGCGCTCGAGGTAGGTGCGGAGCTGGGCCTGGAGGGCGGGATCGAGCATGGGCGGGTCCTCGTGGGCGCGCCGCGGCGTCGCCGGCTCGCGGCGCCGCGGCGGCGGTCGGGGTGGGCGGTCAGATCTTGCCGACGAGGTCGAGGGACGGCGCCAGCGTCTTCTCGCCGGGCTGCCACTTCGCCGGGCAGACCTCGCCGGGGTGGCTGGCGACGTACTGCGCGGCCTGGATCTTGCGCAGGAGCTCCTTGGCGTCGCGGCCGATGCCGTTGTCGTGGACCTCCATCAGCTTGATCACGCCCTGAGGGTCGAGCACGAAGCTGCCGCGCAGGGCCAGGCCCTCCTCCTCGATCATCACGCCGAAGTTGCGCGTGATCGTCCCGGTCGGGTCGCCGATCATCGGGTAGCGGATCTTCTTGATGGTCTCGGAGGCGTCGTGCCAGGCCTTGTGGGTGAAGTGGGTGTCGGTCGAGACCGCGTAGACCTCGACCCCCAGCCCCTGCAGCGTGGCGTACACGTCGGCCAGGTCGCCGAGCTCGGTGGGGCAGACGAAGGTGAAGTCGGCGGGGTAGAAGAAGAAGACCGACCACGTGCCGAGCACCGACTCGTCGGAGACGTCGATGAACTTGCCCTGGTGGAAGGCCTTGGCGCGGAACGGCTTGATGCGGGTGTTGATGAGCGACATCGGGGTTCGTCCTTGGGTTCCGGGTTGACGAGCCCACTGTGGCCATCCGCGAGCGATAGGTCCAAGTGTCCGGGGCGATACGGATGATAGTCAGGGACTATCATGGCCGCGCGGCGCAATCCGCGCGGGCGGCGCTGTAGGGTAGGGGCATGGCGCGGTCGGTCGCGGGCTCATCGATGCGGGTCGGTCCGGGCGTCCTGCTCCTGGGGCTGTGCGCCAGCGCGGCCCGGGCCGAGCCAGCCGCGCCGCCAGCCGAGCCAGCCGCGCCGCCAGCCGCCGAGCCAGCCGCGCCGCCTGCCGCCGACGACGAGCCGCCGCAGCCGCTGTTCTCGGACACCCAGCTCATCCAGCGCTCGGGCTGGCACTTCGAGGAGCCGGGGCTGGCCGGGACCGACCCGCGCCACATGCTCACGTTCCAGCACTTCGACGCCTGGGCCTACGGCCGCAACTACTTCTTCTTCGACGTGACGCTGCCCTGGGGCCGCGCCGGGAACGTCGCCGAGGTCTACGGCGAGGCGTACGCGTCGCTGAGCCTGGGCGCCGTCCTCGGCCGTCCGCTCGCGGCCGCGATCGTCCGCGACGTCCTCGTCACGGTGGGCCTCAACGCTGGCGCCGCGTCGAACGGCGCCGCGCCGCTGGCGATCCTGCCCGGGCTGTCGCTCGATCTCGCGCTGCCCGGCTTCACGGTCGCGGCGATCGACGTGCTCGCGTTCGTGGACCGCGGGCGCTTCGCCGACGCCGACAACGGCTGTCACGGGGTCGCGGTCGACGTGACCGCGAGCTGGCAGCGGCCGTGGCGGGTGGGCGCCGTCGCCGGCACGGTCGAGGGCTACGCCGAGCTGACGACCCGGCACGGCCAGTGCGCCACCCAGCTCCTCACCCAGCCCCAGCTCCGGCTCGATCTCGGCCGGCTGCTCGGGCGCCCGCACCGCCTGTTCGTGGGGTTCGAGCTCCAGATCTGGCTGGCCAAGTACGGGATCGCCGGGCTCGACGAGTACGTGCCGCGCACGCTCGTCGCCTGGCGCTTCTGACGCCGCGGTGTGAGCGCGGTCGCGGCCCGGTCGCGCCGTCGAGATTGACCCGCCCCCCGGAGCGTGGGAGCCTGATCGAGACCCTGCCCGTCGCAGGAGGGATCATGAGCCGGACGTCCCCCGCCCTCACCCTGTGGCTCGCGACCGCGATCGCTGGCGCGCTGGGCTGCGCCAAGGCCGACCCCGGTGGCGAGGGGGACGGCGGCGGCGGGGGCGATGGCGGCGGGAGCGGCGACGCGGGCTGCGCCGACGCCTGCGATCAGGACGGGGACGGCGTGCCGGACGCCAGCGACCAGTGCCCCGACACCCCGGCGGGCTCGGTGGTCAACCAGGTCGGCTGCGCCGACTCGCAGGTCACGCCCACCCTGGCGCCCGAGTTCCCGCCCTACGGCCTGACCTGGACGCCCACCGGCGAGCTCGGCCGGGCCGGCGGGCTGACGTGGACGTACACCGGCATCCAGCGCGCCGATCGCTTCCACATCTACTGGGTGGTCTGCGACGACCCGGCCACGCCCTGCGGCCTCTCGCTCGACGGCCCGATCGACGTCGCGGCGGAGCACTGGCAGTTCAGCGCGGGCGGCTCGGATCTCATCGCTGGCCGCCTCTACTTCACGCTCGCGACCGGCATCGCGCTCGCCGACGGCAGCACCCGCCCGCTGAGCGGGCGGCTGACGGTCCGGATCGTCGACGCCAGCGACGCGCCGCTCCGGTTCGCCGAGCTGGCGACGCTCGGGATCCCCGGCCGCGCCGGCCAGTTCGGCGCCGAGATCCCCGGCGTGGGCTTCCAGGTCCACGTGCTCGCCGAGGTCCAGGACACCCTGACCTCGACCTGGACGCCGTACCTCGACTACTACGACGCGGCGCCGACCGCCGAGCCCGGCGGCGGCGTGACCACGTCGTTCGGCGGCTCGTTCTACGACGAGTGACGGCGACGGCCGCGGGCCGACGTTCGCCGACCGGTGTGTGGTAGGAGGAGGGGATGGACACCCCGTTCGCCCGCGGCAACCGCGGTCGCAAGCCGATCCCGGGCTTCGTCACCACCGCGCTGGCGAAGCACAAGCTGGTCGACGCGTTCCGCGCCCGCCCCGAGTACCAGCGCAACGACTACCTGGTCTGGCTCGACGGCGCCCGGCTCCCGGCGCAGCGTCAGCAGCGCCTGGCCCAGCTCATCGAGGAGCTCGGCAAGGGCGACGTCTACATGGGCCAGCCCTGGTCGCCGCCCAAGCCCGTCACGCGGTGAGCGACGACGCCGCCGGCGGCGCCGTGACGTCGGAGAGCGCGACGCGGGGCCGGGCGCCGGGGCCAGCCGCGCGCCGGGCGCGCCGCGCGGTCGGTGGTTGACGGCGGCGCGGCGAGATGGCACTCGTGCCGGATGAGCGCAGCAGGTCATCCGGTCACGATCGCCGTCACCCGCCCCGACGGCTCGATCGAGCAGGTCCGCGTCGGCACCGCCGTCCGGGTCGGCGACAGCTTCCAGCTCACGCTCGGCGAGCTGACGATCGGGGGCACGGCGGAGGCGGCGCCGCCGTCCCGGCGGAGCGCGGCGCCTCCGCCCGCTGACGGCGGCATGGTGTTCCCCCCCTACGGCCGCAGCAAGGGCGCCCCCATCGCCGGCGCCTCGCAGCAGGACCTCGAGTACTACGCCAGCGGGTGCCGGCGGACCCTCGCCGATCCGGGCAAGGCGCGCTGGCACGACAAGGAGCGCCAGCTCCTCGCCGCGATCGAGGCCGAGATGGCGCGGCAGGGCCTGGGCGGCGCGGGCGGCGGCAGCGGGGCCAGCGGAGGCCGGGGGGCGAGCCGCGGGGGCCGCGACAGCGCGCCGCCCTTCGCCGACGAGCCGCCCCCGCCGCCGTTCGGCGACGACGACGTCCCGCCGCCGCCCGACGACGACGTCCCGTTCTGAGCGCCGCCGGCGACCGCGCGCCACGGCGCCGGGGCGGGTCCCGAGGGCCGGTCCCGCGGGCCCGAAAACCTAGCCAAGTCGTGACGATTCCGTGGGGCGCCGCTGTGGACGTCCGGGCCGAGAACGGGCAAGAACGGGGGCGTGAGCGAGGTCCGTCCGATCGCGATCGTCTACCCCGGGCAGGGCGCGCAGCGCGCCGGCATGGCCCGGGACTTCCACGAGGCTTCGGCGCACGCGCGCGCGGTGTACGCCGAGGCCAGCGAGGCGATCTCGCTCGATCTGGCGGCGCTCAGCTTCGGCGACGACCCGCGGCTCGACCTCACCGAGTTCACCCAGCCGGCGATCGTGACCGCGGAGGTCGCGATGACCCGGACGCTCGAGGCCGAGCTCGGGCTGCGCGCCACGTACTTCGGCGGCCACAGCGTCGGCGAGTACGCGGCCCTGTGCGCGGCCGGCGCCCTGCCGCTGGCCGACGCGGTCCGGCTGACGCGGCGGCGCGGCGCGCTCATGCAGGAGGCGGTGCCCGCCGGGCGCGGCGCGATGGTGGCGGTGATCGCGGACGGGATCGCCGACCGCGATCTGGGCGAGCTGGGGTCCGAGGTCGACGTCGCCAACCGCAACTCGCCGGATCAGCTCGTGCTCTCCGGCGCCGCCGACGCCATCGCGGCCGCGTGTGCCCGGCTCGAGATCGTGCTCGCCGGGGTCGAGCACCGGCTCGTCCCGCTCAACGTCAGCGCGCCCTTCCACTCGCGCCTGATGCGCGGCATCGAGGCGCCCTTCGCCGCCGCCCTCGCCGAGGTCGCGCCTCGCCTGGTCCCGGCGGCCGCCGCGGGCGTCACCTCGAACGTGAGCGGCGGCTTCCACGAGCCGCGCGCCGACGCGATCGTCGACGCCCTGGTCCGGCAGCTCGCCGGCACGGTCGACTGGATCGCCAACATGCGGACGCTGACCGGCGTGGGCGCGCGCGTCCTCGAGGTCGGGCCCGGCCGCCCGCTGCGGGGCTTCTTCAAGGCGGCCGGCCATGACGTGACCTCGATCGTGACCCTGCGGTCGGCCGAGAAGCAGCTGCGCTAGTGCCGATCGAGTTCGACCGTGATCACTGGGCCCTCGTCCTCGGCGGCTCGAGCGGGTTCGGCCTGGCCGCCGCCCACCGCCTGGCCCGCCACGGCATGAACGTGGCGATCGTGCATCGCGACCGGCGCGGCGCCATGGCCGCGATCGAGCCCGCGTTCGAGGCGATCCGCGCGCTCGGCGTCGGCTTCGCGGCGTGGAACCTCGACGCCCTGGCGGCCGAGGGCCGGCGCACGGTGCTCGACGCGCTCGCCGAGCGGCTCGGCGAGCGGGGCCGCGTGCGGGTGCTCCTCCACTCGATCGCCTTCGGCAACCTCAAGCTGCTCGCGCCCCTGCCCCCCGGGCACCCCGCGACCGGCGCCTACGATCCCGACGCCCGCCTCGACGAGGAGGACTTCGCGCGCACGATCCACGCGATGGGGACCAGCCTGGTGAGCTGGACCCAGGACGTGCACGCGCGGGGCCTGTTCGCGCCGTCGGCCCGCGTCCTCGGCCTGACCAGCGAGGGCAACGAGGTGGCGTGGCGCGGCTACGCGGCGGTCGCCGCCGCCAAGTGCGCGCTCGAGTCGGTGATCCGCGCGATCGCGCTCGAGCTGGCGCCCTACGGCGTCCGCGCCAACGTGCTCCAGCCCGGGATCACCGACACCCCCGCGCTGCGCCTGATCCCGGGCAGCGAGCGCATGAAGGAGGAGGCCCGCGCCCGCAACCCGTGCGGGCGGCTGACGACGCCGGAGGACGTCGCCGGCGTGATCGCGCTGCTCGCGACGGACGAGGCGGCGTGGATCAACGGGGCGATCCTGCGCGTCGACGGCGGGGAGCGGATCGGTGGCTGACGCGCCCGCGCCGCTCTACGTCCACGGCGTCGGGCACTTCCACCCCGAGGCCGTGATCGACAACCGCTTCCTCGAGACGCTCGACATCGGCACCGACGACGCCTGGATCCTCGAGCGGGTGGGCATCCGCGCCCGCCGCACCGTCCTGCCGCTCGACTACATCCGCGAGACCCGCAACGTCGATCCGCGGGCCGGCGAGGCCGCGGCGCGGTACGACAACGTCGAGACCGGGCGCCGCGCCGCCGAGCACGCGCTCGCCCGCGCCGGGATCACCGCCGGCGAGGTCGGCCTGGTGATCGCCGGCGGCTGCACCCCCGGGATGGCGATCCCCGCCGAGGCCTGCCGGATCGCCGCGGCGCTCGGCATCGAGGCGCCGGCCTTCGATCTGAACTCGGCGTGCTCGAGCTTCGGCGCTCAGCTCCACGTCCTGGCCTCGATGCGCGGCCTGCCGCGCTTCGTGCTCGTGGTCAACCCCGAGAACACGACCCGCGTCGTCGACTACCGGGACCGCGCGACCGCCGTGCTGTGGGGTGACGCCACCGCCGCCACGGTGATCTCGGCCGAGGTGCCGGCCCGGGTCCGCATCGTCGAGACCTCGGTCGCGTCGTCCCCGGCGGGGTGGGCGGCGGTGACCATCCCGCGCCACGGCCACTTCGCGCAGGACGGCAGCGCGGTGCAGCGGTTCGCGATCAAGACCACGTGCGCCTGCGTCGAGGCGATGCTGCCGGCAGCGCGCGCCCACGCCGCGGCCCACGGCGGCCGGGTGCGCCTGATCGGCCACCAGGCCAACCTCCTGATGCTGGAGGCGGTCGTGCGCCGGACCGGGCTCGCCGCCGACGAGCACTGGTACAACGTCGATCGGTTCGGCAACACCGGCGCCGCCGGCGCGCCGAGCGTCCTGTCCGAGCGCTGGGACGAGCTCGTCGCCGGCGACGCGATCGTGATGGCGCAGGTCGGCTCGGGGCTCACCTGGGCGAGCCTGCGCATGGAGGTCGGTTCCTGATGCGCTACGTCGAGTTCCTCGAGCGACGCACCTTCTCCAAGGAGGACCTGCTCGGCCTGTCGCAGGGCAACCTGGTCGACGACGCGCCGGCGGAGTTCGTCCGCCTGCCCGCGCCGCCGATGCTGATGATCGATCGGGTGGTCGAGCTCGTCCGCGACGGCTCGCGCGGGCGGATCGTCGGCGAGCAGGACATCCACCTCACCGACTGGTTCTTCCACTGCCACTTCCGCGGCGATCCCGTGCAGCCCGGCTGCCTCGGGGTGGACGCGGTCTGGCAGCTCATCGGCCTCTACTGCGCCGCCGCCGGGGCGCCGGGCTCCGGGCGCGCGCTCGGCTGCAAGGAGGTCGAGTTCGCGGGGCAGATCCGGCCCTACAACCGGGTCGTCCGCTACGAGGTCGACATCCGTCGCTTCAGCATGCTCAAGGAGTCGGGGTCGTCGGTCGCGATCGGCAGCGCGCGGGTGTTCGTCGACGACGAGCACATCTACACGGTCAAGGACGCCAAGGTCGGGACCTTCCTCGGCATCGCCTACCCCGACTATCCGGCGCGCTCGGCCAACAGCGTCGGCGGCATCCTCGATCGCGGGAGCGCGCCGTGACCGGCGGCCCGACCGGGGGCCAGGTCAGGGGCCAGCCCGGGCCGTCGGCGGGGGGCTCGGACCCGCTCTCGATCGACGAGGTGCTGGCGCTGCTCCCGCAGCAGCCGCCGTTCCGCTTCCTCGATCGGCTGCTCGAGCTCGACGACGCCCACGCCGTCGGCGAGTACACCTTCCGCGCCGACGAGTCGTTCTACGCCGGCCACTTTCCCGGCGATCCGGTGACGCCGGGCGTGATCCTGCTCGAGACCATGTGCCAGACCGGGCTGGTCGCGCTCGGCATCTACCTGCTCGGGCTCGAGGTGCCGCGCGCCGAGGTGGCCCGGACGGTGACCCTCTTCACCGACGCCCAGGTCGAGTTCGAGCGGGTCGTGCGCCCCGGGGACACGGTGCGCGTGCGCGCCGAGAAGGTCCTGTGGCGCCGCCGCAAGCTCAAGTCGAACGTCACGCTGGTGCTCGCCGACGGGACCTCCGTCGCGCGTGGCACCGTCGCCGGAATGGGAGTCCCTCGCCATGGCTGAGAACCGAGTCGTCGTCACCGGGCTGGGCGTGGTCGCCCCCAACGGGGTCGGCCTGCCGGCCTTCACCACCGCGCTGCGCGAGGGCCAGAGCGGCATCGCGTTCCACCAGCACCTCGCCGACGCGAACTTCGGCTGCCAGGTCGGCGGCATCCCCCCGGGCATCGACGAGCTGCAGCGGCGGTACCTCACCGACGAAGAGCTGTTCGCGATGAACCCGAACATGGTCTACGCGGCGATCGCGGGCATCGACGCGTGGACCGACGCCGGGCTGGCGCGGCCGCCGCGGGAGGCCGACGAGGTCGACTGGGACACCGGCGCGATCATCGGCACCGGGATCGGCGGCATCGACACCGTCGCCGAGAAGCTGGCGCCCAAGGTCGACGCCGGCAAGGTCGGCCGGCTCGGCAGCACGATGGTCGAGCAGATCATGTCGTCGGGGAACACCGCCCGGCTGGCCGGCCTGCTCGGGCTCGGCAACCAGGTCTCGACCAACTCCAGCGCGTGCTCGACCGGCACCGAGGCCATCATCGACAGCTTCCTGCGCATCCGCGAGGGCCGGGCCGTGCGCATGCTGGCCGGCGGCTCCGAGGGGCCGTCCAAGTACACCTGGGCCGGCTTCGACGCGATGAAGGTCCTCAACCGGACCCGCAACGCCACGCCGACCGAGGCGTCGCGGCCGATGAGCGCGAGCGCCGCCGGCTTCGTGCCGGGCGCCGGCGCCGGCGTGCTGATGCTGGAGAGCCTGGCCAGCGCCGAGCGGCGAGGCGCCCGCATCTACGCCGAGGTCCTGGGCGCCCACATCAACTGCGGCGGCCACCGCATGGGCGGGAGCATGACCGCGCCCACCCCGACCGGGGTCCGGCGCTGCATCCGCGGCGCCGTGGAGATGGCGGGGATCCGGCCCGACGAGATCGACGCGATCAACGGCCACCTCACAGCCACCTTCGCCGACCCCCACGAGGTCGCGAGCTGGTCGGCGGCGCTCGAGCTGCCGCCGGCGCGCATGCCGCTGCTGCACTCGACCAAGTCGCTGATCGGCCACACCCTGGGCGCCGCCGGCGGCATCGAGTGCGTGACCAGCGTGCTCGAGCTCCACCACCGGTTCGTGCACGGCTCGCTCAACTGCGAGGACCTGCACCCCGCGCTGGCGGACTACGCGCCCCGCATCCCCCACCGCACGGTCGAGCTGCCGGGGCTGCGCGTGATCGCCAAGGCCAGCTTCGGCTTCGGCGACGTCAACAGCGCCATCGTCTTCCGGCGTTTCGACGCCTGACGCTTCGTCCACTCGCACGCACAAGGAGCTCCCGATGTCCGACCAGCAGATCTTCACCGAGATCGTCGCGATCCTCACCCCCTTCGTCAAGGCCAACGCCGACGCCATCACCCTCGAGAGCTCGATCCTGAAGGACCTCCAGGTCAACTCGGCCCGCCTGGTCGACATCGTGATCGAGATCGAGGACAAGTTCGGGATCGAGGTCAAGGACGACGACGCCGACACCATCCGCACCGTCGGCGACGCGGTGGCGCTGGTGAAGGCCAAGCAAGCCGCGGCGTGATCGCGGCCTGGCTGGTCGGCAACGACGTCGTCGATCTGCGCGCCGCCGCCGCCGCGCCGAGGTCCGGGCGGCCGCGCTTCCTGGCGCGCGTCTGCGACGAGGCCGAGCAGGCGCGGGTCGGGGCGGCGGCGGAGCCGGCCACCGCCCTGTGGACCCTGTTCGCGGCCAAGGAGGCGGCGTACAAGGTCGTCGCCAAGCTCCGGCCGCAGCCGATCTTCGCTCACCGCCGGTACCGGGTGGCGGCCGACCACGCGACGATCGACGCCGACGGCGTCCCGCTCGCGCTGTGGGTCGACGTCGACCTGGCCGCCGGCTGGGTCCACGTGGTCGCGTCGACGCGCGACGACCGGCCGCTGGCCGCGGTCGAGGCGCTGGCGGACCACGACGCGCAGGTGCCAGCCGGGGCGCCGGGGCGCGGCGCGCGGCGCCTGGTCACGGCGCTGGTCGCCGCCCGGCTCGGGCTCGCGGCTGGCGACCTCGCGATCGAGCGCCCGCCGCGCCCGGGCGCGTGGGACGGCGCGGGCCCGCCGGTGATCGTCCGCGGCGGGCGGCCGCTCGGCGTCGACGTCAGCCTGTCCCACGACGGGCGGCTGATCGCTGGCGTGGCGGCGCTCGTGGCCGCGTCACGGCCGGACGGGGCCGGGTTCGCCCCCGACCCGGGCTGATCACTTCAGGGCGGCGGCGAGCGCGCCCAGGAGCGGCGCCAGCGGTCCGAAGTCCGACGCCTCGGGGACGTCGTCGGGCACGGTCTGGAGCCCGACCACGATCGCGGCGCCCTGGACGTCGAGGCAGGCCGTCCGCTCCAGCGCGCCGTCCACGAGGAGGGCGGGCCCGGGCTGCCAGCCCGCGGGCAGGTTGCGCGGGCTGGCGTCGGCGCGCGCGGCCGCGGTCATGGTCGCGATCACCTCGCGGCAGGCCATGCCGGGGACCCGCATCACCTCGAGGGACTGCTCGGGCAGGGCCGGCGCCGCGCGCCACAGCCAGTCGACGTCCGCGTCGCCGTCGGGTGGGGTCACCCCCCACACGAACCCGTCGTCGGGCAGCGCCAGGTCGCGGCCGGCGACGGGCAGGCGCACGGTGCGGGCGGCGGTGACCGCGCCGCGGGTGCGGACCTCGGCGCGGCGCAGCGGCTCGACGGGCGCGGTCCCGTCGCTCCGCCACGCCCGGGCGGCGCGCTCGAGCACCGGCAGCCGGGGCAGGGCGGCGAGCATCGCCTTCTGGGTCATGGCCTCGCGGTCGAGGAAGAAGTGGTAGAGGAGGAGCTGCTTGCGCCCCTCGCGGCTGGCGCACATCACCAGCGCCGGCCGCTTGCCGAGCGAGCTGTCGAAGGTGAACAGCCCGCCGCGGATGCTCCAGCGCGACCCCCACTGGTCGCGCTCGACGCTCCAGGCGTCGGAGAAGGCGGTGGCCGCGACCACCTTCGCGCAGCCGCCGGCGTCGAAGTGGCCCACGATCACCCAGTTGCCGCCGACCAGCTTGTCCTTCACGAGCTCGTCGACCACGTCGCGGGCGTCGTAGCCGCCGTTCGCGTCGAGGGAGAAGCTGCTGGCGACCTGCCACGCGAAGTCCTTGCGCTTGTCCCTGGGGAGCGTGACCTGCAGGCCGGACAGCGGCAGGGTGATCGGGCCGGCGGTGATCCGGCGCGGCGCGTGGGCGGGCGGCTCCGCGGCGGCGACGCCGGTGGCGGCGAGGACGGCGGCCGCGGCCGCGGCGAGGACGATGGACGACGAGCGAGCGCGAGCCCCCACAGGTGCCTCCGTTGGTGGGTGAGCCTCCACGGTAGACGAGCGGGCCCGGCCGCGGCGGGCGATCCGCCGCGGCGTGGGCGCCCGATGACCCACCCGTACCCGTGGCGGTGCGCGCGACGACGGCTCGCCGCCGGGCGGCCGAGCGGCCGGTGGTCAGGCGGCGGCCGGCGGGCCGGCGGTCGGCGGTCGGCCGGCGGTCGGCCGGCGGTCGGCCGGCGGTCGGCCGGCGGTCGGCCGGCGGTCGGCCGGTCAGGGCGAGGTCACGGTCGCGACGTGGCACCAGCCGGCGGCGGAGCGGACGGCGGCGCCGCCGTGGCCGGCGACCCACACCGCGTCGGCGCGGGCGTCGACGTCGGTGTTGAAGATCGGCGTGGGCTCGTCGGTGATCGTCACGCCGTCGAAGTGGCGGGCGAAGGCGCTCTGGACCAGCCAGATGTCGTCGTCGGCGCGGCGCGCCGCCCGCACCGCGTGCAGCGGCGACGCCGCGTGCATGAGCGCGACGTCGCGGTCGAAGACCAGGGCGTGGCCGTGGTAGAGGGTGGCGCCGGTGCCGTCGCGGAAGACGACGGCGTCGCTGATCAGGTCGTCGGTGCCCTCGACGACGTCGAAGGCGTCGAGCTCGGGGAAGTACGCCAGGGTCTCGCCGTAGTTGCTGGTGGCGACGCGCCAGCGCCCGGCGCCGCGCACCCGCGCCACGTCGTGCTCGAGCTGGCCGGCGCCGGGGTCGTCGGGATCGAACGCCGTCGGCAGGGTCGGGATCGCCCGCCACCCGGCGCCGTCGTGGTGGAAGGCCTCGCGGTGGCCGCCGACCCAGACGTCGCCGTCGCAGCCCACGCCGCCGTCGCGGACGTCGTCGAAGCCGTCGGGCACGTCGAGCTCGAGATCGAGGCGCTGCCACGCGCCGCCGTCGGGCTTGCGGGCGACGAGCCCGGCGCGGCCGACCGCCCAGGTCACCCCCGGGCACCGCCACGCGTCGTTCACGCCGACCAGGGGCTCGGCCACCACCGCGCCGTCGGGCTGCAGGTGGAGGAGGTCGCCCCAGACCACCACCCACGCCTCGCGCGCCGACGCCGCCGCCACCCGCTGGGGATGCCGCTCGGCGCCGAGCTCCCAGGTCGGCAACCCGGTGCAGTCGGCGGGCAGCGCGTAGGGCGCGAGGTCGTCGGCGAGCTCGGCCGGCGTCCGGTCGGGCGCGGCGTCGGTCGCGGCGTCGGCGGCGCCGTCGGCGCCGTCCGGGGCGCCGCCGCAGCCCACCGCGAGCGCGGCCACGGCCACGGCGACGAGCGGGGCGCCGGCCTGGGCGGCGGCGGGGCGGGAACGCGGGCGCGGGCGGGGCATCGCGCGCGCACCCTACCGCGGCCGCCGGGCGCCGGAGCGTGACGCGCTGCACGCCCCGGGGCAGCCAGTCGCGATCCTGCCCGGGGCTCACCGCGGCGGCGGGTGGCCGTCGACGCGGAGCTGGAACAGGAAGTAGGCGGGGACGCAGGCGCCGTCGGGTTCGTCGCCGGCGCGCGCGCAGATGTAGTCGTTGCGGCACGAGCGCGTGGGGCTGCAGCGGCCGCGGCCGAGCAGCTCGGCGTGGCGCTCGAGGCAGGTGCGGAACGAGGCGCGGCCCGACAGACAGTCGGCGAACCCGGCGCCGGCGGTCGGGCCGCAGATCTCGCCGGGCGTGGTGATCAGGTCGCAGGGGCCGGTGCACATGCCGCTGGGGAACCCGGCGACCGGCATCCGGCAGTCGTAGCCGGGGGCGCACCCGAGCTCGGTCCACGGCATGACCATCTTGTCGAGGGAGTGGTGGTCCTGGAGCACGTAGTGGCTCAGGCACGGATCGCCGGCGCGGCGCTCGTCGGGGAAGCAGTGACCGAGCTCGGTCTCGCCGACGGCGGGATCGATGAGCTGGCAGGTGAGGCCGGGCTCGCAGGTCCACGCGAACGAGCGGGCGCCGGGCAAGGAGCAGGCGTCGCCGTAGCCGGCGCGCGCCGCGGCGGGCGCGAACGACAGCGGCCGGTCGAGCGACGGCGGCTCGCCGCGGTCGAGCTGCTCGAGGTAGGCGCGCCGGCGCACGAGGTCGGTGCGGAAGTGCCCCGAGCCGGCGAAGAACACCGCGTTCAGGGGGTGGATGTCGTCGCGGTCCTCGCCGACGAAGTGGAAGCCGGCGATGGTCCGGCCCTGGTGGCAGCCGACGCAGCTCAGATCGTCGAGCCGGCGCAGGAGCGCCGCGGGCGTCCGGATCACGCGCCGCCCGCCGAGGTCGAAGGCGGCGAAGTCCGCCGGATCGAAGATCGCGTCGAACGGCCGGTTCTGCATGCGGGCGAGGCCGTGAGGCGCGAACGAGCTGGCGTGGGTGGCCAGGAACCGCGCCGGGATCACGACCGTGCCCTGATCGATCGCGGCCAGGTTGGCCTCGAGGAAGGCGAGCAGCTCGCGGCGCAGCGCCGGCTGCGCGGTCAGGCGCGCGAGGTCGGGCGTGTTCTCGAGCGGCGCGCGCGCCAGGCGGCCCCCGCGCTCGTGGAAGACCCGCAGGATGTACTCGGCGGTGCCGCCGTGCTGGTTGCGGATCCCGGCGGCGGAGCGGATCACCTGGTAGTTGGTCTCGATCGACTTCAGCTCCGACAGCAGGTCGGCGCGCAGCGGGCCCGCGGTGCGGAGCCACGCCGCCGACGGCGCCGGCGGCAGTCGCCACGCCGAGGCCAGCGCGCGGCACGAGCCGGTCCCGGGCCGCAGCAGGTAGACGACGTTGAGCGTGAGCGGCAGCCGGCTCGCGACCTTCGGCGCCCGGTAGGCGAGCCGGTAGATGAGGCGCACCTCGCCGCAGCTCCCGGGGACGAACGGCGCGCGATCCATGCGGTTCACGATCCCGACCAGCTCGAAGCCGGCGCTGGCGGCGACCAGCCAGGCCGGATCGAGGTTGCGCCGCCTGGCGCGCATCGTCGGTCCGACCGCGCCCCAGTCCGGACGGTAGCGGTTCTCCTCGGCGATGCTGGCCGCGATGTCCTCGCGCGCGTAGGCCACCAGGTCGCGGTAGCGCGCGCTCGCGGCGTGGAGCTCGGCCGCCGTGCGCGCGGCGCCGGCGCCGAGGACGGCGCCCAGGCTCAGGCCGTGCGCCTCGAGCTCCATCAGGAGCGCCGGCTCGGTGAGGGCGAGCGTGAACGGGGGGGGCGGCTCGGCGGGGACCGCCGGCGCGTCCGGCGGCGCGCCCGCCGGCGCCGCGTCGGCGACCAGGCTGACCACGGGCGGGGCGACCGGCGCGGCGTCCTCTCGTCCGCGGCAGCCGGCCGGCGCGAGCAGCCACGCCAGCGCGAGCGGCCACGTCCGCGCGAGCCGGGCCCGAACGCCCCCCACCGCGCGCCGGGGCCGCGCGGGACCCGACGGGGACGTGGGGCTCGGTCGTCCGCGGCGAGGCGTGGCGCGCACGGGGTCGCTCGCGGGCATGCGACGCCGCGCATACGTCGGTCGCGTCCCGGATCTCGAGCGATCCTCCTGGATCGTCGGAGCCTACTCCACCGGGTCGCAGACGATGAAGTACTGTCCGTCGTCGGGACGGCACGTCTCGTTCACGAACGCGCGGACGTTCTCGTGCGCCTCCTCCTCGGTGAGGCCGTAGGCCTTGGTCTCGGTCCCCGAGCAGGACAGGAGGCAGTAGAACTTGCTGCCCACGGGCGGCGCCCCGGGGGCATCGCCCGGCGACGTGCTCGGCGGCGCCTCGCCGCCGCCGGCGTTGGCCGGGGGCGAGGAGGCGGCCGGCTTCGCGCAGCCGGCGGCGGCGGCGAGCGCGATCAGCAGCGCGGACAGCGACGAGAGCGAACGGTGCATGTGGGACTCCGGTGAGCGTCGAACCGCCCGGAGGTGGGCGGCCCGCGCCGCAGGATAGTCCAAGCGCGAGGGCCGCGGGGCCACGGCACCGAGTGTCTGATCGGCCTCGGCTTCCTGCGCAGGTCGACCCGATCGAACGAGGACGAGATCAGGGTCGAGCGAGTCACGCACCAGCCGACGCGATGATCGCCTGCTCCTCGGCGTCCCACTGCGCCAGCTCGGCAGGCTCGAAGCGCAGTTGCTGGTCGGGCAGGGCTGCGACCGCGGCAGCGACGGCCTCGACCGTGGTGAGGTCGGCAAGGTCGGGAGGGAGTCGCTGCGCGGCGATCTCGGCGGCGTGGGCCGCCAGGTGGTTCCAGGTCACGTGGGTGTACTTGTACATCGGGTCGAACGGGAGGCGCGCGAGCTTGCGCCAGGACGACCAGTAGTTGGTGAGGTTGACGCGCGAGCAGCTGCCGCGAACCGTGTACTGCGCGACGTCGGCGCGCTCGAGCATCGCGGCATGGAAGCGCTCGGCGGCCACCAGCGCCAGGATCACCGACGGATCCCGCGCGGCCAGCGCCGCGTCGTGGGCCGACTCGATCGCGTCGCGTCGCACGTCAGGGTTGAGCGAACGCATGCGCGCCCACGCGTCCATGGCCTCGACGGGTCCGGTGGCGGGCGGCACCGTCATCGCGACGAGCTCGTCGGGCCAGCGGGCGACGCGCCAGACCTCGGACGGCGGTGATGCGAGCGCGTCCTCGGGCCTGCGCAGCTGGGCGTTCGACCAGCCGCCGACGCCGTATTCGCTGCGCCAGGCGCCTGCCGCCGCCGCGTCGGCCACCGCGGCGAGCAGGCGTGGGATCGCGTTGCGACCGCGCCGCACCACCAGGGCCTGCGCGGCGCGAATGCGGACCAGCGGATCGGCGCTGGCGTCGAGCCTGTCGAGCAACGCCTCGGCCCGGTCGCCGGCGACGTTCATCAGCCCCGTCGCAACCGTGCGTGTGTACTGGTCGGTGGCGAGCGCGCGTTCGAGGATCGGGAGCGTCCGCGGATCGTCGATGCGCGACAACTGGAGCAGCAGCTCGTCACGGTCGGCGCCGGGTCGCGACAGCTCGAGCAACAAGGTCGGCATCGCCTCCGGACGCGGTGTTCGTGCGATGTCGTCGAGCAGGACCCCGGTCAGGATCTTGGGCTTCGCCCCGCGGTCGGCGCGCCGCTTGCGGATCAGCCACGGCAACCCGCCAGGCGCCTCGGCCAGGACGCCCATCGCCATGGCGTGGCGGCGGCCCAAGTCGCGTGCGTCGAGGTCGGCCTCGACCAGCGAGATCCCGAGCCGGGCAACGATGCGCGGATCGCGCGACGCCGCGGCGAGCGACGGCGCCACCCTCGACCAGAAGTCGTCGGCACCCTTGCCGGCCTCGCGCTCGAACCAGATCGACAGCAGGCGGTCGGTGTACGGGCTCGGATCGGCGATCCGCGCCAGCGCCATCGCGATCGAGCGCGAGGCCGGACCCGCCAGCCGGCCCGGCTCGAGGCCGAGCTCGACGACGACCTGGGCGGGCAGCTGCTCGAGCACGGTGGACAGGTCTGCGCTGCGGCGACCGTCGCGGGCCTTGTCGGCGCGGGTCAAGGCCGTGAACATCTGCGGCACGAGCGCGCGAGCCTCGTCGTCGTTGACCGGCGGCAAGATCGGCGGGCGTCGCTCGGCCATCGCAGCGAGGGCCGCCTCGATCGGCGCCGGCAACGCGCCGCGCCTGGTTTCGCGCCACGGGCTGGAGCGCGCGGCGCGCGCAGCGCTGGCACCGACAGCCATCGCGACTGGTCGCGCGGCGCGGGCGTGAGTTCCTGGTCCGGGTTCTCGACGAGCGTGTAGCGCTCGCCGTCCCAGCCGACGAGGTGGAGGTCGTCGGCCACCTCCACGGCCACGTCCGGGATCAGTGTCCGCAGCGCCGTCAGCGCCTCGTACAGCCGAGCGGCGTCGCGATCGTCGTCGGGGTCGGCCGATCGCGCCAGCTTGCCCACACATCGAGCGATCACTCCACCGGCGGCGTCGGGTGGGGCTACCGCGAACGCATAGCCTTCACTGTGGCGCGACAGCTTGCACGCGCGCACGTGACCGGCCAGCGCTTCGCGCTCGGCGAGCGACAGCGGACGGTCGCGCACGAGCTGGACCTGGATCGTCCACCCCACGTCAGCCGTCCCGTCGTCGCTTCATCGGTTGTGGTCGGAGCATCCCAGTTGACGGCCACGCGTGAGAAGCACGATACGGCCAAGAACGGAAGCGCACGGGAATCGAAGCCTCTGGAACGCGCGGCCAAGCCTCGACGTCCGCGTAGCCTTGCAGCGATTCCAGACGGTTGGTCCCGTGCGCCGTCCTGCGTGCTCCGCCCGGATCGGCCCGGAGCGGCCGTAACGTGGCAAGAATTGGCACGGCTCGCAAGCCGTCGAGTCAATCAGAGCGGAGGCCAGACACGGGGAGGTTCTGGCGTGCGACCGGCGCCGCACGCGGGCCAATTCTGCGTTACAGATAGGTGTGCCCGACGACGGAGACGCGCTGGTCCGTTTGGCTCCGCGCGCGGCGACCGAGCCAGTGCACACGTCGTGCGCGACCTGTGGCGTCGAGCTGGCCGCTGCCGACGACGCCGACGGGCTGTGCGCGGTGCACTGCCGTCATCGGGGGCTGGTACCACCGGCCGAGCGCGGCGCGTCCCCCGCAGGTCGCGCACGAGGTACGGGTGATGCGGCGGCCATCCACGGCCGACGTCGCCCCGCGCGCGGGTCCGCCGCGGACCGAGGCGCTGTGACGGGCGCAGCCGCGACGTCGTTCACCGTCTGGGCGATCCCAACGGTTCCCGCAGCCGTTCCGGTTGCCTGCCAACCCCAGAAGGGCTGATGTCGTGAGCTACGATCTGTTCTTCAGACCGCCGGTTGGACAGCCGATGCCGTCGTCAGGGCAGCTGGCGTCGTGGTTCGCGAGCCGAGCCAACTACACGGTCGGGTCGGAGCAAGCGATCTACGAGAATCCGGATACGGAGGTCTACTTCGTGTTCGACCTGCCCGCGGCCACCGGTGAGGATGCGTCGCCGAGCGTCGCCTTCAACCTCAACTACGCTCGCCACGTTGGGTTCGCGCGTGAAGCTGCGTTGGAGCTCGAGGCGCTCGTGCAGCAGTTCGCGTTCGCGGTCGAGGATCCGCAGCTCGAGAGGCTGGGGGAGGGGCCGTACCGCACCGAAGGCTTCCTGCAGGGCTGGCAGGCTGGCAACGACTCTGCGATGCGGGCGTTCGTGACCATGGGCGACGGCGCGTCGGCGTTCCGCACGCTCCCGGCCGCGACGCTCGAGCGCGTCTGGCGCTGGAACCTGGCGCGCAAGGACCTGCAGGCCCGGCTCGGCGACGACGTGTTCGTCCCGAGGATCAGCTTCGTGGATGTGGACGGCCGCGTCCAGACGGCGACGGTGTGGACCGACGCGATCGCGGTGGCCTTGCCGCCGACCGACCAGGTGGTGCTGTGGCGCGATCAGCTTGCGCCCCGCAAGCTCTTTCGCCGGGTCGCCGACCTGTGCGTCTGCCCGTACGCCGCCGCGGAGCCGCTCCTGCGCAGGTTCGCCGAGCCGGGTGATGGGTACCAGCGGATGACGTACCGCGACGCCCCGGCCGAGGTCCGCGACTTCTTCCGCGCGCGCAGCCCGTGGCGCGGGCCGATGCCGATGATCGCCAGCGACCACGTGCTGGAAGCCGAAGTCGTCGCCCGCGCGCGCGCGTCCGACGCCTAGGCCGTTCGGCGCTCGATGCGGCGATGGATCTCGTCGCCCCACGCGGCGTTCACCTCGGCGCGATCCTCGGCCGGACCGTCGTCCAGCGTGGCCAGCACCTGCGCCATGAGCTCGCGCCTCTCCTCGGCGGGAAGCGCCAGGACACCGACGACCAAGTACCACCGCGGGGGTCGCGGCTTCGCGCGCGCGAGTCGCCGGACTCGAACAGGGATCTGGCGGAAGCGCACGGGAATCGAACCCGCCGTGCCGCCGCTCGCGCGGAGCACCATCGGCTTTGAAGGCCGAGCCGCACACCAGTCGCAGAAGCGCTTCCGCGAGGGAAGGTACACGGAAGCGTCGGTGGGGCCAAGCCGGCGACGGGCGCGGCGGACCGCGGCCCGGGCGGTGCGCGCGGACCGAGGCGCGGGTGCCGCGGCGGACCGCGGCGGCCGCGGCGTGCCGTGGCGGTGCGTGGCGTGCCGGGACGTGCCGGGCCAGCCAGGTGTAGCGTCGGGACGATGCGCCTCGCCGTCGTGATGGCACTCCTCGCCGGGATCGGGTGCAAGGGCGAGCGCGCCTCGCGGGAGAGCGCGTCGGGGCCCGGCGCGGGATCGGGGGAGGCGCCGGCCAGCCCGGTCGCCGCGCTGCCGGCCGGGCGCGCCGGCGAGGCCGGCGACGCCGGGATCGATGACGGCGCGCGCCGCGCGACGGCGGCGCCCGGATCGCGGACGCCGGCGGGCCGCTCGATCCGCGGGATCCGGCGGTGCGCTGCGCCGAGGCCTGCCTGTACCTGACCGGCGTGGCCCTCGACGAGGCGCCGGCGGCGTTCGAGCGGGACTGCGGGGCGAGCTGGCCGTATCGCGACGACCACTGCGACGGGTACGACGATCAGGTCAACTGCATCTACGCCGCGCACGGCAACGTCTTCGAGAAGCCGCGCTGGCGGGAGCGGTTCGGCGCGGCGCGCTGGTACCGGGCGCGCGCCGACTTCGACGACGCCGAGCTGTCGGCGACCGAGCGCGCCAGCGTCCGCGCCCCGCGCGCGCGGGGGCGCGCGTGCCGGCACCCGCCGGCGGACTCGGCCGCGGAGCGGGAGCTCGTGACCGCGTGGTTCGATCGCCTGACCGAGGACGGAGGTGACGTCGCCGGCGCGCCGGCCGAGGTCGTCGAGGACCTCGGCCCCTCCGCGCGCGCTACCGCAACCTGAAGGTCCTCGACGAGACCCGGATCACCCGCGTCCCGTCGGCGCCCGACGAGTGGACCTTCCGCCTCGAGCGCTTCTACCGGGCCGCCGGCGGCGGCGGCTACGAGGACGACGAGGCCATGACGCTCACGTTCGACGCCGAGGGCCGCCTGGTGGCCGTCGATCGCGAGCCGTAGCCCCGGCACCGACCGCGGGCGCGGGCGGGGTGCGGGGCCGGGCGGGATCGCCGGCCGGTTGCACTTGCGTGCGAACGCACGCTTTGCTATGTGTGCGTTCGCACGGAACG
>CAADGB010000498.1 GCA_900696455.1 uncultured delta proteobacterium
CGGCGAGCTGCATCTCTCCGGTCGGCCTGAGCCGGCCGAGCGTGAGCGAGGGCGTGTCGAAGGCCGACAAGCCGCGGCCATCGCGCGAGTGATGTCGGGCGCTTGCCGGCGCCGTTCGTTAGGAGCCGGCCGAGTGCTTGCCGGCGCCGTTCGTTAGGAGCCGCCCGCGCGAGCGAGGGCGTGTCGAAGGCCGCAGCGGCCGCCCGGCGCCGCCGCTACTTGACGCCGGCTTCCTTGAACAGCTTGAGGCCGTCGGGCTTGAGCGGGTAGTCGCCGCCGACCTTGGTGTGGCAGCTCTGGCACGTGGCCTTGGGGTTCTTCTTCTTGTAGTCCTTGAGGAAGGCCTTCATCACCTTCTTGGCCTCGTCCTGACCGCCCTTCTTGCAGGCGTCGGCGAGGAACTTGGTCTCGTGGTTGGTGCGCGCGCACGGCTTGCCGGCCGAGGCCTCGTGCGTGGTGAGGCCCGCGAAGGTGAGCGTTCCGACGAAGGCGGCGACGAGCGTGACGAGACCGAGCTTGGCCATGGACGAACCTCTCTGCCGGGTGCCGGACGCGAGCGCGGGCCCGGTCCGGGGGATGGTGGAGCGTGTGACGGGGGAGCCCCGGACGCCATTCATCGGCGCGGGGGCGAGGCAACGTAGCACGGAGATCGGGGTGGGAATCGACGTGGAATCAGCCGCTTACGGGGGCGGGGCCGGGCCCCACGGCGCGCCGAGGGCGCGGCCGGCCGCCGCCGGGTCCGCCGCCGCCGTGACCGCCGAGATGGCGCAGGCCGCCGCCGCGCCCGTGGCCGCCACCGCCGCCGCGCGCTCGAGCGTGATCCCGCCGATCGCGACCACCGGCACCGGCGCCGCCGCCGCCACCGCCCGGGCCAGGCCGTCGAGCCCGACCACCGGATCGGGGTCGGCCTTGGTGGCGGTCGCGAACACCGGGCCGTAGCCGAGGTAGTCGGCGCCGCCGCGCACCGCCGCCGCCACCTGCGCCAGGTCGTGGGTCGAGACCCCGACCAGCATCGCCGCGCGCTGGAGCCCGAGCGCGGCCAGGGCGTCGGCCAGCGGCAGGTCGTCCTGGCCGAGGTGGACGCCGTCGGCCTCGACCGCGAGCGCGACGTCGAGGCGATCGTTCACGATCAGCAGGGCGCCGGCCGCGCGGGTGATCGCCCGCGCCCGGCGCGCCGCCGCCAGCACCTGGCGCGTCGACGCCGGCTTGAGCCGGACCTGGAGCACGGTGGCGCCCGCGCCGCCGGCGGCCACCGGCGCCACCAGCCGGCGGGCCAGGTCCGGATCGTCGCGATCGAGGATGGCGTAGTAGCCGCGCACCTGGGCCCGCGCGGCGGGCGCTGGCCGGGAACCTGACAGGACGTCGTCAACGTTCGGGGTAGACTGCGCCAATCGTGGCCTCGCCGAAGAAGAAGGTCGCGGCAGCCCCGCCGGCGGCGCCGCCCGGGCTGTTCGCGCTGCGCGCACCCTACCAGCCCGCCGGCGACCAGCCCAAGGCGATCCGCGACCTGGTCGAGGGCCTCGCCCGCGGCGACGCGGCCCAGGTCCTGCTCGGCATCACCGGCTCGGGCAAGACCTTCACCATGGCCAACGTGATCGCGGCCGCCGGCCGGCCGACGCTCATCATGGTCCACAACAAGATCCTGGCCGCCCAGCTCTACGGCGAGCTCAAGGAGCTGTTCCCCGACAACGCCGTCCACTACTTCGTCAGCGACTACGACTACTACCAGCCCGAGGCCTACGTGCCGACCTCGGACACGTACATCGAGAAGGACTCGATCATCAACGAGGAGATCGACCGCATGCGGCATGCGGCGACCTACGCGCTCCTGTCGCGGCGTGACGTGATCATCGTGGCCTCGGTGTCGTGCATCTACGGCATCGGCGCGCGCGAGGTCTACGCCGAGATGACCTGCGAGCTGACGGTGGGCGGCACCACCCCGCGCGACGACATCCTGCGCCGCCTGGTCGAGCTGCACTACGACCGCAACGACCTCGACTTCCACCGCGGCACCTTCCGCGTGCGCGGCGACGTCGTCGAGATCTTCCCCGCCTACGAGGCCGACACCGCGATCCGGATCGAGCTGTTCGGCGACGAGATCGAGCGCATGTACGAGATCGATCCGCTGCGCGGCAAGGTCAAGCGGCCGATCGAACGCACGGTCATCTTCCCGGCCTCGCACTACGCGACCTCGAAGGACCACCTCAAGCGCGCGATCGCCCAGATCCGGGTCGAGCTGCGCGAGCGCCTCGACGAGCTGACCCGGGCCGGCAAGCTGCTCGAGCGCCAGCGCCTCGAGCAGCGCACGATGCACGACCTCGAGTCGATGGAGCAGATGGGCCACTGCCCCGGCATCGAGAACTACTCGCGGCACCTGTCGGGGCGCGCCCCCGGCGAGCCGCCGCCCACGCTCATCGACTACTTCCCCGACGACTTCCTGCTGTTCGTCGACGAGTCGCACCAGACCGTGCCCCAGATCGGCGGCATGTACAACGGCGACCGCGCGCGCAAGGAGGGGCTGGTCGAGTACGGCTTCCGCCTGCCGTCGGCCCTCGACAACCGGCCGCTGCGCTTCGACGAGTGGCGGGGCCGGGTCCCGCAGGCGATCTACGTCTCGGCCACCCCGGCCGACTGGGAGCTGGCCGAGGCCCAGGGCGTGGTCGCCGAGCAGATCATCCGCCCCACCGGCCTGCTCGACCCCGAGATCGAGCTGCGCCCGGTCGGCCACCAGGTGGATCACCTGCTGGGCGAGATCCGGGCCCGCACCGCCGCCGGCGAGCGGGTGCTGGTGACGACCCTGACCAAGCGCATGGCCGAGGACCTGACCGAGTACTACGCCGAGGTCGGGGTCCGGGTCCGCTACCTCCACTCCGACGTCGACACCCTCGAGCGCATCCAGATCATCCGCGACCTGCGGCGGGGCGAGTTCGACGTGCTGGTCGGCATCAACCTCCTGCGCGAGGGCCTCGACATCCCCGAGGTCTCGCTGGTCGCGATCCTCGACGCCGACAAGGAGGGCTTCCTGCGCTCGACGCGGTCGCTCATCCAGACCATCGGCCGCGCCGCCCGCAACGTCGCCGGCAAGGTCATCCTCTACGCCGACAAGGAGACCGATTCGATCAAGCAGGCGGTGGCCGAGACCCGGCGGCGGCGGGTCTTGCAGCAGGCGCACAACGCGGCCCAGGGCATCACGCCGCGCACGGTGGCGCGGCCCATCCTCGACGTCCAGCCGGCCGAGCCCCTGCCGAAGAAGGGCAAGGGCAAGGCGGCGCCGACCCTGGCCGCGCTGGCCGGCAGCGCCATCGACGACCTCGACTCGCTGCGCGCCGCCATCGGCACGCTGCGCGCCGCGATGAAGGCGGCCGCCGAGGAGCTCGACTTCGAGCTCGCCGCCCAGCTCCGCGACCGCGCCCGCCAGCTCGAGCAGATGGAGCTGCAGATGCGCTGAGGCGCCCGACCTCCCTGGCGCGGAGGCCGCGGCGTGTCGGCCTTCGACACGCCCTCGCTATCGCTCGGGCGGCTCCTGACGAACGGCGTCGGCAAGCGCCCGACATCATTCGCGCGACGACCGCGGCGTGTCGGCCTTCGACACGCCCTCGCTGGCGCTCGGGCGGCTCAGGCCGACCGGAGAGATTGGCTCGCCGTTCGCTTCCCGCAATCTC
>CAADGB010000499.1 GCA_900696455.1 uncultured delta proteobacterium
CCTGAGCCGGTCGCTGGCCCCCGCGCCCGGCGCCGGCTAGCGCACGACGTACGGGCGGACCTGCACGACGTGCAGGGTGTCGCCCTCGAACAGCCACTCGATGTCGAGCGGGCGGCCGGGCGGGAACAGCCGGGTCAGGCGGTGGGCGACGCCGCCGAGGAGGAGCGCCCGCTTGTTGGTGAGCACCGGCTTGCCCGGGTGCGGGTTGGGGACCTCGCGCACGCCGCCCTCGGCGTCGAAGACCAGCATGGTCTCCTCGTCGGAGCGCGACAGCACCCGCAGGCCCTTGTTCTGGTAGTCGTAGAGCAGGCTCTCGGGGACCTTGGTGCCGGCGACCACGCGCAGGCCGAGCCCGCTCTTGGCGTTGATCGTGTAGACGGTCTCCGCCGGATCGGTGGGGTGGACCGTGACCAGCACCCCGGCCGCGGTGGCGTCGACGCCGAGCTGGACCAGGACCGCGCCGAACACGCGCGTGTGATCGATGCGGTAGTGCTCGCGCTCCTCGTAGGCGCGCAGGTTCCAGACGCTGGCCCACACCACCTTGATCGCCTCGGCGACCGCGGCCGCGCCCTTGACGTTGGGCACGGTGTCGTAGAGGCCGGCGCCCGAGAAGCCGGGCAGATCCTCGGCGTTGGTCGAGCTGCGCACGAACACCCCTCGCCGCTCGTCGCCGCCGGTGAGCGCGGCCAGCGCGCGCTCGACCTCGGCCACCAGCGCCGGCTCGAGCGGGGCGGCGACGACGTCGCGGCGGAGCTGGTCGAGCGCGCGCCGGCGGTGGGCGGCGTCGCGACGGAAGCGCTCGTCGGCGAGCATGGCCTCGATGCCGGCGTCGAGGCCGGCGGCCGCCAGGTGGCGGGCGTACCAGTGGATGGGCACGCCGAAGCCCGGCGGCACCGAGAACCCGACCGGGCGGCCGGCCACCACCTCGCCCAGGTTGGCGGCCTTGGCCCCGTAGGCGGTGGCGTCGGCGGCGCGGAGCTGGTCGAGGGTGGCGAGCGCGGTGGCGTCGAGGTCGGCGGCCGGCAGCACGACCTGGGTGGACGCGATCTGGCGCGCCCGCCAGGCCGCGACCTCGTCGGCGGTGGCCCGGCGCAGGGTGTGGCCGACGTCGGTGGCCGCGAAGTAGACGGTCTCGCCCACCAGCGCGGCGTAGGTGGCGTGGGCGCCCTTGAGCCCGACGTTGGGGATGCCCCACGCCTTGGCCCGCAGGCTGACGTGGGACAGCGGCGTCGAGAAGGTCTCGGACAGGATGCCGGCCACCGGCGTGAGGTCGGGCAGCGCCTCGGCGAGGATGACGATGTCGTCGCGGTCGAAGACCAGCTCGTCCACGCGCGCGCCCGGCGCCACGACGCGGAGGACGCCGATCGCGACGCCGGTGTTGAAGGCGGCGTAGACCGAGTCCTTGTAGAGCTGGTCGTTGGTGACGACGGGGACGCCGCGCAGGCCGCGGGCCATGTGCTCCTGGTAGCTGGAGTCGGGGCGGAAGGCGACGGCGTCGCCGTTCCAGAAGGTCGCCTTCATCCGCCGGTAGGCGCGCTCGACGTGGGCCGGGGTGGCGAGGTCGCCCTCCCAGAAGGCGAAGGTCCAGCGATCGGGGCCGACGTGGTGGACCAGGTAGCAGAGCAGGAACTCGGGCTTGGCCTTGCCGTAGTTGGCGTCGAAGACCCGCACCGCCTGCTTGGTCTTCGGCGCGCGGTAGAGCTCGGCGAAGATGAAGTCCTTGTGGACGCGGTAGACGTCGACGTCGAAGTAGTAGATGGCGTCGGTCTTGAGGTCGACGACGAACTTGGTGAAGCGCTCGCCGCCCTGCTCCCGCGAGAAGTCGAGGAACTCGGCCTCGGTGGCGAGGGCGCCGGTCCACAGCCGGCGCGGCGGCGCGGTCGGGATGACCGCGGGCAGCTCGGGCTCGAGGGTCGGCGCGGCGTCGGGCGGCGCGGCCTCGGCCCCCGCGTCACCGGCGACGACCCCCGCGTCGCCGCCCGCGGCGACCGGCCCGGCCGCGGGCGCCGCCCGCCGCTTGCAGCCGAGCCCGCCGCTCGCGCTGCCGACGCCGCCGACGACGAGGAGGACCGCGAGCCAGGCGACGCGACGCACCATGGGGCGACGGTATCAGGTCTCGCGCAGCGCCCAGGCCACGTGGCCGGCCAGCGCGGGCGGCGGCTCCCGCCAGCGCTCGGCCCGCCGGCGCCGCAGCTCGGCGACGATCTCCGCCAGCCGCGGGTCGTTGCGGGGGCGGGTGTCGTGGCGCCCGCCCTTGCCGCGGTTGCACGCGCCGCAGGCCAGGGCGAGGTTGGCGAGCGCGTGATCGCCGCCGTGACGCTGCGGCCAGATGTGCTCGATCGTCGCCTGCGAGATGGGTCGGCCGTCGTGGCCGATGGTGAGCGGGCTGCGACAGTGGATGCACGCGCCGACCCACACCGCCTGGGTGCCGTGGCGGCTCGGCTCGAACGTGGCGTCGGTGGCCACGATGGCGAGGATGCGGCGGCGCTTGGCGGTCACCGGGGCTCCGGAGGATCGGGCTCGGGCGGCTCCGGCGGCGCGACGCGGGCGCGGGCGTGCCGGTCCCGGGCGTCCCGCCTCGCCTACTGCAGGCTCAGCGGGAAGGTGAAGCCGAAGCGGTCCTTGCGGGTCTTCGGGAAGGTGGTGGCGCGCGCCGCCTTGTCGATGCACGTGCCGGTCGGCGTGTCGACGAAGTCGCCGGTCTGCTCGTAGGTGAGGATCGAGCCATCACCCGCGACCGAGAAGGCCAGCCGGGCGTTGCCGGCCACGCCGTAGGTGTCGAAGCAGGCGCGCGCCGCCTGGACCACCGGCTGCATCGCGAGCTTGATGGCGCGGGCGTCGAGCTGGGCGGGCAGCGTCGGCCCGGCCGGCGCGGGCTCGGTCCGGGGCCGGGGCTCGGTCGGCCGGGGCTCGCCCCCGCCCGCGCCGCAGGTCCGGGCGTCGGCCGGCCCCCGCGCCGACGGCGGGCTGGCGCTGACGACGTCGCCGTCGCACGGATCGTGGACGCGGAAACCCAGGATCTCGACGGCGAGGCCGCGCTTGCCGTCGCGCTCCCACAGGCCGCCGGCGGCGGCCGCCACCCGGACGACGAACTGCGTGCGCAGGTGGGCGGCGCGGGCGCTCCAGCGGCGGGCGGCCTCCTCGTCCTTGAAGGAGCGCGCGGTCTCGTGGACCAGCGCGGCCTCGGCGACCTCGCCGCGGAACGTGGGCGCGGCCTTGCTGGACACCACGTACAGCCCCGCCAGCGGCTGGGCGCAGGCGACGCAGCCGCGGAGCGCCAGGGGCAGGCTCCTGGTGTCGGCCTTCCACGCGCCGATCGAGAACGCCGCGGCGTCACCGTCGACCACGAAGGTGGCGGCCCGGACCGCCGCCGCGCGGGCGTCGCGAGCGGCGACGCACTGGCGCTGGGCCAGGTCATCGCCGTCGGTGCAGGACGCGGTCAGTGCCCACACCAGCCCGGCCAGGTCGGCGCGGCCGAGCGGCTGGGCGCTCGCCGCCAGCGCCTCGAACGACGAGGTGTCCTCGGCGGCCGCCGGCCGGGCGGCCAGGCTGGCGAGGAGCCCACACGTCACGAACGCGATCCCCCGGGTGCGCATGCGCGGAGTGGTACCACAGGTGCGCGCGCCCTGCCCGCTCGCCCGGCCGGGGGGCGCTACTTCAGCTTGTGGGCCAGGTAGGCCTTGAGCCGGAGCTCGGCGTCGTCGGGGTCGGTGATGACCACCGGCACCGACTTCTTGATCTCGTCCTCGAGCTCGCGGTAGAGCGCCGTCCGCGCCGCCTCGTCGCTCACGACCTGGGCGGCGCTGCGCCCCCGCACCGCCGTCTCGCTCAGCCGCGCGCAGTACTGGCGGAGCTTGTCGTAGCTGGCGGTGCCCAGGAAGTCCGCGATCTGCTCGGCCTCGTTGGCCAGCCGCGACAGCGTGATCTCGTGCTCGGCCGGGACCCCGTCCACGCCGTGGCCGGACGCGAGCTGGGCGCACACCCGCATCACCATGACGTCGTCGAGCGCGCCGATGCCCGCCTCGTGGTCCGGCACCAGGTCCAGCCGCGTCACCAGATACGCCAGCGCGCCCGCCGCCAGCCGCCGAGCCTCGGCGTCCGAGCCGCTGGCCTCCACCAGCGCCTTCAGCGCCGCCACGTCCGCCATGATCGTCTCCGACCAGCTCTTGAAGGTCTCGATGTGCTTGGCCACGGTCCGAGTCTACACCGTCCCGACCCTGGAGCACCGAACTGCTGCGACGCGACCTTCTGGGCACCTCCGGGCGTACGTCCGATGCTCGCTCCTCACGTAGAGCCACTACGCTCGTCGCTGCGCTTCGGGCGTGCGCCCGGATCTGCCTCACGAGTCCGCGTCTCGCGACGGCATTCAAACCGTTCGGTGCTCTAGTAGCTCTTGGCCCAGACCACGCGCTTGGCGCTGGGCTTGCCGGTGAAGGGGCAGGTGCCGGGCTCGCCGTCGGCGAGCGGGATGCACCGGACGGTGACGCCGAGGTCGTCCTTGATCTGGCGCTCGAGCTCGACGTCGCCCGAGAAGTGCGTCATGGCGAAGCCGCCGTGGATCGGCGTCGGCGCGCCCTCCTGGCTGGGGGGCGGGGTGAACCACTCGTAGAAGCTGGCCCGGTCGTCGATGACGCGGGTGTGCTCGGCCTGGAAGGCGCGGGCGCGGGCGAGGAGGCCGTCCTGGATCTCCTGGAGGAGCGCGCCGATGGTCGCGACCACCTCGCCGCGCCCGACCGCGCCCTTGTCCTTGGGGCCGCGATCGCGGCGCCCGAGGAAGACCGCGTCCTTGTCGATGTCGCGGGGCCCGACCTCGAGGCGCAGCGGCACGCCCTTCTTGATCCACTGCCAGACCTTGTCGCCGCCGCGCAGGTCGCGGGCGTCGACCTCGACCCGCACCGGCGCGCCGGCGAACGCCTGCGCGCGCAGCTCGGCGGCCAGGGCGTGACACCAGTCGAGGACGCGCTGCCGATCCTCGGGCTTGTGCACGACCGGCAGGATCACGACGTGCTCGGGGGCCAGCCGCGGCGGGCACACCATGCCGTCGTCGTCGCCGTGGGTCATGATCATGCCGCCGACCAGGCGGGTGGACACGCCCCAGCTCGTGGTCCAGGCGTGCTCGAGCGCGCCCTTGTCGTCCGAGAACCGGATGCCCGAGGCGCGGGCGAAGTTCTGGCCGAGGAAGTGCGAGGTGCCGGCCTGCAGCGCCTTGCGGTCCTGCATCATGGCCTCGATGCAGAAGGTCTGGACCGCGCCCGGGAAGCGCTCGCCGGCGGTCTTCTCGCCCTGGATGACCGGCATCGCCATCCAGTGCTCGGCGAAGTCGGCGTAGACGCCGAGCATCTTCATCGTCTCCTCGACCGCCTCGGCCGCGGTGGCGTGGGCGGTGTGGCCCTCCTGCCACAGGAACTCGGCGGTGCGCAGGAACAGGCGGGTGCGCATCTCCCAGCGCACGACGTTGGCCCACTGGTTGATGAGCAGGGGCAGGTCGCGGTAGCTCTGCACCCACTTGGCGAACATCTCGCCGATGATGGTCTCCGAGGTCGGCCGCACCACCAGCGGCTCCTCGAGCTCGCCGGTCGGCACCAGCTTGCCGTCGCGGGCCTCGAGGCGGTGGTGGGTGACGACCGCGCACTCCTTGGCGAAGCCCTCGACGTGCGCCGCCTCCTTCTCGAGGAAGCGGACCGGGATGAAGAGCGGGAAGTAGGCGTTCTTGTGGCCGGTGGCCTTGAACATGCCGTCGAGGACGCGCTGGATGTTCTCCCACAGCGCGTAGCCCCACGGCTTGATCACCATGCAGCCGCGCACCGGCGAGCTCTCGGCGAGGTCGGCGGCGCTGATGACCTGCAGGTACCACTCGGGGTAGTCCGCGGCGCGGGTCGGGGTGATCGCGGTGGTCGGCTTCGCGTTCGACATCGGCCCCTGGCCTTACCGCGACCCGGCCGCCAGGGGAAGGGCCGGGGGCCGCGAGCCGCGCCCGGGCCGGTGACGGCCTCACCCGCGCCGGTCGCGCGCCCGGTCCGGCGAGGGACGGCGGCGCCGACCTGCGCTTCGGGCGTGCGCCCGGATCTGCCTCACAAGTCCGCGTCTCGCGACGGCATTCAAACCGGTCGGTGCTCTAGGCGTCGCAGGGGGTCCACACCATGACGTGGACGAGCCACAGCCGGCCGCCGGCGCGGGCGAGCCACACGTCGAGGCCCCAGCGCCGGTAGTGGACGAGGCCGCGCACCACCGCCGGGTCGAGGGCGACGCCGTGGTCGACGGCGAGCTCCGCCCGGTAGCCGAGGTCGTCGTCGGCCACCAGCCACGCCCGCGTCGGGGGCGCGTCGCCGCCGTCGTCGAGCGCGGCGCAGTCGCCGTAGACCGGATCGCGGCGGTCGGCGGGCTCGCGATCGAGCGCCGCCAGCCCGCCGTCGAGGTTGTCGGCGACGTGGCGCCAGTAGGCCTCGCGCCAGTACGGGATGACGTCGGGGTGATCCAGCCGCCGCGACGGCGGGCTCGCGTCGCCGGCGTCGAGGCGCAGGAGGGGCGCCACCACCGCCCCCGGCTGGTGCCACAGCCACAGGCCGTGGACGGGGTGGACGAGCGCGGCCAGCGCGACGCCGTCGTCGGCGCGGACGGCCGCGGCCAGCGCGCGCAGCGTCGCCACCGCCTCGTCGACGGCGGGCGCCGGCGCGCCGCCCTCGGCCCGGCCCTGCACCGTCGGGGTCGGCGCCGCCGCCCCGCCGCACGCCGCTCCGCCCCACGCCGCCGCCAGCATCAGGCCGAGCGCGAGCCCGCGCGCGCTGCGCTCGTCGCGCCGGATCGCCACGGCCTCGCCTACTCGGGATCCGCCATCGACGACCCGGTCGACGCGGCCGCCGCCGGCGCCGACGGCGCGCCGAAGCCGAGGTAGGCGTGGAACAGGCCGTCGACGGTGTCGGTGCGCAGCACCGCCTCGCGGGCGTCGCGCGGATCCTTGAACTGGATGCGGACCTCGACGCCCGCGGGCCGGGACGGCGCGCCCTTCTTGCCACGCCGCGCCTTCACCACGAAGGCCTGGGCCCGCGCCACCGACACGTCGAAGAAGCGCACGTCGAGCGGCCGCCGCGTGTTGTGGCCGAGCTTCTTCAGCCCCTCGAGGGTCACGATCAGCATCCGGCCCTCGAGCCGCTGCGACACCGTGAAGCTCGAGGCCGCCTGCGCGAACAGCTCGCCGCCGCCGCCCTCGCGGGCCGTGAACCCGAGCCAGGTCAGGGTCGCCTTCGCCGGCGCGCGCCTCCCCTTGCCGTCCTCCGGCCGCGCCTGCCCCGGCCCCACCCCGCCGTACTCGCCCTCCCGCTTCTCCCTCGATCCTTCCGCCGGCTGCGCGAGCGCCGGCGCCGCCGCCGCGAGCACGAGCGAGAGCACCAGACCCGGTCGAGTTCGAACCATGCCGCGATCGTACGGGCCGCGGCGGCGCCACGCAAATTTCCCCACCTTCCGCGCCCTTCCGCGCCGGGGACAGGATCCGGGGTCCGACTCGCCCGGATTCGCACGGCTTTTCGGAGGCGTTGCGTCGCGGGGGTGGGGCCCCAATGCGATCACCCCTTGCGCGCTGTCAAAATGATATCATCATGATGTCGTTCCACCTTCCAGGAGCGCACCATGACCGAACGCACCGTCCGCACCCTCCCTGGCGGCATCGCCCTCCTGCTCGCGCTCGGCCTCGCCGGCGCGGCGCTCGTCACCTTCGTCGCGGGCCTGCCGCCGCACGTCGCCCGCAACGCCGCCGCGCACCAGGGCCAGATCGCCGGCGTGGTCGTGATCGGCTCGCTGCTCGGCATCGGCGCCCTGGCGATGCTGGCCGGCATGTTCACGATCTCCCCCAACGAGGCGCGGGTGATGCAGTTCCTCGGCCGCTACGTCGGCACCACCCGCGAGGAGGGCTGGCGGTGGGCCAACCCGCTCTACACCCGCAGCTCGATCTCGCTGCGCATGCGCAACTTCGAGACCTCGCGCATCAAGGTCAACGACGTCGAGGGCAACCCCATCGAGATCGGCGCGATCGCGGTGTGGCGGGTCGTCGACTCGGCGCAGGCGATGTTCGCCGTCGAGGACTACCCGTCGTTCGTGTCGGTCCAGGCCGAGGCCGCGGTCCGCAACCTCGCCACCCGCCACCCCTACGACGGCCAGGACGAGAACCTCATCTCGCTGCGCGGCCACACCGACGCGGTCGCCGAGGAGCTCAAGCGCGAGATCCAGGCCCGCTGCAAGGCGGCCGGCGTCGAGGTGCTCGAGGCCCGCATCGCCCACCTCGCCTACGCCCAGGAGATCGCCCAGGCCATGCTGCAGCGCCAGCAGGCGGGCGCGATCATCGCCGCCCGCCAGCGCATCGTCGAGGGCGCGGTGGGCATGGTCGAGATGGCGCTGTCGATGCTGTCGAAGAACCGCATCGTCGAGCTCGACGAGGAGCGCAAGGCGGCGATGGTGTCCAACCTGCTCGTCGTGCTGTGCGGCGAGCGCTCGACCCAGCCGGTGGTCAACGCCGGCACGCTCCACCAGGGCTAGCGCGCCCTCGCCCACCGGAGCTCGTCGTGTCCGCCCGCAAGGCCTTCCTCGTCCGCCTCGACCCCGCCGTGCTCACGGCGATCGAGGCGTGGGCGGCCGACGACCTGCGCAGCGTCAACGCGCAGATCGAGTTCCTCCTGCGCGAGGCCCTGCGCCGGGCCGGGCGCAAGGTCCGCTCCGGGCCCCCCGCGGTCGAGGAGGCCCCGCCCACCTCCGGCGGCGTCGAGCCCGGCCCGGCGACCGCGGACGCGCCCGCCACCGGCGACGCCGCGGTCGCGCCCCGCAAGCGCGGCGCGCGCGGCGGCTGAGCCTGAGCTGACCGGGACCGGCCGCCGTCCTCCCCGCGACCACGCGCCGAAGGCCGCGTCCCCGCCGCCACCGGATCGGTGGCACACTCGCCCCTCGCACGGAACACCACCGGGGGAGATGTCCGATGTCAAGATCGCCGCTTCGATCGCCGTCCTGGGTCGCAGGCCTCTTCACGCTGTCCACGCTGACCGGGCTCGTCGCCTGCGGCGGCTCCGACGGGGATGACGGCAGCGCCGACCCCGATGCCGCCGTCGACCTCGACTCGGCCATCCCCGTCGGGTGGACCTCGCTCATGGAGGGCGACTGGTCGCTCGCCGCCGGCGAGGAGGCCTACTTCTGCGTCTACGCCACGGTCCCGACCGACACCTACGTCAAGGCGTTCCGCCCGCTGATCCCGCCCGGCACCCACCACACCGTGCTGACGCTGTTCGACAGCGCCAGCCCGCCCGACGGCACCGTGCGCTGCGGCGTGGGCACCAACGGCCAGTCGATGATCTACGGCTCGGGCGTCGGCTCGCCCGACTTCGTCTTCCCCACCGGCGTCGGGCTGCACCTGCGCGCCGGCCAGCGCCTCCTGCTCAACCTCCACCTCTACAACGCCAGCGACCAGCCGCTCACCGGCCGCTCCGGCACCCTCATCCAGACCGCCACCGCCGGTGAGATCCAGCACGAGGCCGAGCTGGTGCTGGCCGGGCCGACCATCACCCTGACGGTCCCGCCCGGGGTCTCGACCCAGTCCGGGACCTGCAACATCTCGAGCATCGCCAGCGCGCCCATCCAGGTCTTCTCGCTGTCGCAGCACATGCACAAGCTGGGCACCAACGTGCGCTCGGTCGTCACCCGCGGCAGCGACCAGTTCACGCTCCAGGACGCCGCCTACGACTTCGAGCACCAGACCTTCTCGCTGGTCGAGCCCCACGTCGAGCTGCGCCCCGGCGACGTCCTCACGACCTACTGCACCTACGACAACACCACCGGCCGCACCGTGACCTTCGGCGACTCGTCGGACGACGAGATGTGCTTCACCGACCTGTTCTACTACCCGGCCCAGGGCGCGCCGTTCGTGTGCAGCGGCCTGTGAGCTGAGGGCGCGGCCCGGCCGCGGCCCCGCCGCCCGCCGCCGCGTCCCTCCCCCTCCGGACGCGCGAAGGGCCCGACGTCACCGCCGGGCCCTCCCCTCGGACGCACCACCTGCCGACGGCGTCGCCGCCGCGGCTGGCGCGGCCGCTCAGTCCTTCTCGATGCGCATGCCGTAGAACGAGCGGTAGGCGAAGTACATCGACACCGCCAGGGCGGCCACCGCGATCCCGGTGTTCACGTCGCGCGACAGCTTGTGGGCGAGGCCCACGGCCAGCACGCCGAACAGGGTCGTGAACTTGATGACCGGGTTGAGGGCGACGCTCGAGGTGTCCTTGAAGGGGTCGCCGACGGTGTCGCCGACGACCGAGGCCGCGTGCAGCGGCGTGCCCTTCTCCTTGAGCTCGACCTCGACCAGCTTCTTGGCGTTGTCCCAGGCGCCGCCGGCGTTGGCCATGAAGATCGCCTGGTACAGGCCGAACAGCGCCATCGAGATCAGGTAGCCGATGAAGAAGTACGGCTCGAGGCAGGCGAAGGCCAGGGTCGAGAAGAACAGGGTGAGGAAGATGTTCACCATGCCCTTCTGGGCGTAGATCGTGCAGATCTCGACCACCCGCTTGGAGTCCTCGATCGAGGCCTTCTCGGCGCCGCTGTCGAGCTTGATGTTGGCCTTGATGAACTCGACCGCGCGGTAGGCGCCGGTCGAGACCGCCTGGGTCGACGCGCCGGTGAACCAGTAGATGATCGCGCCGCCGGTGATGAGCCCGAGCAGGAACGGCGGGTGCAGCATCGACAGGTTGGAGATCTTGTCGGGCTGCAGGCCCTCGGTGAGCAGCATGATGATGGCGAAGATCATCGTGGCCGCGCCGACCACGGCGGTGCCGATGAGGACGGGCTTGGCGGTGGCCTTGAAGGTGTTGCCGGCGCCGTCGTTCTCCTCGAGGAAGTGCTTGGCCTTGTCGAACTGGGGCCGGAAGCCGAAGTCCTTCTCCAGCTCGTCGGCGATGCCCTCCTGGCCCTCGATGACCGACAGCTCGTAGACCGCCTGGGCGTTGTCCGTGACCGGGCCGTAGGAGTCGACCGCGATCGTGACCGGGCCCATGCCGAGGAACCCGAAGGCGACCAGGCCGAACGAGAACACCGCGGCCGCGGCCTTGGCGCCGAAGGCGTCGATCGAGCCGCCCGAGCCGGCCATGATCAGCTCGGCGAGGCCGGCGGTGGTCGACACGCCGTAGGCGATGCCCATCAGCGAGACGATGGCCAGGCCCATCCAGTAGGCCGAGAAGTTGCCGGCGGTGAGGCCGGCCAGGACGTTGAGCGACGCCCCGCCCTCGCGCGACGCCGTCACCACCTCCTTGACGTGGCGCGACTTGGTCGAGGTGAAGATCTTGACGGTCTCGGGGATGATCGCGCCGGCCAGGGTGCCGCACGAGATGATCACCGACAGCTTCCACCACAGCCCCCACGGCAGGTAGGTGCCGATGTAGCCGGCGCCCTGCTGGGCGATCATCGGGCCGGCGCCCGGGCCGATGAGGAAGTACGAGATGAGGAAGGTCAGGCCCACCGACACCAGCGAGGTCAGCCACACCAGGACGGTGAGCGGGTGCTCGAACTCCATCTTGTCGGCGTCGACGTACTTGCGCTTGGTGTAGGCCTCGTTCATGAGGTAGCTGCCGATCGAGGCCACGATCATCGAGATGCGCATCGCGAACAGCCAGACCAGGAGGATGGTCTGGAACTCGGTGACCGCGGACAGGGCGACCAGGACGAAGGTGATGAGGGCGACGCCGGTGACGCCGTAGGTCTCGAAGCCGTCGGCGGTGGGGCCGACCGAGTCGCCGGCGTTGTCGCCGGTGCAGTCGGCGATCACGCCCGGGTTACGGGCGTCGTCTTCCTTGATGTTGAAGACGATCTTCATCAGGTCGGAGCCGATGTCGGCGATCTTGGTGAAGATGCCGCCGGCGATGCGGAGGGCCGCGGCGCCCAGCGACTCGCCGACCGCGAAGCCGATGAAGCAGGGGCCGGCGTAGTCGCCGGGCAGGAACAGCATGATCGCCAGCATGAGCAGGAGCTCGGTCGCGATCAGCATCGTGCCGATCGACATGCCGGCCTTGAGCGGGATGGCGTAGGTCGGGTACGGCTTGCCGCGCAGCGAGGCGAAGGCCGCCCGGCTGTTGGCGAAGGTGTTGACCCGGATGCCGAACCAGGCGACGCCGTAGCTGCCGAGGATGCCGATGACGCTGAAGGCGGCGATGGCCAGGACCTTGGGCGCCTCGACCTTCTCGAGGACGCCGAAGTACACGACGATGATCGTCGCGATCAGCACCCACAGGGCCATGATGAACTTGCCCTGCGTGAACAGGTAGGTCTTGCAGGTCTCGTAGATGAGCTCCGAGACCTCGCGCATCGACTTGTGCACCGGCATGTTCTTGAGCTGCCGGTAGATGGTCATGCCGAAGAGCATGCCCAGGCCGCAGACCAGGAGGCCGAGGGCGAGGAGCGTCCACCCGGACATGCCGAGGAACTTGGTGGCGGTGAAATCGGGGAGGACCAGGTCGGCCTCGGACTGGATGACTTTCCGTCCTTCGGCCGCGGGTCCCGCCGCCGCGGCGAGCGCGGCAATCAGGGCAGTCATGGGATCACCTCTTCGGGAGTGGCTGGGAGCTCGTGCTCGTGTTCGTGGTCGCGCGTCAGAAGGCAGGTCGTGGTCCCGGCGCAAGACCCGAAGAAGATTCGCGACCTGCAGGGCTGATCACGGCCCCGGCCCGTGATATGCGTGCTAGCTGGGCGAGGATGTTCCCCCCCGCGCGCACGCCCTCGCCGCCCGGCCCTGCCCGACCCCGCCGCCCCGAGGTGCTGGCCCCGGCGGGCGACGAGGCCGCGCTGGGGGCCGCGCTCGCCGCCGGCGCCGACGCGGTCTACCTCGGCCTCGACGACGGCTTCAACGCCCGCGCCCGCGCCGCCAACTTCGCGCTGGCCGACCTGCCGGCGGTGGCGCGCCGGGTCCACCGCGCCGGCGCCCGCCTCCACGTCACGCTCAACACGCTGGTGTTCGAGCCCGAGCTCGACACGGTCGAGCGCATCGTCCGCGGCGTGGCGGCGGCCGGGGTCGACGCCATCATCGTCCAGGACCCGGCGGTGGCGCTGGTGGCGCGGGCGGTGGCCCCCGACCTGCGGGTCCACGCCTCGACCCAGATGACGATCAGCTCCGGCGAGGCGGCGCAGATCGCGGCCCGCCTGGGCGCGACCCGGGTGGTGGTGCCGCGCGAGCTGTCGGTCGACGAGATCCGGCGCTTCGCCGCCGCCAGCCCGCTCGAGCTCGAGGTCTTCATCCACGGCGCGCTGTGCGTGTCGTGGAGCGGCCAGTGCCTGACCTCGGAGTCGTGGGGCGGCCGCTCGGCCAACCGCGGCCAGTGCGCGCAGAGCTGCCGCCTGCCCTACGACCTCGTCGTCGACGGCGCGCGCCGCGACCTCGGCGACGTCCGCTACCTGCTGTCGCCGCAGGATCTGGCCGGCGCCCCCGCCCTGCCCGCGCTCGTCGAGGCCGGGGTCGCCAGCCTCAAGATCGAGGGCCGGCAGAAGGGCCCGGCCTACGTCGCCAGCGCCGTCGCCGGCTATCGCCGCTGGCGCGACGCCATCGTGGCCGGCGCCCCCGATCCGGCCGCGCTCGCCGACGACCTGGCGGCGATGGGCCTCGCCTACACCCGCGGCCAGTCGCTCGGCTTCCTCGGCGGCGTCGACCACCAGCGCCTCGTGGTCGGCCGCGCGCCCAAGCACCGCGGCCTGTACGTCGGCCGGGTGGTCGCGATCGGCGGCGACCACGTCGACGTCGACGCGTCCCCCGATCCGCGGGCCCCGGCGTCGGCGGCGGCGCGGCCGGTGGTCCCCCGTCCCGGGCTGGGCGTGGTCTTCGACGAGGGGCACCCCGAGGCCGACGAGGTCGGCGGGCCGATCTTCACCGTCGAGCCGCTCGCCGCGCGCGGGCCCGGCGGCGACGGCGGCGCCCCGGCGCGGTGGCGCCTCGGCTTCGGCACGCCGGGCCCCGACCTCGGGCGCGTGCACGTCGGCGCCCGCCTGTGGCTGACCTCGGATCCGGCGGCCCACGCCGCGGCCCAGCGCCTGGCCACGGTCGAGCCCACCGGGCGCCTGCCGCTGGCGCTGGCGGTGCGCGGCGCGGCCGGCGAGCCGGTGGTCGCCACCGCCACCGTCACGCCGCCCGACGGCCGCCCGGTCGCGATCACCCGGCGCTCGGAGGCGCCGCTGGCGACGGCGCGGCAGGGCGGGCTCGCCCCCGCGCTCCTCGCCGACAAGCTCGGCGGGCTGGGCGGCACCCGCTACCACCTGGCCGCGCTCGACGCCGCCGGCCTCGCCCCCGGCCTCCACCTGCCGGTCTCGGCGCTCAAGGCGCTGCGCCGCGAGCTGGTGGCCGCGCTCGACGAGGCCCTCGACGATCCCGGCCGCGGCGCCCGCGCGCTCGCCCCCGACCCGGTGGTGAGCGCGGTGCGGCGCGCGGCGTGGGCCGAGGTCGAGCCCGCGCCGCCGGCGCCGCCGCGGGTGGTGCCGCTGTGCCGCGACGACGCCCAGCTCGACGCCGTCCTCGCCGCCGGCGCGCCCGAGGTCGAGCTCGACTGGATGGAGCTGGTGGGCCTGGGCAAGGCGGTGCGCCGGGCCCGCGCCGCCGGCGCCCGCGTGGTGGTGGCGACCCCGCGCGTCCACAAGCCCGGCGAGGACAAGATCGCCGCCCACCTCCTGCGCCTCGAGCCCGACGCGGTGCTGGTGCGGAGCTGGGCGGCGCTGGTCCAGCTCGCCGGGGCCGGCCCCGCCCTCCACGGCGACTTCTCGCTCAACGTCACCAACTCGATCACCGCCGGGTTCGTGCTCGCCCAGGGCCTGACCACCGCCACCGTCGCCCACGATCTCGACCACGCCCAGCTCGCGGCGCTCCTCGCCGCCGCCCCGCGCGGCCGCCTCGCGGTCACCGTCCACCACCACATCCCGACCTTCCACACCGAGCACTGCGTCTACGCCCACCTGCTGTCGGCCGGCGCCGACTTCCGCACCTGCGGCCGGCCGTGCGCGCGCCACCAGGTCTCGCTCGCCGATCGCACCGGCCTCGTCCACCCGGTCGTGGTCGACGTCGGCTGCCGCAACACGGTCTTCAACGCCCAGGCCCAGAGCGCCGCCGCGCTGGTGCCGGAGCTGGTCGCCGCCGGCGTCGCCCGCCTGCGGGTCGAGCTGGTGCGCGAGCGCGGCGACGAGGCGGCGCGGCTGTGGTCGGCCTACGCCGCGCTGGCCGCGGGCGAGACCACGCCGGCCGACGTGGTCCGCGCCGCGCGCGTCCACGAGCAGTTCGGCGTCACGCGCGGGACGATGCGAACGCTCCCGGTGCTGCCCTGACCCCGTCGGCCGGCGCCGGCGGCGGCGTGTAGCGGGCGTCGGGCGCCAGCATGGGCTGCACCTTGTGGCAGTAGGCGGTGGCCACCCGCAGGCCCGCCAGCCCGGGCAGGGCCTCGAGCTTGTCGTCGACCTCGCCGAAGGCCTCGAACAGGCGCGCCCCGGGGAAGATGTGCGACAGGAACGTCGCCTGCTCGGCCGGCGTCTTGAGCCCCGAGCCCACCGGGTTGAAGTTCCGCTCGAGGATGAGGCGGACCAGGCGCTGGGCGGCGCGGTCGCCGTCGAGGCGCTCGCGCGCCGAGACGTAGTAGTAGGCGAAGTGGCGGCGCGCCTGCTTGGCGATGCGGCGGAAGAGCTCGGCCAGGACCGGGTTGCGGGTGGAGCGGGCGACGTCCTCGTAGGCCTGGGTGGTGAGCAGCTCCTGGGCGGCGCCCCAGGTCATCCACAGGGCGACGAAGGCCCGGGGCATCGTCCGCGCCAGCGTCACCTGCACCAGGTCCTCGACCCGCGCCCGCAGCCGCGCCTTCGCCCGCAGGCTGGTGGCGCGCGCCATGGGCGGCGGCGTCTCGGCCCCGCACTCGCGCAGGAGCCGGCTGATGGCGTGGGAGTGGAAGTACTCCTCGTAGTTCCACATCGTGAGGAAGGCGAGGAGCTCGGGCTGCCGGGCGACCTCGAGCTTGGCCACCTCGAGCATGTAGAAGACGGTCTGGCTCTCGATGTCCGCGAAGTACTGGAGCATCTCGACCTCGCGCGCGCTGAGGCCGACCTGGCGGGCGAGCCCCCAGTCGAGATCGTCGAACTCCACCTTGTGCGAAGACGCGAGGTGCTGCTGGATGTCCGGCACGTGACCCTCTGACCCGTTGTCGTCGGAGCCTACGTCGGGGTCCCGGATCCGGATCAAGCCGGACGTGCGATTTTCGGCCTGCCCCCCTGTTCGCCGCGCCTCGGCGGTCGACCCAGGCAGGCGCGCCTCCCCGCGCCGCGTGCCCACTGGCCACCACCCTCAGACATTCTTGCACGAGAGTGATTCCGTCACCCTAGCCGGGTGATGGTGCTCCTACCCGGCGCGTGCCAACGTGCCCCGCAGCGCTCGGCGTGCGGGCGTGTTGACCGACGACGCCGAAGTGTTGATACTGCGAAAACCGTGACACCCGAAACCATCGCGCCCGATCAGCTCCTGACCTCGACCCAGGTCGGTAACCTCCTGCAGGTTAACCCGAGCTCGGTCAAGAAGTGGGTCAACGACGGCCACATCATCGCGTTCCGCACGCCCGGTGGCCACCGCCGCATCCGGGCATCCGACCTGGTGATGTTCCTCGATCACCACAAGATCCCGGTGCCGCGGGCCCTGGCGAACGCGGCGCGGCGGCGGGTGCTTGCGGTCGACGACGACACGATCCAGCTCAAGGCCCTGGGTCGGGCGTTCAAGCGCCACGCCGACAAGGTCGAGGTGACGCTGGTGGAGAACGGCATCGACGCCCTGGTCGAGATCGGCTCGCTGCGGCCGCACCTCCTGCTCATCGACATCTACATGCCGGGCATCGACGGCATCGAGGTCTGCCGGCGGCTCAAGGCCAACCCGGTGACCAAGGACATCGTCGTCATCGTCACGAGCGGCCGGCTGACCGGCGAGCTCGAGCAGTCGGCCCGGGCCGCCGGCGCGCGGCGAGTGCTGCGCAAGCCGGTCGACGTGGCCACGGTCCTGGAGGAACTGGGGCTCAGTCCGCCCCAGCACGTCCGCTAGGACCAGCAAGGACCCGATGGGCACATTCGACGGACCCGACGCGGATCTCTCCTCCCCCTCCCCCACCCCCGAGTCCGGCCAGGCCGGGACCTCGGCCCGCCGTACCGCGGACGTCCTGGTCGACGTGCTCGAGGCCGCCGGCGTCGACACCGTCTTCGGCCTGCCCGGCGGGCCGATCTCGCCGCTCCACGACGCCCTGCTCGACCGCTCGATCCGGACGGTGACCACGCGCCACGAGAGCGGCGCCCTGTTCGCCGCCGCGGGCTGGGCGCACACCACCGGCCGGCTCGGCGTCGCGGTCGTGACCTCGGGTCCGGGCGTGCTCAACGCCATGACCGGCCTGGCCTCGGCGCACTGCGACGGGCTGCCGGTCCTGCTCCTGGTCGGCGAGGTGCCGCGCAAGGTCCACGGCAAGGGCGCGCTCCAGGACGGCTCGAGCCACGGCCTCAACGTCGTCGGCATGACCCGCCACGTCACCAAGCTCGCGGCCGAGATGACCGACCCCGCGCAGGCGCCGCTCTTGCTCCACCGCGCGATCACCACCGCGCTGTCGGGGCGTCGCGGCCCGGTGGTGCTGACGATCCCGCTCGACGTCGCGATGGCGCCGCAGGCGGCGCCGCGGATCACCGCCGAGCTGTCGCTCGAGTTCGCGGTCACCCCCCGCGCCCTCGACGACATCGCCGCCCTGCTCGGCCTGGCCGGGCGGCCGCTCATCCTGGCCGGCGCCGGCGTCCGCGGCGGCGGCGCGCCGGCGATGCTGCGGACGGTGGCCGAGCGCTACCGCTGCCCGGTGGCGACCACGCCCAAGGGCAAGGGCGTGTTCCCCGAGGATCACCCGCAGGCCCTGGGCGTGTTCGGCCTGGGCGGTCACCCGTCGGCGCGCGAGTACGTCGAGGGCGGCCTCGACATGCTGATCGCCGTCGGCACCAGCCTCGGCGACCTGTCCACCGACGGCTGCACGCCGCTGCTCAAGCCCAAGCGGGCCTTCGTCCACGTCGACATCGACGCCCGGCAGATCGGCAAGAGCTACGCCCCGACCCACGCCCTGGTGGCGCCGGCGGCGGCGTTTCTTGGCGGCCTGGCCGAGCGCACCCCGCGGCTGGTGCCGCGGCCCGACGCCGGCGTGGTGCGCTTCGCGATGGCGTCGAGCGAGCCCGACCTCCTCGCCCCCCAGGACGCGGTCACCGAGCTCCAGGCGATCCCCCCCCGCGACACGATCTACACCGTCGACTCCGGCGAGCACTTCCTGTTCGCCACCCACTTCCTCGAGATCACGCACCCCGACGCGTTCGTGGTCATGACCGGCCTCGGCTCGATGGGCCAGAGCATCGGCGGCGCGATCGGCGCCAAGCTGGCGCGCCCCGACCGCACCGTGGCCGCGATCTGCGGCGACGGCTGCTTCGCCATGAACGGCTTCGAGGTGGCGACCGCCGCCGCCGAGAAGGTCCCCATCGTCCTGTTCGTCTTCAACGATCGTCGCCTGGGCATGGTCGAGCTCGGCCACAAGGCGGTCTACGGCCGCCAGCCCAGCTACCCGATCACGATGGACGTCGGCGCCCTCGCCCACGGCCTCGGCGCCGAGTTCGTCCGCGTCAGCAAGCCCGGCGACCTGACCCGGGCCGCCGGCATCCTGCGCCGACCGGCCGGCCCGGTGGTCGTCGACGTCCAGATCGATCCGTCGGTCAAGCTGCCCCGCAAGGACCGCATGGCCGAGCTCAAGGCGGCGTCGCGACCGCTGCGGCTGGTGAACTGATGGCGGCGGTCACCCCGCGCGCGCCCGGGCCGCCGGCCGTGCCGGTGATCGGCGGCATGTTGCAGCTCCGGGGCGATCCGCTGCGGCGCATCCGCACCCTGCGCGCGCGCCATGGCGGCTTCGTCCGGCTCGGTCCGCTCGCCGGGCGTGACGTCTACCTGGTGACCGATCCCGCCGCCATCCGTCACGTCCTGCTCGACGGCTACAAGCACTACAAGAAGGGGCTGCCGGCGCAGCGCCTGAAGCCCGTGCTGGGCCAGGGCTCGCTGCTGCTCGAGGGCGAGGTCTGGCGGCGGCGACGGCGGCTCGTCCAGCCCGCGTTCCACCGCCAGAAGATCGCCAGCCTGGCCGCCGCCTTCGTCGAGGGCGCCGACGCGATGCTCGAGCGCTGGCGACCCGCCATCGATCGAGGCCAGGCCCTGGACGCCCGCGACGAGATGCTGCGCCTGACCATGGGCCTCACCCTGCGCAACATGTTCCGCGCCGAGCTGGCCGAGGTTCGGCCCCTGGTCGAGGCCTGGCAGCACATCTACGACGAGCTGTCGCGCAACCGCTTGCGCCTGGTCCGGCTGCCGGCGTGGGTCCCGAGCAAGCGGCGCGACGCCAGCGCGGCGGCGATGGCCACCGTGCACCGCGTGCTCGGCGAGCTGATCCGCGCCCGCGCCGCGACCGATGACGGCAGCGTCCTCGCCATGCTCCTGCGGGCCCGTGACGAGGAGGGCGGGGGCGGCCTCGACGAGGCCGAGCTCCGCGACGAGGTCATGACGATCTTCGTCGGCGGCTACGAGACGAGCTCCAACGCGCTGGCGTTCGCGCTCGCGCTCCTGGCCGACCACCCCGAGGCCGCCGCGCGTCAGCGCGCCGAGGTCGACGCCCTCGGCGACCGCCCTCCCGGCATGGCCGACCTGCCCGCGCTGGCCTACACCCGGGCGGCCCTCGACGAGGCGCTCCGGCTCTTTCCGCCATCGTGGATGATCACCCGCGAGGCGCTGGTCGACGACGAGGTCGCCGGCTTCCCGGTCCGCCGGGGCTCGCAGCTCTTCATCAGCTCCTACGGCGTCCACCACGCCCCCGACCTCTGGCCGGATCCCGAGCGCTACGATCCGACGCGCTTCCTCGGTGACGCCCCCGAACGGCCGCGCTTCGCGTACCTGCCCTTCGGCGGCGGGCCGCGCATCTGCCTCGGCGACCAGTACGCGCTCACCGAGATGACGCTCATCCTCGCCCGCCTCGCGCAGCGGCTCACCTTCGAGCTTGCCCCCGGCTGCCGCATCGAGGCCCAGGCGCACGTCGGGCTGCGGCCACGCTATCCGCTGCGCGTGATCGGTCGCTGGCGCGACCCGGCGAGCTCCGCGCAGAACTGAGAGCCATGAGCGGGATCGGCATCCTCGGCATCGGCGCCTACCTCCCACCCGAGGTCCGCACCAACGACTGGTGGCCGGCCGAGACCGTCGCGCGGTGGATGGAGGCCCGGGCCCGCCAGCTCGCCGCGCTCCGCGACGCCCCGCCGCCGGCGACGCCGGCGATGGCCGCGGTGATCGGCGCCATGACCAGC
>CAADGB010000500.1 GCA_900696455.1 uncultured delta proteobacterium
AACGGCGCCGGCAAGCGCCCGACATCACTCGCGCGGCCCCACCTTTCCGGTCGGCCTGAGCCGCCCGAGCGCAAGCGAGGGCGTGTCGAAGGCCGACAAGCCGCGGCTTCTTCCCGTTCGTTTCCCGTGATCTCCGACCGCGGTCGGTGACGAGCTCAGGGCGAACGGGTCGGGTGGCCCCCGCACCCCGAATCCGAGCGGGGCCGCTCAGGCGTGGGCGCGCTCGAACTCGCGCAGGAAGTCGACCAGGGCGTCGACGCCGGCCGGCGGGAAGGCGTTGTAGATGCTGGCGCGCATGCCGCCGACCGAGCGGTGGCCCTTGAGGCCGTCGAGGCCGCGGGCGGTGGCCTGGGCGATCACGGCCGGCTCGAGCGAGGTGTCGCGGCAGCGGAAGGTGACGTTCATGAGCGAGCGGCTGTCGGCGCGGGCGGTGCCGTGGAACAGGCGCGAGTCGTCGAGGAAGTCGTAGAGGACCCGGGCCTTGGCCTGGTTGCGCGCGGCCATCGCCGTCAGCCCGCCCTGCTCGAGGATCCACGCCATGACCTCGCCGATGACGTAGATGCCGAACGTCGACGGCGTGTTGTACATGGAGCGCTCGGCGACGTGGGTCCGGTACGACAGCATCGTCGGCAGGTCGCGGGCGCCGCGCTCGAGGAAGTCCTTGCGGGCGATGACCAGCGTGACCCCGGCCGGCCCCAGGTTCTTCTGGGCGCCGGCGTAGACGAGGTCGTAGCGGTCGATCGCGATGGGGCGGCTGAAGAGGTCGCTCGAGGCGTCGCAGACCAGCGGCACGCCGGGCGGGACCTCGGGCTCGCGCGTCCACTGCGTGCCGTAGATCGTGTTGTTGCTGGTGACGTGGACGTAGGCCGGTGCCGCCGACCAGCGGTGCTCGGACGGCGGCGGGATGTGATCGAAGTCGGTGACCTCGCTCGAGCAGGCGACGTGCACGGCGCCGAAGCGGCGGGCCTCGGCGATCGCCTTCTGCGACCACACGCCGGTGCAGCAGTAGTCGGCGGTGCCGCCGCCCAGGAAGTTCATCGGCACCTGGAAGAACTGGGTCGAGGCCCCGCCCGGCAGGAACAGGACGGCGTGGCTCGCCGGCACGCCGCCGACCTCGCGCACCAGGGCCTCGGCGCGGTCGAGGACCGCGGTGAACGCCGGGCCGCGGTGGCTGTGCTCGAGGACGCCGATGCCGGTGCCGTCGAGATCCCAGATCGCGGCCTGCGCGCGGCGCAGGACCGGCTCCGGCAGGACGGCCGGGCCCGAGGAGAAGTTGTAGATGCGCCCGGTCATGGCGCGCCCGCGGCCACGCCCGCGGCCACCCCGCGGGTCACGCCGTCGGCCACGCCGTCGGCCACGCCCCCGGTCACGACCTCGGTCACTTCCGGGACAGCGTCTCGTCGAAGTAGAACAGCGTGATCGCGAGGCAGTGGAACGCCTCGTCGCTGGACTGGGTCACGACGAACTCGACCGGCTTGCACTGAGGGTGCGACGCCATCCAGTTGGTGACCTTCTCGCCGAGCTGGTCGCGGTCCGCGACCATCGTCGCGGAGAAGACCTTGAGACCGTTGAACTTCAGGTCCTTGCGGACGGTGAGGATACCAGACGAATTGGCGGCCATGGAACTCACCGCCCACTGTACACCCAAGGCCGCGCCTCGACCAGCGCCGTCGAGCGACGCCCGGCGGTTCGCGCACGGCCGCCTCGGGATCGCTCGCAGGTGGCGCGGCGCCGCGGCCCAGGTGTGGCGCCGCGGCCCGGCGCGTCTCAGGCGTCCGCCGGCCCGGCGCCCTGGTGCGCGGCGCCCTGGTGCGCGGCGCCCTGGTGCGCGCGGATGATCGCGTGGATCTCGTCGTCGCTGAGGACGTGATCGCCCTGCTTGGCCGCGCCGAACACCGCCGCGACGAGCTCGGGGGTCGGCTCGAAGCCCCGCTTGCGCAGCCAGTAGACGACGTTCGACTCGCCCGAGTAGTGGCCGACCTCGATCTCCTGCTCGCGGCCGAAGGCCCCGGCCGGCACGCCGGAGTAGATGCGATCGGCGAGCCAGGCGTGGCCCTTGCGCTCGGCCTTGATGATCGCGGCGGCATGCACACCGGTCGCGGTGCGGAAGGCGTCGGAGCCGGCCAGCGGGTACTGGGCGTGGATCGGGACGTGGGTGGCGCGCGACGCGGTCTGGCACCAGGCCAGGAGGCTCGAGAGATCCTGACCCGGCAGCTCGCCGAGCAGGCTCAGGTTGAGCAGGATCTGATCGAGGGCGGCGTTGCCGACCCGCTCGCCGACGCCGAGCGCGGTGCCGTGGATGCGATCGGCGCCGTACTCGATCGCGAAGATCGAGTTGACCACGCCCAGGCCGCGGTCGTTGTGGCCGTGCCAGTCGATGCCGACGTCGGGGCGGCCGATGCCGTCGAGCAGGTTGCGGGTGAAGCGCAGCAGGTTCCGGATGCCGTCGGGGGTGGCGTGGCCGACGGTGTCGCACACGATCAGGCGGTGGGCGCCGTGCTCGACCGCGTTGGTGAACAGGCGCGACAGCACCTCGGGCCGCGACCGGGTCGTGTCCTCGGTGACGTAGGCCACCGGCAGGCCGTGGCGGCGGCCGAGGTCGATCGCGCTCGCCGACAGCGACAGCATGCGGGCCAGGTCCCAGTCCTCGGCGTACTGGCGGATGGGCGAGCTGCCGATGAAGGTCAGGACCTCGATCTCGACGCCGACCGCCTGCGAGATGTCGACGATGGCCTGGACGTCGTTGACGTGGGTGCGGGCCGCGCACGCCGGCTTGATGGGCAGGCGGGCGTCGCGGATGTGGCGGGCGATGATCGTGCAGTCCTCGACCGCGCGCGCGCCGGCCCCGGGCAGCCCGATGTCGATGTGGTGGATGCCCAGGGCGCTGGCCAGCTCGACCAGCCGCAGCTTGTCGTCGATCGTGGGGTCGACCACCGACGGCGACTGGATGCCGTCGCGCAGGGTCTCGTCGAGGAACGTGACCTTGCGGCGCGGGGACAGCGGGGCGACCTTCTCGACCGAGTTCCAGTCGTAGATCAGCTCGCGCTCGGACAGCTCGGAGTCGTTGGACGTGGACATCACATCACCGCCGACATGATGAGGATGACGATCGCGGTCACGACCGCGATCGCGGCCATGACCAGGAACCAGCCGAGGACCATCGTGACCGCGGCCAGGCCGAGCCCGGCCAGGGGCAGGACCCACAGCCCCTCGCGCCGGGCCACCGCCACCACCGTGCCGACGCAGGTGGCGACGAAGAACGGGACGGTGTGCCGCCAGTCGGGCATCGCCCACAGCGACTCCTGGCGGACCGTGAACACCACCAGCGCGAGCGCGCCGATGACGAGGGTGGCCAGGCCGACCGCGTGCTGGAGGAACCACGAGCGCGCGGCCGGCGTCGTCGCGGCGGGCGCGAGCGGGGGCGGGTTCTCCCGGGTCGGCATGACGACTGTATAGCCCGAGATGACCGCCCGGTGCCCGCCGATCAGCGGCCCGGCGTCAGCGCCAGCGGCGGCGGCGCGCTCACGGTCAGGCCGAGCGCCGCCCGCAGGCGCAGGAAGGCGTCGGAGCGGGCGAAGTCGAGTAGATCGCCGTCGCCGGTCGGGCTCGCTGCCAGGCGGACCGCCACCGGCACGTCGCCGCACACCAGCAGGCCGAACCGATCGGCGGTGCGACCCAGGGACTGCGCCCAGCGCGACAGGTTGTGATCCTGGCTGCGGGCGAGCAGGCGCTGGGCCAGGACGCGGGCCTGATCGCGGGTGGCCCGATCGAGCACGTCGAGGGCGGCGCGCACCGGTTCGTCGTCGGCGCTCGCCGTCGAGCCCACCGCCTCGTGGAACAGGGCCAGGAACAGGGCGCGCATGACGCGGGCCGGGCGCGACGCGCCGGCGGCGCGACCCGGCCACAGGTAGCGGGTGGCGCGGGCCAGGCGGAAGCCCAGCTCGGGGCGGTCGGGCGCGGCCAGGGCCTCGTCGCCGGCCAGGAGCACGAGGGCGTCGGCGGCGCCGACGTGGACATCGGCGCCGAAGTCGGGGTGGGCGTAGACCGGCGCCGGCTCCAGGCCGAGGAGCTCGGCGGTGTAGGCGCGCAGGCGGCCGAAGGCGGCGGGCAGCTCGGCGTCGGCGACCCGCGCCGCCGGGTCGACGGCGAGCTCGGCGAGCGAGACCGGGTGCAGGGCGTGGACCGCGGGCGCCACCAGCTCCGCCAGCGCGCCGACGTCGGCCTGATCGTCGGGGTGGCGCAGCAGGTTCCACAGCTCGCGGCTCATGGTGGTGCGGGCCCGCGGCAGGGCGCGCGGCCGCAGCTCGTCGTAGCGCTCGCGGTCGTCGGCCTGCTCGTCGCCGGTGGCGATCCGGATCGACAGCGCGACGAACTCGGCGTCCGACTCCTGGACCGGGCGCGGGGTCGGGATGCGGCGTGGCGGCCGGGGGGCGCCGCCCAGGCGCGCGGCCTGGTGGAAGGCGTGGCGGGCGGCCGCCGGATCGTCGAGCTGATCGGACAGCACCACGCCCAGCCGCTGCCACAGCGCGGCCTGATCGGGGGGGCTGCCGGCGCCGCCGCGGAGGAGCCGGCGGTAGAAGCGCTCGAGGCCGCGGGCCTTGCCGTGGCGCAGGTAGATCGAGGCGACGGCGTCGAGGACGACGGCGTGGCCGGGCGCGGCGCGGGCGGCGCGCTCGAGGTGGTCGAGGGCCGCGGGCTCGTCGTCGCCGATCGCCAGCTCGATGAGGCCCAGGTACTCGTTGGCCGTGGCCAGGAGCGGCTTGCGGCGCAGGGCGCGGCCGAGGTACGCGCGAGCCAGGTCGGCGCCCTCCGGCGTCTTCTCCTCGCGGTGCCACACCGCCCAGCCCAGGGCGGCGAGGGCCTCGGGGTCGTCGGGGCGGACGGCGAGCGCGGCCTCGAGCTTGTCGGCGGCGGCGTCGGCGTCGCCGCGCAGGAGCAGGTCGAAGCCGGCCTGGACCAGGCGCTCGGCCTCGGCGTCCCGGCCGGTGAGGTCGCCGCCCGCCAGCTCGCGGTCGTAGGCGCGGCGCCGCTCGTCGTCGAGCAGGACGTCGCGGGCGGCCTCGTAGGCGGCGTGGAGCTCGTCGAGCAGGGCGGCGTCGCGGCCGAGCTGGAAGCGGGCGTAGTAGTCGCGAGAGAACTGGCTCTGCCGCTCCGACAGGGCGGCGGCGAGGTCGAGATCGCCGGCGTCGCGCTCGACCAGGAGCACGCTGTAGTGATCGAGATCGCGCAGGCGGTAGGCCTCGGCCACCAGCGCGGCGCGGGCGGTGCGGGTGGCGTCGTCGTCGAGCAGCTCGTCGACGTCGAGGGCCTCGGCCTCGCCGAGGTCGAGCGGGGCGCTGCCGGTGGGCAAGGGCGCCATCGTGCTGTGGCCGCCGAACAGCTCGGCGTACAGCGGCGAGCGCTCGCCGGTGTCGGCCGCCGCCTTGAGCGCGAGCGCCGGCCCGACCTTGGGCAGCGCCGGCACGACGGCGTCGGTCAGGATCATGGCGTCGAGCAGCCCCGTGGTCAGGCCCTGCTCGAGCAGGCCGCGGGCGGTGATGCCCTCCGGCAGGCGCTGCGGCATGCGGGCGGCGAAGACGCTGCGGAACAGCGGCAGCAGGCGCTCGCCGCGCGGCGTCAGCTCGAGGAAGACGTCGGCCAGCATCTGGCTGGGGGACGCCCCCTCGTTCGAGGTCTCGCGCAGGCCGAGGAGCACGGTCTCGCCCAGCGGCAGGCGCACGCCGTCGGCGGCGACCGCGCGGGCCTCGAAGCGCCAGGCGCCGTCGGCCCAGCGCAGGGGCGACAGCAGGCGGTAGCGGGTCTGGGCGGCGAGCTGCGCGTCGAGCTGATCGGGCGTGAGGACGCCGAGCTCGATCAGCGCGACGCCGATCGACATCCGGCGGCTGGTCGCGGTGTTGACCGCGTCGCGGTGCTGGAGCTGGGTGATGACGCCGGCCGCCACCAGGAAGTGGCCGAGGGCCTCGTCGTGGGCGGGCGCCGCGATCAGCTCGCCGTCGATGAGGTCGACGGTCTTGACCACGCGCTCGCGGCGGACCAGGAAGCGCCCGGTGGCGTGGACCTCCTCGAGGTCGAGCAGGACCGCCGGCAGCGGCCGCAGCTCGAGGTCACCCGCGTGCGGCGCCGCGCTCACCCGTCACTCCGCCACGTGGCACGCGACCTGGGTGCCGTCGCCGAGCACGCGCAGGCGCGGCACGTCCCGCTTGCACGCCTCCGGCTTGTCCTTGACCGGACAGCGGGGGTGGAAGGCGCAGCCCGGCGGCGGTCGCAGCGGGCTCGGCACGTCGCCCTGGAGGATGATGCGCTGGCGCCGGGCCGCCGGATCCGGCACCGGCACCGCCGACAGGAGGGCCTGGGTGTACGGGTGGCGCGGCTTGCGGTAGAGGCCGGCGGCGGGCGCCAGCTCGACGAGGCGCCCGAGGTACATCACCGCGACGCGATCGCAGATGTGCTGCACCACCCGCAGGTCGTGGGAGATGAACAGGTAGGTCAGGCGGTCGGCCGCCTGCAGGTCCTGGAGCAGGTTGACGATCTGGGCCTGGATCGACACGTCGAGCGCGCTGATGGGCTCGTCGCAGACGATGAACTCGGGGCTGACCGCGAGGGCGCGGGCGATGCCGATGCGCTGGCGCTGACCGCCCGAGAACTCGTGCGGGTAGCGCTGGGCGGCGTCGGGGCGCAGGCCGACCCGCGACAGGAGCTCGGCCACCCGCTCGTCGCGACGCGCCCGGGTGGTGGCCAGGCGGTGGATCTCGAGCGGCTCGCCGACCGTGGCGCCGACGGTGAGGCGCGGGTTGAGCGAGGCGTACGGGTCCTGGAAGATCATCTGCATGCGGCGGCGCAGCGGGCGCAGCGCCACCTGCGGCAGCGCGGTGATGTCCTGGCCGGCGAACCGGATGCGGCCGGCGGTGGGATCGAGCAGGCGCAGCACGGTGCGGCCCAGGGTCGACTTGCCGCAGCCGCGCTCGCCGACCAGGCCCAGGGTCTCGCCGGGCAGGACGTCGAGGGTCACCTCCTCGACCGCGCGCACCGCCGCGCTCATGCGGCTGAGCGCGCGCCACACCCGGACGTGCGGCGCGACCGGCTCGCGCGGCCACGCCACCTTGGTGGCGAAGTGCTTGGACACGCCCTCGAGCTGGAGGAGCGGCGCGGCCGCGGCGCCGGCGGCGTCGGCGCGGGCGGGGTCGCTCACGACGCGGCCTCCGCGGCGGCGGCGCTGCCGTCGCCCGGCGCGGCGGCGGGCGCGCCCACCGGGTGGTGACAGCGCACCAGGGTCGCGCCGAGCGGCACCAGCTCCGGCTCCTTGCGCTCGCACAGCTCGTCGGCGGCGGGGCAGCGGTCGGCGAACTTGCAGCCCACCGGCAGCTCGTGGAGCGCCGGCACCATGCCCGGGATCTCCTGGAGGCGGCCGCGGGCCTCGCCGTCGCCGCTGGCGTCGGCGCCGGGTCGCGGCACCGAGCGCAGGAGGCCCGCCGTGTAGTGGTGGCGGGGCTGCCCGAACAGCGTCGCGGTGGCGGCGCGCTCGACGACGCGGCCGGCGTACATCACGACCACCTCGTCGCAGGTCTCGGCCACGACGCCGAGGTCGTGGGTGATGAGGAGGATGCTCATGCCCAGCTCCTCCTGCAGGGTGCGCAGGAGGTCGAGGATCTGGGCCTGGATCGTCACGTCGAGCGCGGTGGTCGGCTCGTCGGCGATGAGCAGGTCGGGGCGGCAGGCCAGGGCCATCGCGATCATCACGCGCTGCCGCATGCCGCCCGACATCTGGTGCGGGTAGTTGGCGAGGCGCTCCTCGGGCGACGGGATGCCGACCAGGCGGAACATCTCGGCGGCGACCGCCAGCGCCTCCTTGCGCGTCTTGCGCTGGTGGAGCCGCACCGCTTCGGCGACCTGATCGCCGACGGTGAAGACCGGGTTGAGCGAGGTCATCGGCTCCTGGAAGATCATCGCGATGCGGTTGCCGCGGATCGCGCGCATCGCCGCCTCGGGCAGGTCGAGCAGGTCCTTGCCGTCGTAGCGGATCTCGCCGGCGGCGATCCGGCCGGGCGGGCTGGCGACCAGCCGCATCACCGACAGCGCCGTCACCGACTTGCCGCAGCCGCTCTCGCCGACCACGCCCAGGGTCTGGCGGCGCGGGATCTCGAACGAGACGCCGTCGACGGCGCGGACCACGCCGCGCTCGGTCCGGAACTCGGTCACCAGGTTCCGGATCTCGAGCAGCGCCTCGCGGCGCGCCGGTGCCGGGCCCGAAGGCGAGTCAGGGGCCCCCATCTCGCGACGAACATAGCGTGCGCGGCGCGAGCCCCACAACCGCGTGCCGGACCGAACCGAGCCCGAAAACGCCGCGAGGCGGCCGGGTGGGCCGCCTCGACGTGGGCGCCGCGCCGCGAGGCGGCCGCGTGGCCTTGACGTGGGCGTGCGCGAGCGCGGGGATCAGCCGCGACCGCGGCGACCGCCACGACCGCCGTCGTCCCAGCCACCGCCACCGCCACCACCACCGCCGCCGTCGTAGCCGCCGCCGCCGCCGCCACGACCACCGCGGCCACCGCCGCCGCCGCCGTAGCCGCCGCGGCCGCCGCCGCCGCC
>CAADGB010000501.1 GCA_900696455.1 uncultured delta proteobacterium
GACGCCGAGCGCCGCGCCGGCGACCACGGCGAGCGCCGGTCCGGCGGCGCGGCCGGCCCGGCGGCGGGCCGCGGTGCCCGCGTCCGGGCCCGGGGCGGATCGAGATCGAGGCCGGCCCACGGCTCACCAGACCTTCACGTTCGGACAGTTGGCCGCGGCGTAGTCGGCGCAGCAGTCGCCGCCCGACACGCACGCCGCGTCGCACTGGCACGCCCGCCCCGGCTGGTAGAGGCCGCAGCGCGCCGTGCACGACGTGGCCGACGCGGTGTTGGTCGTGCTGTTGGACGAGGTGGCGTCGGTGCTGGGCGAGACCGTCACCGGCGTCCCGCCCTGGGTGCGGAGGGTGGCGAAGTCGGCCGCCTGGTTGGTGAAGGCGTTGCCGCAGCTCGCGGTGTCGCTGCACGTCGACTGCGACGTGGTGTCGCCCCAGGTCAGGTTCTGATCGCCGGTGGGGGTCACGGCCAGCGCCTGCTCGGTGTACTTGACCCCGGCGCCGACCATGCCGGCGTGGTCGCGGTGCTCGCCGTCGCAGGCGCCGCCGGGGGCGCGCTTCGAGTAGCGCGAGGTGATGCGCTTGGTGCCGGTGCCGCCGCTGGCGCAGAGGTTGTTGAACGCGCCGGCCACGCTGGAGCCACCGCAGGAGTCGTACGAGACCAGGCCGTCGCCGCGGGCGCCGGTCAGCCCGCTGTTGACGTAGGTGTTGCCGCACATCTTGAAGAAGAGCAGCGACACGCAGGTGTCCTTGTAGCCGCAGTAGTGCCACATCGTGCCGCTGGTCTTGTCCATCGCGTTCTGGCTCGAGCCGTACGTGCCGCGCGCCACCGCCGGCGTCAGGTCCCAGTCGACCGCCTCCTGCTGGCCGATCAGCTTGGCGATCGACTTGAGGCTGCCGGTGGTGTTGGCGACCGCGATCTTGGTCCCGCCGGCGGCGGAGGCGATCGCGCTGACCCGCACGATGTTGAAGGTGGTGTGCGACGAGTCGCGCACGGCCTTGAGGAAGCGGAGGCACCCGGCCGAGTAGCAGACGACGATGCAGGTGTTGCCGGTGCCGACCGCGCACTGCTGCTCGAGCGCGGTGCGCACCGTCGCCGTCGCCGGGCCGTTGATCGAGGCGCCGCCGTCGAAGCTCAGCGCGACCGGCTGCCAGGACGTCCCGGAGACGTTGACCCGCTCCGCCGTGTTGAAGGTCATCTGCCCGCGACCGTGGACGTAGATGATCTTGTTGGCCGCCTGCGCCACCGCCACCGTACCGGTGAGCGCTGCCACGACGACCGAGATCACGATGAGCTGCCGCATGCCGCCTCCTGGGTTGGGGTTACGGCAGGGGCTGGTGCAGCCGCGATGCCACGGCGCAAGGTCCGTAATTGCGCCCACCTTCGCGGTGCCTGATCATCGGCCGCTGATCGGCGGCGATCAGGTGATCACGGGTGATCGGGTCGGCGGGCCGGGGCCGGCGGGCTCAGCGCGTGACCTGCTCGCCGAACATGTAGACGACCTGGAGCACGCCGGCGCCGAGGCCGAGGGCGCCGCCGGCGACGATGAGCTTCCACTCGTCCTTCTGGAAGGCGGGGCGGAGCACGCCCTCGAAGCTCTCGGAGTCCAGCGCGGTCATCTTCTCGACCAGCTCGCTGTAGACGTCGATGGCGCGGCTGGTGAAGATCCACAGGAAGCCGCCGTCGGCGGGCAGGTCCTTGCGCATCTGGGCGAAGACCTCGCCGCGGATCGTGTCCCAGCGGTCGGCCGGCACCAGGGCGGCGGCCATGGGGTTGGCGCGGAAGCGATCGAGCAGGCCGCCGACGTGCCGCTCGACGATCGCGAACAGCCGCTCGCCGGAGGCCCCGGTCGACATGTAGCGGACCATGTTGCCGGTGTTGAGGATCTTGCCCGACACCATCCGCGAGAACTCGACCGCCACCTCCTGCTGCCGCTTGTGGAACAGGCCGTGGAGGACGATGGGGCCGACCTTCCGGGGCTGGGCCGGCTCGAAGATGAGCTTGATCGCGAGCCAGTTGGTGACGTAGCCGACCATGAAGCCGGCGAAGGGCAGGACCCACCACGCCGGGTAGGCCGCCCACACCAGCATCTGGACGACGCCGAACAGGAAGCCGAAGTAGAGGCCGCTCACCTTGATGAAGCGGAACTCGGCGCGGCCGACGTGCTCGAACATGTCGCCGATGAGCTTCTTGTCCTTCTCGGCGGCGTCGACCACGATCGTCTTGAGATCGAGGATCTCGTGGACCTCCTTGCCGAGGTCGGCGAGGATCGCGACCGCGACCTGCTCGACCTCCTTGCGGAGGATCGCCTTGACCTGGGCCTTGACCGGGTCGGGCAGGGCCTTCCACGCCTCGGGCCCGTGCTTCTCGGCGGTCTCGCGGATCACCTGATCGGTGAGGTCGTCGAGCGCCTTGTCGAGGTGGGTGGCGAAGGCGGCGGCGTCGAACTGCTCGAACACCACCTGCAGGTTGATGAGCTTCTGGGTGATGAGGTCGGTCGACTTGCCGGCCAGCGCCTGGGCGTGGTGCGGGACGATGCCCTGCCAGCCCAGGAACGGCTTGATGCCGATGAACTCCACCGGCGCGAACATCATGCGCACGGCGACCACGTTGGTGGCCCACCCGATCACCGCGGCGATGAACGGGATGAGCCAGATGATCGGATCGTTGACGAAGACGTCGAACACGCGGGTCGGAGGGGCCAGAGGGACGGGGCGGACGAGGCAGACGAGGCAGACGGGGCGAACGCGGCGGCGGCGGCTCGCGCCGCGTCCATCGGCTCACTTCGGCCGAGATATCCGCAAGATACACAACCGCGGCCGCCGTCCGCAACCGCCGCGGCCGCCGTCGCGTCAGCGGCTGGCCTTGAGCTTCTTGATCTCCTCGACCAGCTCGGGGATGGCCTTCTCCCAGGTCGTCACCACGCCGTAGTCGGCGACCTGGAAGATCGGCGCCTCGGGATCCTTGTTGATGGCGACGATGGTCTTCGAGCCCTTCATGCCGGCCAGGTGCTGGATGGCGCCCGAGATCGCGACCGCGATGTAGAGGTTGGGCGCGACGATCTTGCCGGTCTGGCCGACCTGCCAGTCGGCGGGGACCATGCCGGCGTCGGTGGCGGCGCGCGACGCGCCCATGGCGGCGCCCAGCAGGTCGGCGAGCTCCTCGAGCACCTTGAAGTTGTCGCCGCTCTGCATGCCGCGGCCGCCGGAGACCACGACCTTGGCGCTGGTCAGCTCGGGCCGGTCGCTCTTCTGGCTCTCGACGCGGTCGATGCGCGCGCCCAGGGCGTCGACGGCGCCGGCGTCGGCGGCGACGACCTCGCCGGCCGCGCCCAGCTCCTCGGCCTGCGGGAACTCGGACTGGCGCACGGTGACGCAGATGACGGGCGTGGTGACCTCGATCTGGGCGTAGGCGTTGCCGGCCAGGATCGGGCGCGTGAACTGGGTGGCGCCGTCGAGCCTGGAGATGTCCGACGCCATGCCGGCGTCGAGCAGCGCGGCGACCCGCGGCAGCAGGTCCTTGCCGACCGCGGTGGCGGTGGCGGTGACGACGGTGGCGCCGTGGTCGCCGGCGAGGCGGGCGACCACCGGGGCGTAGGTCTCGGCCAGGTACGCGGCGAGGTCGCCGTGCTCGACGGTGACGACCTTGCCGGCGTACCGCGCGGCGGCGGGACCGGCGGCGGCGGCGCCGGCGCCGACGAGGAGCGCGATCACCTCGCCGCCGTGGGCGGCGGCCGCGGCGCGGGCGAAGGTCAGGTTGGACAGGGCCGACGCCTTGAGCGCGCCGTCGCCGAACTCACAGAATGCGAGGACGTTTCCCATGGGGTTCTCCTGAGGGGCTCGGGGGCGGCGGTCAGAGGGCCTTGGCCTCGTCGGCCAGCTTCTGCACCAGGGTGGGGATGTCGGCGACCTTCTGGCCGGCGGCGCGCGCCGGCGGCAGGAAGACGCCCAGCTCCTTGATCGCCGGGGCCGCGTCGACGCCGAGGTCGGACAGGCTCTTCTGCTCCATGGGCTTCTTCTTGGCGGCCATGATGCCCTTGAGCGAGGCGTAGCGCGGGCCGCCCTCGCCGGTGCCGTAGCTGTGGCTGGCCGGCGTGATGTTGTTCTTCACCGAGGTCGGCGCGACCACGCGCAGGTCGACGGTGAGGACCGCCGGCAGGTTGACGACCTTGTACTCGACGCCGGTGTCGACCTCGCGGCCGACGGTGAGCGAGCCCTTGTCGGCGGCGAGCTCGACGGTGGCGGCGAAGGTGGCCTGGGGCCAGCCCAGGCGCCCGGCCAGCATCTGGCCGACCTGGTTGGCGTCGCCGTCGACCGCCTGCTTGCCCATGACCACGAGGTCGGGCTTCTCGGCCTCGATGACCCGGGCCAGGGCGGCGGCGACCACGCGGGCGTCGAGCGCCCGGTCCTCGCCGTCGACGCGGATGGCGCGGTCGGCGCCCATCGCCAGGGCGCTGCGGAGCTGCTGGGCGGCGTCCTCGGGGCCGATCGTGACGACGACGACCTCGCCGTGGCTCTCGCCGCTCTCGGCGTTCTCCCGCAGGCGGAGCGCGGTCTCGACGGCGTACTCGTCGAAGGTGTTGACCACCCAGCTCGCGCCCGACAGGTCGATGGCGCCGTCCTTGATCTTCACCTTGAGCTCCGGATCGGGAACTCGCTTGATCGGGACCAGGATCTTCACGCGTTGCTCCTTCGTTCGAGACCTTGAGTGACGAGGGCGCCGACCCAGTCGGCGGCGCGGACGATATCGAACTTCCGGCCGCTGTCGTCGGCCGCGGGCGGCGGTTTTCTGCCGCGGCGGCCGCCGCGGTCGCGCCCGAGCAGCCAGGCCAGGGCCAGCTCGTCGAGCATCCCCCAGATCAGGCGGGCGGCGTGGGGCGCCGGCACCGCGTCCGACCACTCGCCCGAGGCCTGGCCGGCGGCGATCACGCCGGCCAGCAGGCGCAAGAGCTCGCCGAAGCGCGGCGCCGAGTACTCGCGCATGAAGCGCGCCGACTGCCGCAGCTCGATGGTCAGGACCTCGGCGGCGGTGGGCTGCTCGACGATGAGGTCGACGTAGGCGCGGATGAAGGCGTCGAGCTGGGCCCGCGGCGTGGCCGCGGCGGCCACCGCGGCCGCCAGCCGGGCGTTGACCCGCTCCATCCGCGACTCGAAGAGCGAGATGAGCAGGTCGTCCTTGTTCTTGAAGTAGAGGTAGATCGTCCCGTCGGCGACGCCGGCCTCGCGCGCGATGTCGGCGACCTTGGCGGCGAAGAAGCCGCGCTGCGCGAACACCCGCTCCGCGGCGTCGAGGATGCGCTCGCGCTTGAGCGCGCGATCGTCGGCGGGCCCGCCCTGGGCTCCTCGACCGCGCGCCTCGGGTGAATGAACCGTCATTCAGTCGTGGTTCTACCCGCGATGACGCGCAACGTCAAGCCGCGCCGCCACCGCCGGCGGCGGGTGCGGCTTGCATGGGCGGGCGCCGCTGGCTACAACCCTGGCGTGGAAAGCTCTCGGAACCCAACGGGAAACCGCCGAACCCTCCTGAGCTGGCTGGCGATCCCGCTCGTCGCGGCGCTCGCTCTCGGCCTCCTGACCGGCGCGTCGTGCAAGAAGGAGTCGACCGCGACCACCGACCCCAAGGACGTGGTGGCGGCGGCCGACGCGGCGAAGGCCGGCCCGGTCGATCGCACGCCGTTGCCCGGCATCGACGTGGGCGCGCTGCCCGCGGCCAAGCAGGACACGTTCTTCCGTCTGGTCGGCCAGCTCCCGTCGCCGTGCGGCAAGGCCCACAGCCTGCGCACCAGCGTCACCAGCGATCAGACCTGCAAGCGGGCGCCGTTCGCCGCGCGCCTGGTCGCCGAGCTCCTCGCCGACGAGCAGGACGCGAGCACGGTGCTCGAGCTCTACACCGCGCGCTACGTGCGCAACGCCGCGGTCCAGACCATCGACGTGGCGCAGGCGCCGATGTCGGGCGATCCGAAGGCCCCGGTCGTGCTGGTCGAGTACTTCGACTACGGCTGCCCGAGCTGCATGGCGATCAAGCCGGTGCTCGACCAGGTGGTCCGCGAGAACCCGGGCAAGGTCAGGCTCTACTACAAGATGTACCCGCTCATCGGCAAGCACCCCGACTCCAAGGGCGCGGCCCAGGCGGCGCTGGCGGCGCACGCCCAGGGCAAGTTCCACGCGATGCACGACGTGATCTTCGAGCGCCTCGGTGCCCAGAAGAGGGACGACCTGCGCGGCTACGCCCAGGCCCTGGGCCTCGACATGGCGCGCTACGAGGCCGACTTCGCCGCCGCCGAGGCCCGGGTCGACGCCGATCGCAAGGAGGGCGACGCCAACGGCGTCGAGGGCACGCCCACGCTGTTCCTCAACGGCCGGCGCTACCCGGGCCCGACCGATCCCAAGTACTTCGCCGCCGCCATCGAGGAGGAGCTGGCGGTCCGCCGCTAGCCCACCCCGTCCCACCTCGTCCCATCCGGCCCGGCCGGCCCCGGTGGGCCGACGGGCGTGAATCGGCCGGCCGCCGGCCCCGTCTCACGAGGTACCGATGTACACGCACGCGATCCGGTCCGTCATCGTGGCCCTCGGCCTGGCCCTCGCGCTCGTCGGCGCCGGCGCCGCCCCCGCCCGGGCCGAGGTCAAGCCCGGCGATCGCGCCCCCGAGCTCGACGGCGCCCGCGACGAGCGCGGCAAGGCGTTCAAGCTCAAGGCCTACCGCGGCAAGTGGGTGGTGATGACGTTCGGCGGCTCGTGGTGCAAGCCGTGCAAGAAGGAGCTGCCGGCGTGGGATCGGCTGGCCGGCAAGTGGGCGGGCAAGGTGGTCTTCATCGCCGTCAACCTCGACAACGACAAGGCCAAGGGCAAGAAGTTCATGGACGGCCTCAAGGTGCGCAAGATGCTCCGCGCGTACGCGCCCGAGGAGACCACCGCCGCCGCCGACATCTACTCGCCGCCCAAGCAGCCCTCGACCTACGTCATCGATCCCAAGGGCATCGTGCGCGACCTGCACGCCGGCTACGAGAGCGGCGACGAGGCCAAGCTCGACCGCCTGCTCGGCCGGCTGGTCAAGTAGCGGGCGCGGCCTGGCTCGCGCCGCGTGAGGACGGCGTGCCGGCGGCGCGGCAGGGCCCGGTCACGGCCAGGTGCGGCGCAGGAGCTGGGTCGTCGCCGGGCCGCTGCCGGGCGTGCACGCGCTCCAGTCCGACGGCGGGCCGGTGTCGTCGACGGTGAGGGCCAGCCGATCGCCGGCGCAGCCGCGGACGCGGGCCGGCGCGCGCACCGTGCAGGTGGCGGCGCCGCGGTGCCAGCGTCGGGCGGCGACGCCCGACAGCTCGTGGCCGCTGCGGCGCAGGTCGAGCACCGCCGGGGCCGCGATCGTGCCCGCCGGCGCCGGCGGCAGCTCGCGCACCAGCGGGTAGCCCTCGACGCGGGCGCCGCCGTCGAGCAGGTGCCAGCGGGCGGCGCCGTCGGCGGTCTGCCACACCCCGCCCAGGTGATCGCCGCACGAGGCGAGCGGCGGCGGGCCGCCGCAGCCGGGCAGGGCCAGGGCGAGGGCCAGCGAGGCGGCGAGCGCGGCGGCCAGCGAGGCAGCGGCGATCGCCGGCCGCCGCATCAGGTCTGGTCCTTGAGGGCGTCGGCCTGATCGTGGGCGCGCAGGGCGTCGATGATGTCGCCCAGCTCGCCGTCCATCACCGCGGGCAGGTTGTGGCGGGTGAGGCCGATCCGGTGATCGGTGACCCGGTCCTGCGGGAAGTTGTAGGTGCGGATCTTCTCCGAGCGGTCGCCGGAGCCGACCATCGAGCGACGGGCGTCGCGCTCGGCGGCCTGGCGCTGGGCCAGCTCGTGATCGTAGAGGCGCGAGCGCAGGACCTTGAGCGCCTTGGCCTTGTTCTTGTGCTGCGACTTCTCGTCCTGGCAGATCACGACCAGACCGGTCGGGATGTGGGTGAGGCGGACCGCCGAGTCGGTGGTGTTGACCGACTGCCCGCCGTGGCCGCCAGCGCGGAAGACGTCGACCCGCAGGTCCTTGTCGTCGATCTTGATGTCGACCTCCTCGGCCTCGGGCATGACCGCCACCGTCGCCGCCGAGGTGTGGATGCGGCCCTGGGCCTCGGTCGCCGGCACCCGCTGCACGCGGTGCACGCCCGACTCGAACTTGAGGCGGGCGTAGACGTCCTTGCCCTCGATCAGCACGATGATCTCCTTCCACCCGCCCGCCGGGCCCTCCGAGGCCGACAGGATCTCGGTCCGCCAGCCCAGGCGCTCGGCGAAGCGCATGTACATCCGGAACAGGTCGCCCGCGAACAGCGCGGCCTCGTCGCCGCCGGTGCCGGCGCGGATCTCGAGGATCGTGTTCTTGGCGTCGTCGGGATCGCGGGGCAGGAGCCGGAGCTTGAGCTCGTGCTCGGCGGTGGCGAGCCGCTCCTCGAGGGTGCGCGCCTCGTCGCGGGCGAGCTCGCGCAGCTCGCCGTCGCTCTCGCTGGCGACGAGCTGGCGGGCCTCGTCGAGCTCGGCCCGCAGCCGCTGGAAGGCGGTCCACGCCGCGACCAGCGCGTCGAGCTCGGCGTGCTCGCGCGAGAGCTTCTGGAACTCGCCGCGGCGGCCGATGACCGCCGGGTCACCGAGCAGCGCGGTGAGCTCCTCGTGACGGCGCGCGAGCGCCGTCATCTTGTCGAGGAAGCGCTGTCCTTCGAACATGGCTCGACGGGGTCAGGCGACGCGCGCGGACCGCCGCGGCCGGTCCTACTTCTGGCCGTACCGCTTCTTGAAGCGGTCGATGCGCCCGGCGGTGTCCATCAGCCGCTGCTGGCCCGTGTAGAACGGGTGGCACTTCGAGCAGATCTCGACGGCGAAGTCGCCCCGGGTCGAGAAGGTGTCGTAGATCGCCCCGCACGCGCAGGAGATCTTGGAGGGGCGGTAGTGGGGATGACCGGCGGTTTCCTTCATGGCGATCCTCGTCTCCGTTGCCGGCCATGGAGCGGCCGGGTCCCGGGAGGCGCGTTGTTTAGCAAACCCGGGCGCCCGGGTCCACCCCGGGTAGCCGGCGAGCGAACGGGGACCGCCTGGAGGCGAGGCGGGGCCGGGCCGGGGTAGCGGCCGTCACGCCCAGCCCCTCGATCCGCCGTCGGGCAGCAGGCGGCTGGGGTAGCGGAAATGGTCGGTCCGTTACCCGATCGGAGGGTCGACGGGGAGCAATGGGATAACCGTGCGGTATCACTAGCTAGTGTTTTTCTATCGCTTAGGAAATAGTGTTTTCACACACGAAAGGAATCGGCCATGAAACTCCACCTCGCCCTCATCGCCCTGGCCGCCGCATCCCTCACCGCCTGCCTGGCCGAGACCACAGGTAGGGAGATCGGCGACCTCGGCGATCACGAGCACGAGGTGGCGGTCGCCAAGAGCACCGGCAACGGCAAGGACGACGCGCCGGCCTGCGGTGGCCACAAGATCGCCATCTGCCACGTACCCCCCGGCAACCCGCGCGCGGCGCACACGATCTGCATCGACGAGTCGGGCTGGAACGGGCACCACCTCCACCGCGGCGACAGCCTGGGCGCGTGCCCGCCGGTGTGCGCCGACCGCGGCGATCAATGCCGGCGCGACAGCGACTGCTGCGTCGGCTCGTGCTCGCAGGGCAAGTGCCAGTCGGCGTGCGTGCCCGAGGCCGGCGCGTGCGGTGGCGACGAGGAGTGCTGCACCGGCTACTGCTCGGGCGGCGCGTGCCGGGCCGAGTGCTCCGACTACTTCGAGTCGTGCAGCACCTCGACCGACTGCTGCTTCGGCGCGACCTGCTCGGGCGGCGCCTGCATCCCGACGATCTGAGCCGCGGACCGGGCGCCGCCGGGGCGAGGACCGGCGGCGCCGGCGTCACTCGTGGCGCAGGGCGGTGATGGGATCGAGGCGCGAGGCGCGGTGGGCGGGGTAGAAGCCGAAGCCGATGCCGACGGCGGCCGAGACCGCGACCGCCAGCACGACGATGTCGGGGCGGACCGGCAGCGGGAAGCCGAAGCGGCTGGCCATGTACTGGCCGGCGCCGATGCCGGCGGCGATGCCGATGAGGCCCCCCGCCACCGACAGCACCAGGGCTTCGATGAGGAACTGGAGGCGGACGTGGCGGGGCTTGGCCCCGACCGCCATCCGCAGGCCGATCTCGCGGGTGCGCTCGGTGACGCTGACCAGCATGATGTTCATGATGCCGATGCCGCCGACCAGCAGGCTGACCAGCGCGACGCCGGCGAGCAGCGAGGTGATCGTGGCCGCGCTCTCCGCCTGGGCCTTGGCCACCGAGGTCAGGTCGCGGACCGAGAAGTCGTCCTCCTGGCCGTCGCGCAGGCGGTGGCGGGTGCGCAGGAGCTCCTCGATGGCGGTCTTGGCGGCCGTGGTCTGGTCGCGCGCCGCCGCCATCACCATGATCTGGCCGGAGATGTAGCGGGCGTTGCCGCGCGACACCTTGGACAGGTAGGTCCTGGTCGGCACCACGACGACGTCGTCGTTGTCCTGCCCGAACGACGACGTGCCCTTGGCCTCGAGCACGCCGACGACGACGAAGGGCGTACGATCGATGCGGATCGTCTCGCCCACCGGGTCCTGGTCGGCGAACAGGTTGGTGGCGACGGTCTTGCCGATCACGGCCACCTTGCGCGCGGCGTTGACGTCGGCGTGGCTGAACAGCTCGCCCGCGGTCACCTTCCACGACCGGACCTCGAACCACTCCGGCGTGGTGGCGGTGATCTGGGTCTGCCAGTTGCTGGTCTCGGACAGGATCTGGGCGTTGCCGCGGAGCTGGGGCGCGGCCACCGCGACCTCGGGCAGGGCGCGCACCGCGTCGAGGTCCTCCCAGGTGAGGGTCAGGCGCGAGCCGGCCCCGCCGCGGGCGCCGCCGGCGGTGCTGGCGCCGCCGCTGACGATGAGCGTGCTCGTGCCCATGGCCTCGAACTGGGCGGCGACCCGGGCCTTGGCGCCCTCGCCGATCGACACCATCGCGATCACCGCGCCGACGCCGATGATCACGCCGAGCACGGTGAGGAAGCTGCGGGTCTTGGTCCGCGACAGGGCGGTGAGCGCGACCAGGGTGGTGCGGAAGAGGTTCACGACGCACCCTCCGCGGCGTCGGCCGCCGGCGCGTCGTCGTCGTCGGCCGGCCCGCCGTCGTCCTCGGGCCGAGGCAGGGCGGCGAGGGCCGCCGCGGCGTCGTGGGGCGCCTGCTGGCGATCGGAGACGATGCGGCCGTCGCGCACGACGATCACGCGCGAGGCGAAGGCGGCGATGTCGGGCTCGTGGGTGACGAAGACGATCGTCATGCCCTCGGCCGACAGGCTCTGGAACAGGTGGATGATCTCGAGGCTGGTGCGGGTGTCGAGGTTGCCGGTGGGCTCGTCGGCCAGGATCACGCGCGGCCGGTTGACCAGGGCGCGCGCGATCGCGACCCGCTGCTGCTGGCCGCCCGACAGCTCGCTGGGCTTGTGATCCATGCGGTCGGCGAGGCCGACCCGGGTGAGGGCCTCGCTGGCGCGGGTGCGCAGCTCGCGGCGGCGGGCGCCGGCGTAGAGCAGGGGGAGCTGCACGTTCTCGAGGGCGGTGGTGCGGGGCAGGAGGTTGTAGCTCTGGAAGACGAAGCCGAGCGTGCGGTTGCGGACCTCGGCCAGGCGATCGCGCGACAGCCGGGCCACGTCCTCGCCGTCGAGGCGGAAGACGCCGGCGGTCGGGACGTCGAGGCAGCCGAGCAGGTTCATGAGCGTCGACTTGCCGGAGCCCGAGGGCCCCATGATCGCGACGAACTCGCGCGGGTAGATCTCGAGGTCGACGCCGCGCAGGGCGTGGACGACGGCGTCGCCGTGGCCGTAGCGCTTGGCCAGGCCGCGGACCTCCATCACCGGCGCCGGCGCCGGCGCCGGGGTCGGCGAGGGCGAGGGCGAGGGCGAGGGCGAGGACGCGGCAGGCGCGGGTGCGGGGGTCGCCACGGCGCCGCTCCTAGAACAGGGCCGGCGGGCCGCGCCGGGTGGAGGTGTTGCGGTTGGTGCCGTTGCGCGCGGGCGCGCCGCCCGTCGACGACTGCTGGGAGTCGGCGGTGATGACGAGGTCGCCTTCGCGCAGCTCGCCGCCGGTGATGGCGGTGCTGGTGCCGTCGGTGAGCCCGGCCTCGACCGCGACCCGCGCCGGCTTGCCGTCGCGCAGGACCCACACCGCGGGGCTGCGGCCGCCGCGGCGGCGGCCGGCGCGATCGCCGTTCTCGGCGCGGGGGGCGTCGGTGGTGGCGCCGCCGGCCTCGGGGGCGGGCCGGGACGGGCGGTAACGCAGGGCCTTGGTCGGCACCACCAGCACGTCGCGGGCCTCGGCCACCAGGAAGGTGGCGGTCGCGGTCATGCCCGGGCGCAGCGCGCCGTCGCGGTTGTCGATGGCGACCAGGGCGTCGTAGGTGACGACGTTGGAGGTGGTGGTGGCCTGGTTGCGGACCTGGCGCACGGTGCCGGCGAACGTCCGCTCGGGGTAGGCGTCGAAGGCCAGCTCGACCTTCATGCCGTCGCGGAGCAGACCGACGTCGGCCTCGGCGACCGCGGCGTGCAGCTCCATCTTCGCCAGATCGCCGGCGATGACGAACAGCTCGGGCGCCTGCAGCGACGCGGCCACGGTCTGGCCGGCGTCGACCGAGCGCGAGATGACGACGCCGTCGATGGGCGAGGTGATCGTGGTGTAGGCCAGGTTGGTGGTGGCGTTCTCGAGCGCGGCCTGGGCCTCGACGATGCTCGAGCGCGCGGTCTGGATGGCGGCCTCCGCCGACAGCCGGGCGGCCCGGGCGGCGTCGACCTCGGCCTGCGACACCGCGCCCGAGGGCAGGAGCGCGGCGGTGCGCTCGTGGATGATGCGCGCGTTCTCGGCGTTGGCCTGGGCGCGGGTCAGCTCGGCGCGGGCCGAGGCCAGCCGCGCCCTCGCCTGCGAGACCTGGCCGGCGAGCAGGCGGGTGTCGAGGCGGGCCAGGACCTGGCCGGCCTTCACCTCGTCGTTGAAGTCGACCAGGATCTCGGTGATGCGGCCGGAGACCTGGCTGCCCACGGTCGAGCGCACGACCGGCGACAGCGTGCCCGCCGCGGTGATGGACTGGACGACCGCGCCGCGCTCGACCTCGCTGGTGGTGTACGTGAGCGGCGGCGGGCCGCCCTTCCACGCCCGCCAGCCCAGGTAGCCGCCGGCGGCGATCCCCGCCAGCACGACGAACGGGACCACCCGCCGCGCGATGCCCGCGACGCTGCGTCCGAGGGGCGAGCGGCTGGAGGTGATGGGCTTCATGCTCGCATGGAACTGCAACCCACGGGCCGGCGGCGGCGCGTGCGGGGACGGGCGGTTGGCGCGGGCGCGGCGAGCCGGGCTGCGGATCCTGCAGGTCGGGTGCAGGTCTCGCGCGCGGCCCGGTGGCCGGCGGGGCCTCGCGGGACCTGGCGGGGCCCGCCGGGGTGGGGCCTCACTGACCGATGTCGTAGCGCTTGAGCTTGTCGTAGAGCGTGCGCTCGGCGATGCCGAGCAGCTCGGCGGCGCGTCGCCGGTTGCCGCCGGTGGTCTCGAGGGCGGCGATGATGGCGTCGCGCTCGAGGTCGGCGAGCGGGCGGGGCCCGGCGAGCGGCGCCGCGCGGGCGCCCGCGGCCTCCAGCCAGACGTCGTCGGCGCGGATGGCGGCGGTGTCGGCCAGGATGGCGGCGCGCTCGAGCGCGTTGGCCAGCTCGCGCACGTTGCCGGGCCAGTGCCACGCCACCAGCTTGCGCTCGGCCTCGGGCGACAGGGTCAGGGCGCGGCCGCGGACGGCGGGGCCGATGCGGGCGAGCAGCGCGCGGGCCAGCGGGATCAGGTCGGCGCGGCGCTCGCGCAGGGCGGGCAGGCGGATGGGGAAGACGGCGAGGCGATGGTAGAGGTCCTCGCGGAAGCGGCCGCTCGCCATCATCTCGCCGAGGTCGCGGTTGGTGGCGGCGATCCAGCGGACGTCGACCTCGAGGCTGCGGGTGCCACCCAGGCGCTCGAAGCGGCGCTCCTGGAGCACGCGCAGGAGCTTGGCCTGGAGCTCGCCCTTGAGCTCGCCGACCTCGTCGAGGAAGAAGGTGCCGCCGTCGGCGAGCTCGATCTTGCCGCGCCGCCGCTCGTTGGCGCCGGTGAAGGCGCCGCGCTCGTGCCCGAACAGCTCGCTCTCGAGCAGGTTCTCGGCCAGGGCGGCGCAGTTGACGGCGAGGAACGGCCGGCCGCGACGGTCGCTGCGGGCGTGGATGGCGCGGGCCGCGACCTCCTTGCCGGTGCCGGTCTCGCCGAGCAGGAGCACGCTCGAGCTGGTGCGGGCGACCTTGTCGATCGCCGACACCACCGGCGCCATCGCCGGATCGCCGTAGCTGAGCGGCGGGACGCCGGCGTCGGGCTCGGCGCCGGCCCGGGCGTCGAGCAGGCGGCGGCGCTCGAGGGCGCGGTCGACGACCAGGCGCAGCTCGTCGGGGCCGCCCAGCGGCTTCTGCAGGTAGTCGAAGGCGCCCAGCTTCATGGCCTCGACCGCGGTGTCGACCGAGCCGTGCGCGGTCATGACGATGACCTCGACCTCGGGCTGCTCGGCCTTGAGCTTGCGGACCAGGGCCAGGCCGTCGAGGTGCGGCATCTTGAGATCGGTGACGACGAGGTCGAAGCCGCGCTCGTCGAGGTGGCGGGCGGCGACCCGGCCGTCCTCGGCCTCGACCACGTCGTGGTCGTCGAGGCGCAGGACGTCGCCCACGAACTCGCGGAGGCCCGGCTCGTCGTCGGCGACCAGGACGCGCGCCACTAGCCCGCTCCTCGCGGCAGGCGCAGCTCGAAGCGGGCGCCACCGCCGGGGGCGTTGGCGGCGGCGATCGTGCCGCCGTGGAGCTCGACCAGGCGCTTGCACACCGCCAGGCCGAGGCCGGTGCCGCGGGTGCGGCGGGTGAAGAACGGCTCGAACACCCGGTCGAGGTCGGCGTCGCCGAGGCCGGGGCCGTGATCGCGGACGGTGAACACCAGGTGGCCGCCGTCGCGGGCGACCCGGGCCTCGACCGGGCCCTCGCTCATCTCGACCGCGTTGTCGAGCAGGTTGCGCAGGACCTGGCGGATGCGCTCGGCGTCGAGCGGCCAGCTCCGGGGCGCGCCGGCGTCGTCGATCGTGATCCGCGCGTCGTGGGGGCCGGGGGCGGCCTCGCCGGCGGCGGCGCGCAGGAGCTGGGCCGGGTCGGCGTCGGCGATCCGGATCTCGCCGGAGCGGGCGAAGTCGAGGAGGTCGTTGGTCAGGTGCTCGAGCCGGATCGCCTCGTCGACGACGCGGTCGGCCTTGGCCCGCGGTCGCTCGCCGTCGGGCAGCGAGCGGGCGAGGAGCTGGGCGTTGCCCTTGAGCGAGGCCAGCGGGTTGCGGATCTCGTGGGCCAGGACCGCCGACATCTGACCCAGGCTGGCCAGGTGGCGGGCCTGCTCGACGGCGCGGACCGCGTCCTCGCGGCGCAGCGACCAGCGCACCAGCACCGCGGTGAGCAGGAGCAGGGTGGCGGCGGCGGCGCCGCCGATCACCAGCGACCAGGTGGCGGCCTCGTGCAGCGCCACCACCCGGCGCGGATCGAGCTCGAGCACGAACGTCGACGGGCCGCGGGGGCGCGGCGGGGCGGCGTCGGCGGCCGGCGCGGCGTCGGCGCCCGGGGCGGTGGCGGGCGCGGGGCC
>CAADGB010000502.1 GCA_900696455.1 uncultured delta proteobacterium
ATCGCATTTGGATTGCATCTGCAATAGCAATACACCTCGAACCGGACCGGTAACCGCCGCGCGACGAGCCGCGTCTCACCGCGAGCAGCCCCGTGCGGAGCGCTCCGGATCCGGCCCGGCGCGCCGGGGATCACGCGTGCTTCCCGGTCGGCGCACCGGCCCCGCGGTGTTAGAAGTAGACAGTTCTAGTTCCTGCCGGCCCGGACGTAGGGTCGGGGCCGAGGAGGTCTCCGATGATCCGCGCGTTGGTCCCCAGCATCCTCTCGACCGTGCTCGTCGGCGCCGCCTGCGGCGGCGGCGGCGGCGACGGTGGCGTCGATGCCCCGCCGGTCGAGGTCGCCGGCTGCGACGGCGCCACCTTCCTGTCGTCGCCGGCCGACCCGGCGCGCCCGGGCCCGTGGCCGGTGGGCGCGCGGACCGTGCCCATCGGCCGCCTCACCGTCGAGGTCTGGTACCCGGCCCCTCGCGGCTCGGAGGTCGGCCAGACGCCGGTCCGCTACGACATCCGCCAGGCCCTCAACCCGTCGCAGCGCGACCTCATCCCCGACGCCGACAACCCGTGGCAGCCCTGCGCCTGCTACCGCGACCTGCCGCTCGACGGCGCCCACGGCCCGTACCCGGTGGTGGTCTTCGTCCACGGCACCGCCGCGTTCCGGCACCAGTCGGTGACCCAGGCCCAGCACTGGGCGAGCCGCGGCTTCGTCGTCGTCGCCGCCGACCACCCCGGCCTCATGCTCGGCGACTTCCTGGCCATGGCCTGCCCCGACGCCCCGTCGGGCGCGCAGGACCTCTCGGGGGACGTCGACGCCATGCTGGCGGCGCTGGCCAGCCCGGGTGGCGACCTCGCGTTCCTCGCCGGCAAGCTCGACGTCGGGCGGGTGGCGATCGCCGGGCACTCGGCGGGCGGCAGCGCGGCGGCGGCCGCCACCGGCAAGCCCGGGGTGCGCGTGATCGCCAGCCTCGCCGGCGGCGCCGCCGCCGCGGCCTCGCCGACCCTCGAGCGCGTGCTGTTCATGGGCGGCACCAACGACAACGTCGTCCAGTTCTCGCGCGTGACCTCGGCCTGGGAGGGCTCGGCCACGCCCCGCCACCTCGTCGGCATCGGCGGCGCCGGTCACCTGGTCTTCAGCGACCTGTGCGAGACCCGCAACGCCGCCGGCAAGGACCTGCTCGAGATCGCCAGCGACTACCAGCTCTGCGGCAGCCAGTTCGCCGGGCTGCTCTTCGACTGCAACCCGGCGTACGTGGGCGGGCAGGTCGGCTGGGACATCACCAACTACGCCACCACCGCGGCGTTCGCGCCGGCGCTGCAGTGCTCGACCACGACCGCGGCCCTCGACACCGTCGACGATGCCCACGCCGCGGTGTCGTCGTACCAGGAGGTGCCGTGACCGGCGGCGGCGCGCGCCGCGCGCTCGGGACCCGACGCGGACACGGGCGCGGACGCGGATCGCCCGGCGGGGGCGCGACGGATCAGTCGAGGGCGCCCTGGGCGTCGAGGTGGCGGAAGTAGCGGCGGCTGACGTTCCACGCCAGCCAGTTGCCGCCGCTGCCGGTGAGCACCCACGGCGTGTAGGCGTAGTGCGAGGCCGTGGCGTGGCTGCGCGGCGTCACGCTCAGCGGATCGAGGGTCCGCTTGGCGCGGCCCATCACCCACAGCCCGTCGCCGGCGACCGAGCCATCGTACCAGCGGCGGAACGTGGTGGCCGCGCACGCCACCTGCCGGTCGAGGCCCTTGAAGGTCGGGTTGCAGGGGCGGTTGTCGGGGCAGCCGCAGCCGAAGGCGTAGTCGACCCGCGAGCCGGTCGGCCGCACGGTCTTGCTCACCAGCGACTTCTCCACCTGCATGCGCGCGACCATGACCACGGGGTTGATGCCGGCCGCGCGCGACGCGGCGACGATGGCCTCGGACGCCGGCGCGCCGTCGATCGTGGCGTCGGCCAGCCACGACCGGTTGCGGTAGGGGCTCGCTTCGAAGAAGCGCTGCAGCTCGGCGGCGGTCACGGTGTCGACGTCGGTGAAGAGGGCGTCGCTCATGACCAGGTGGCGATCGAACGTCGCCGGGATCCCGGCGACATCGGCCTTGCCGTCGTCGGGCGACGGCACCGGCTCGAAGTCGCTGGGCTCGTCGTGATCGTCGTCGGGCCCGGCGTCGGTGCAGGCGGCGGCGGAGAGCGCGGCGAGGGCCGCGACGAGGAGGACGAGGGAAGGGGACGGTGTGGCTCGGAGGTGCGTCATCGCCGCGCCGTGGCTGCAAGCCCAGGGCCGGCCACGAGATCTGTCGCGGTCTGTCGCCGGGCGACCAACGTCGCGATCCGTCGCACGCGTCGCGGCGACGGTCCCGGCCGCGGGCCGCGCCTGCCGACCGCCGTCGACAGCGGCCCGGGGGCGGAGCCCCTGGCCACGCGACCCGCCACTGCCACCGTCAGGTTGCACCGACGCGGCGCCGCTCCGGGTTGGCCAGCTCGCGCTCGAGCCGCACCGCCTCGTCGAGGACGAGCTCGCGCGGCGGCTCGCCGCCGGCGGCGAACCCGGCGACGATGTCGACCACCTCGGCGTCGTCGAGCACGCGGCGGTGACCGAGGCCGCCGGTGGTCAGGAGCCGGGCGCCCGGCCACGTACGCGCGGTGGCCACGCCCTCGGCGTACGGCACGTCCCGATCGTCGCGGTCGTGCACCACCAGCAACGGCGTCCGCATCGCCGGGGCCAGGCGCCGGCCCTCGAGATCGTCGCGCCGCGCCAGGTTGGCGTGGGCGAGCCCGTGCTCGAGCTCGACCGCCGCCGCCCGCGACAGGCCCAGGGTGTGGACGAAGCGATCGATCGTGGTGCCGATCGTGAAGAGCGGGGCCACGTAGACCGCGCGCGCGACGGTGAGGCCGCGGGCGAGCGCGATCGTCGTGGCGGCGCCGCCGAAGGAGTGCGCGACCACGGCCTCGATCGGCCCCAGCCGGTCGGCGACCGCGCGCAGGACCTCGGCCATCGACGCCAGCGTCGTGGTCCGCCCCGGGCTGTCGCCGTGCGCCGGCGCGTCCCAGGTCACCACCCGGCGACCGCGCGCCACGAGCGCCGGCACCAGCGCGCCGAGCTGGGCGCCGCGCCCGGCCCAGCCGTGCACCAGCAGCACCGTCGGCCGCGTCGCGTCGTCGTCATCGTCGCCGCCCCACGACCAGGCCGCCAGCGGCAGCCCGCCCGCCGACAGCGGCAGCGCCCGCGCCCGCGCCAGCAGCGCGCGCTCGCGCTCGGGCCGCGGCCGCCGCGCCGGCGTCAGGAACGCGCGCAGCGCCAGCTCGCTGGCCAGCGTCGGCGACAGGTGGTCGGCGACCTCGACCGCCCACCTAAAAAATCGAACGTTCGTGCTTTTATTTGCCGAGGACGTGGCCATGGGAACCTCCGTTGGGGTAGGGGTCAACGACAGCGGGCGATCAGGCCGTCGAGCGCACGCCGGGTGCGCGCGCCGGCCTTCGGATCGCCGACCAGGCGGGCGGCGGCGTGGGTCGCCGCCATGATGCCGTAGAGCTCGAAGGCGACCTGGTGCGGATCGACGTCGCCGCGGAACTGCCCCTCGTCGATCGCCACCCGGGTCGTGGTGGCGAGGACGTCGAGCAGGTCGCGGATCGCGGCGGCCAGGGCGTCGCGGGCCGGGCCCGGCCGGTCGTCGAGCTCGGCGGCGAGGTGGAGGAAGATGCAGCCGCCGGCCTGGGAGCCCCAGCTCAGCCAGCGCTCGAAGAGCGCGCGCAGCCGCGGCTCACCGCGCGCGGCCTTGAGGCCGGGCGCGATGACGCGGGCGACGAACTGCTCGCGGGCGTGCTCGACGATCGCCACCTGCAGCGCCTCCTTGGAGCCGAAGTGGGCGAACAGGCCGCTCTTGGACAGCGACAGCTCGGTGGCGAGCCGGCCGATCGACAGCCCCTCGACCCCGGTGGAGCGCGCGAGGTCGGTCGCCCGGTCCAGGATCGCCGCCCGCGTGGCCTCGCCCTTGCGCATGGGCCCATCATAGTACGGTCGTACTATTCAGGCAAGCCGTGTTCTGGCTGGGGAGCCGAGATCGTACGTCCGTGCGGGCCGCTACCCCGACCCTGCCCGCAAGACCTGTTCGCTGACCCGCGGTCGAGTTTGGTCCCGTGCGCTGCCTCACGGTACGATGCGGACACTGATGCTCGCGCGCCGGGTGATCGCGCTGTCCGCCGACAAGGCGTTCGGCAAGGTGATGGCAACGGCGCTCAAGGCCGCGGGCGGGGTCGTCGAGCTCCACTCCGGCGTCGAGGGCCTCGGCCGCGGCGACCTCCAGGCCGCGCTGGTGGTGGTCCACCTCGGCGACGCCGAGCCGGCGTCCCTGGTCGAGGACCTGGCGCTCCGCCTGGGCAACGACGCCCGCCTCATCGTCATCCTGCCGCCCGCCGCGCTGTCGCGCACGGTCGACGTCATGAAGATCTCCGACCGGGTGGCGGGCGTGCTGATCGCCGCCCACATGAAGCCGATCGATCTGTCGGCGATGGCGACCCGGGTCCTGGCCGGCGACATCTTCGGCCTCGAGAAGACGATGCCGTGGGGCACGCGCGTGTACTCGATGCTGGTCGGCGACTACCAGGAGAAGTCGCTGTGCATCTCGCAGATCAACGAGTTCGCCGAGCTCATGGGGGTGCGCCGCAAGTACCGCGAGGCCATCGAGCAGTGCGTCGACGAGATGCTCATGAACGCGCTCTACGACGCGCCGGTCGACGATCAGGGCAAGCAGGTCTTCGCCGAGATCCCGACCAAGAGCCGCATCCAGCTCCGGATGGAGCAGAAGGTCGTCGTCCAGTACGCCTGTGACGGCCACACCTTCACGGTCTCGGTGCGCGACAGCTTCGGCACGCTCGATCGGGCCACCGTCCTCCGCTACCTGTGGAAGTGCCTGCACTCGGAGCAGCAGATCGATCGCAAGACCGGCGGCGCCGGGCTCGGCCTCTACCTCATCGCCAACAACTCGACGCGCTTCCTGTTCAACGTCCTGCCCGACGTCGCCACCGAGTGCGTGTGCCAGTTCGATCTCGAGCTGCCCAAGGTCCAGCTCGAGGGCTTCGGCTTCTTCCGCGAGAAGATCGACGCCGCCGGACGGCTGGCGGCCGGCCCGTCCCGCCTCCTGCCCCAGGGCGTCGGCCACCCCGTCGAGCGCCGGGCCCAGCACCGGGGCGCGCCGCCGCCGCGCAGCCAGCGCGGCGTCATCGGCGCCCTGTCGGCGGCGATCGTGCTCCTGCTCGCGCTCATCGCGATGGTGGCGTGGCCGCGCTTCGCGCGCACCCCGACCACCTCGGTCGCGATCGCCACCGAGCCCGCCGGCGCGACGATCGAGATCGACGGCAGCGCCCGCGGCGTCGCCACCGGCGGCAGCCTGACCGTCAGCGGGCTCCAGGTCGGGCGCGCCTACCGCGTGGTGGCGCGCCTCGACGGCCACAGCCCGGCCGAGACCGTCTTCCAGCCCGCCGAGGGCCCGCCCACCAACCTGGCGCTGCGCCTGGTGCCGCGCACCGCCACCGTCGTCATCGACAGCGACCCCCGCGGCGCCGCGGTCCTCGCCGACGGCGTCGAGGTCGGGGTCACGCCCGCCACGATCACCTCCTTCACCCCCGGCAGCGAGATCGCGGTGACGTTCCGCCACGGTGGCTACACCGACTCGACCCGCACCCTCCGCGTGCCCGCCGCTGGCGGCGAGGCCCAGGTGCTGCAATCGCTCCCCATCGGCCCCGACTTCGCGACCCTCACCGTCACCTCGGATCCGCCCGGCGCCGAGGTCTGGATCGGCGGCCAGCGCCAGCTCGGCGTGACCACGCCGACCCGCGAGCTCCTGGTCGAGGCCGGCAAGCGCCACACCGTGAGCGTCCGCCTGCCCCGCCACGCGCCGTTCACGACCGCCGTGGTCCCCGGCCAGCGCGCCCGCGGTGTGCCGGTCCACGCCCGCCTGGTCGCGGGCGCGGCGATCACGATCAGCAGCAACCTCGACGCCCGCGCCACGGTCGACGGCGTGAAGGGCTGCCAGAAGCGCACCCTGCCCTTCGACTGTCCGGTGCCGGCCGGCACCTATCAGGTCGACGTCGAGACCACCAGGCTGACCGGCAAGTTCCGGCGCGTGGTCGAGGTCAAGGACGACACCGTGGCGATCGACCTCGCGCTGGGTTGGGCCGAGGCCCGCGCCGGCACCCAGCTCGTGGCCAGCGGCCGCCAGACCTCGCGCCTGGCCCTCGAGGAGGGCAAGCGGACGGTGACCGTCCTCGACGAGGCCGCCGGCACCACCGCCAAGGTCGAGGTCCGGATCACGCCGGGCCGCGCGACCGAGGTTCCCTGAGCCGCGGCGGGGGCCCGCCGCGCGGCACGATCCTCGCCTCCGGCAGCGCCGGCGCCTCGCGGCGACGCCGCGCCCGGACCCGCACCACCCCGCCGATCGGGTCGGCGACCACCGCGAGGACGATCAGGACCACGCCGAGGCGGTCGCCGGCGACGGCGTGGCGAGCCCCGACCAGCTCGACCGCCGCCAGGGCCAACCCGCGCTTCCAGGCGCCGGTCGCCATGTGCGCGGCGCCGAAGCCGGGGGTCATCGCCAGGACGACCACGGCGACCAGCGGGACGCGACGGCCGGCGACGAGCGCGACCTCGGCCCCGTCGCCGTCCGCGTCGGCCGCGCCTTCCTCGGCGGTCGGCCCCTCGGCGCCGTCCCCGTCGGCCGTCCCGTCGTCCGCGTCACCGGGCCCATCGGCGCCGGGCGCCGGGCCCTCGCGCAGCTCGTGGATGAGCGCCGCCGCGTCCTCGGCGTCCTCGGCGTCGACGAAGACGTGGGTGATGAACCCGACCGCCGCCGTCCCCAGCGAGGCCGAGGCCTCCCCCGGGATCATGGCGTCGATGCCGTGCGCCGACAGCACCGTCCGGATCATCGTCGCCTCGGCCGGGTCGTGACACGTCGCCACCCGCACGGTGCGCTGGTCCGACACCTCGCGAGTGTAGGGCACCAACAGCGGCCGCGAAAGCGGCGAACGGTGGGGTACCATCCGGCCATGCGCCGGCTCGTCACCGCGCTCGTCACCGCGCTCGCCGCGGCGACCACCGTCGTCGCGCCCCCGGCCGCCGGCGCCGCGACGCGCACCTCGACCAGCGAGCCCTACCCGGGCGTCGTGCTCGAGCAGTGGGAGGAGGGCTCGATCCCGGCCCGCATCCACGTCGTGCGCGTCGACCTGACCTCGGCCGAGCTCACGGTGCGCGCGACCCGCGAGGAGCACCGCGGCCGCACCGTCAGCGCCTTCGCCGCCGGCGTCGGCGCCCAGCTCGCGGTGAACGGCGACCTGTTCGCGCCGGCCGGCTACGTGCCGCGCGGCCTGGCCATGGGCGACGGCGCCGCCTGGTCGTCGACCCGCGACGACGCCATGGCCGCGGTCTTCCGCTTCGGCAAGGTCGCCAGCCGCACCGACGGCCTGGTCATCGTGCCCGAGTCGGTGGTGGCGCTCGCCGACCTGCCGTCGTTCGTCCCCGGCGTCGTCAGCGGCCGGCCGATGCTGGTGCGCGCCGACCAGGCCGTGACCTCGTTCGACTGCGCCGACGCCGCGGCCATGCCCTGCGTGCGCGCGCCGCGCACCGCCCTCGGCCTGTCCGAGGACAACCGCCGGCTGTGGCTGGTGGTGGTCGACGGCTGGCAGGCCACCTCGACCGGCATGACCGCCGCCGAGCTCGCCGGGTTCCTGCGCGCGCGCGGGGTGCGCGACGCCATCGCCCTCGACGGCGGCGGCGCCTCGACCCTGTTCGTCGCCAACCGCGGCGGCGTGGTGAGCGCGCCGTCGGACGGCGTCGAGCGCCCGGTCGCCAACCATCTCGGCGTCGTCTTCGGCGCCCAGCCGCCCGGGACCCTGTTCGGCGTGGTGCGCGAGGGCAGCCTGTCCGGCCCCAACCTGGCGGCGGTGCGGGTCACCCTCGACGACGGCCGGGCGGTCACCACCGACGGCAGCGGCGCCGGCTACAGCTTCAGCGTCAGCCCGCGCTACGCCTGCGTGACCGCCGAGAAGACCGGCTACAACACCGTGACCCAGTGCAAGCAGGTCGAGCCGGGCATCATCAACTACAACTCGATCGTCATGTTCCCGATCGGGACCGGCACCGACGCCGGCGTGATCGACGCCCCGGGCCCCGACGCCGGCGGCGGCGGTGACGGCGGCGGTGGCGACGACGGCGGCCCCGGCCAGGACGCGGCCAGCGACGGCGGCGACGGCGGGGGTGGCGGCGGCGAGGGCTGCTGCGCGGTCGGCGGCGATCGGACCGGCGCGCTGGCAGGGGTGGCGGGGCTCGCGCTCGCCGTGGTATTCGGGGTCTCGCGGCCCCGCCCCGGACGCCGCCGCCGCCGCCGCTGACGCCGACGCTGACGCCGCTCCAGCCGTACATGTCGTCCGTCCCCACCAACCTCTACACCGACGCCGGCGGCCAGCTCGTCGAGCGACGCTATCGCCTGGCGGTGGTGGTGGGCCCCGACGCCGGGCTCACCCACGCCATCGACAGCGGGACGACCATGGTCGGGACCCACGCCGACAACGACGTGGTCCTCACCGACGGCACGGTGTCGCGCTATCACCTCGAGCTCCAGGTCCGCCGCGACGGCCTCCACGTCCGCGATCTCGACTCGACCAACGGCACCCGCTGGGGCGGCGCCCGCGTCCAGGCCATCACCCTGACCGAGCCCGGCCGCCTGCGCCTGGGCAAGCACACCGAGGTCGAGCTCCAGGCCGACGACGTCCCGGCGACGCTCGGCGACTTCCCGGGGGATCGCTTCGGCAAGGTCATCGGCGAGACCCCGCCCATGAAGCGCCTGTTCGCGCTCCTGCAGCGGGTGGCGATCACCGACGCCACGGTGCTGCGGGAGGGCGAGACCGGCACCGGCAAGGAGGCCATCGCCGAGGCCCTGCACACCGCCAGCGGCCGGGCCCGCGGCCCCTTCGTGGTCGTCGACTGCGCGTCGATCCCGCGCGAGCTCATCGCCTCGGAGCTGTTCGGCCACGCCCGCGGCAGCTACACCGGCGCCATCAGCGACAAGCGCGGCCTGGTCGAGTCGGCCGACGGCGGCACGCTGTTCCTCGACGAGATCGGCGAGCTGCCGCTCGATCTCCAGCCCCAGCTCCTGCGCGCGCTCGAGAAGCGCGAGGTCCGCCGCGTCGGCGAGACCCGCCCCATCCCGGTCGACCTGCGGGTGATCGCGGCCACCCACCGCGACCTGCGGGCGATGGTCAAGTCGGGAGGCTTCCGCGAGGACCTCTACTACCGCCTGGCGGTCGTGCGCTGCGAGGTGCCGCCCCTGCGCGCGCGCCTGGGCGACCTGCCGGCGCTGGCCCGTCACTTCGCCGAGGCCTTCGGCCGCTCGGGCTGGGACGTGTCGCCGGCGCTGGTCGAGCAGCTCGCGCGCCACGGCTGGCCGGGCAACGTGCGCGAGCTGCGCAACGTGGTCGAGCGCGCGCTGTCGCTGGGCACGATCGCCGTCGACGCCGAGCCGGCGCCGCCGCCGGGCGCCCCCGCCGGGGCCGGGGCCGGGGCCGGGGCGCCGAGCGCGATCCTCGAGCTGCCCTTCAAGGAGGCCAAGGCGGCGCTGGTCGAGGGCTTCGAGCGCGACTACCTGGTCCACCTCCTGGCCCGCCACAAGGGCAACATCTCGCGGGCCGCGCTCGAGGCCGGCATCGACCGCAACTACATCCACCGCCTGGTCAAGAAGTACAACCTCGACGTCGAGCGCGGGTAGCGCCGGTCACCGCCCTGGCGCCGGCGGCGCCGTCTACAATGGAGCGGATGAAGCAGGCACTCGCGCTGGCCGCCGCGATCGCGCTCGCCGCCTGCGGCGGCAAGAAGCAGGCTGACCCCGGCGCCACCGGCGGCGGGTCCGGCAGCGACCCCGGCCGCGGCGCCGCCGGCGGGCCCGCCGACCCCGCCCTCGCCCGCTGCCTGACCACGCTCGAGCGCGCCGCCGCGCTGCCGGCGGCCGACCGCGCCGCCGCGATCGTCCGCGGCTGTCCGCTGTGCGGACCGGCGTGGGACCCGGTGCTCGCCACCGATCACGCCGACACCGCGCCGGTCGACCTCGAGGCGGTGTGGCAGGTGGTCGACGCCTGCGGCGGCGCCTGCACCAACCAGGCGGCGGGCCTGTTCCGCAACCAGCTCGCCGAGCTCGGGCCGGGGATGCCCGCCACCCGGCCGTGGCGCCTCCTGGCCGGCTCGTGCAAGCGCCTGCTCCGCGCCGACGACCGCAGCGAGCGCTTCGTGAGCGCGCCCTGGTACGCGCTGGTCATGATCGGCGATCGCCTGCACGCCGCGCGGGCGTCGCTGCCCGCCGCCGACCAGGCCCGCCTCGACGCCGCGCTCGCGCACCTCCTCCTGCCGCTGCCGCCGGTGACCGCGCCCGGCACCGCCTTCGCCGTCCCCGGCGGCGGCCTCCAGCCCGGCACGCCGTGGCGCCAGCTCACGCTGACCGCCGACGCCGCGTTCGTCGGGCGCCTGCCGTTCGCGCACCTGTCGTCGGCCGGCCTGGTGGTGATCGACGACGGCCACCCCTACCCCGGGCCGCAGGTCGCCCACGCCGAGCTGGCCGCGGCGCTCGACGCCCAGCTCGCCGCGACCGCGCCCGCGCCGCCCGAGCTGCCCGGCCGCATCGACGCGCCGGTCCTCATCGCGCCCCGCGCCGCTCCGGCGCGGATCGTGCTCGACGCCGTCGCCGCCCTCGGCCCCCACCGCGCCCACCTCGCGGTCAGCGCGCCGGCGCCGGCGGCGCTGTGGCGAGGCCTGGTCGCCGCCCACCCGCTGCCCCTGGCCGCCAGCGCGCCGGCGGGGCCCCGCCTGCGCCTGGGCCTGGTCACGCCGCGCCTCGCCGTGGTCGACGGCCGCGGCCAGGTACGGGCGTCGGCCCCCCTGCCCCACCCCGACCGCCCGCTCGCCGAGCGCTGGACCGCGGCCATGAACGCGCTCGCCGCCGGGCGCGTGATCGAGCTGGTCGCCGAGGCCGGCGCGGTCGAGCCGCTGTCGGTCCTGCTCGACGCCGCCGCCGGCGGGGCGGCGGCGCTGGCGGTGCCGGCGCCGGCCCGGGCCGCGCTCACCGGCGGCGATCTGCCCGCGTTCGACGAGGCCGCGCTGGCGGCCGCGCTGGCGGCCGCGCCGTGAGCCCGGCTCGTCGCTTGACGGTGCCGGCCTTCCGCGAAATGGTGAGGGCGTGAGCGACCTGCTCGACCTCGTCGTGATCGGCGGCGGCATCACCGGCGCCGGCATCGCGCGTGACGCCGTCCTCCGCGGCATGAAGGTGGCGCTGTTCGAGAAGGGTGACTACGGCTCGGGCACGTCGTCCAAGTCGTCCAAGCTCGTCCACGGCGGCCTGCGCTACCTCGAGCACGGCGAGATCGCCCTGGTCTTCGAGAGCGTGAGCGAGCGCCGGGTGCAGACCCGGGTCGCGCCCCACCTGGTGCGGCCGATGCCGTTCCTGGTGCCGATCTTCGAGGGCATGCGGCCCGGCCTCGAGCTGATGAACCTCGGCCTGTGGATCTACGACTCGCTGGCGCTGTTCCGGGCCCCGCGCATGCACAAGACCTTCCGCGGCGCCCGCGCGGCCAGCCGGCTCGAGCCCTGTCTCAAGACCGACGGCCTGCGCGGCGTGATCGAGTACTACGACTGCGCCACCGACGACGCCCGCCTGGTGCTGGAGAACGTCCTCGACGCCCAGGCCCTGGGCGCCGACTGCCGCAACTACACCGAGGTCACGCGCCTCGTCCGCGACGACGACGGCCGCGTCCGCGGCGTCGCGGTGCGCGACGTCCTCACCGGCGCCCGCGAGGAGCTGCGCGCCCGCGCCGTCGTCCTCGCCGCCGGCGCCTGGACCGACGAGCTGATCCGTCGCTTCGAGGTGCCGCGCCAGCGCGAGCTGCTACGCCGGACCAAGGGCGTGCACCTGGTCATCCCCCACGAGCGCCTGCCGCTGGCCCGCGCCATCACGCTGATCTCGCCGGTCGACGGCCGGGTCATGTTCGCGATCCCGTGGCGCGGCCGCACCGTGCTCGGCACCACCGACACCGACTTCGACGGCACCGCCGACGAGGTCCACGCCGAGGCCGAGGACGCGCGCTACCTGTGCGCCAGCATCAACGGCTACTTCCCGGCGGCCGGCATCACCCCCGCCGACGTCATCGCCACCTGGGCCGGCCTGCGCCCGCTCATCCGCAGCGGCGACGGCGAGAGCGCCAGCGACACCTCCCGCGAGCACGAGATCTTCACCCGCGACGACGGGCTGGTGATCATCGCCGGCGGCAAGCTCACCACCTACCGGCGGATGGCCAAGGAGGCGGTGCGCAAGACGATCCGCTGGCTGCGCGAGCACGACCCCGAGTTCGACGCCGCCGGCCGCGAGCGCTCGGGCACCAAGGACCGGCCGCTGCCGGGCGCCGCCGGCCTCGACGCCCCGACCCTCGAGGCGGTGGCCGCGGTCGGTCGCGAGCTGGTCGACGTCCACGGCCTCGACGCCGACACCGCCACCCACCTGTGCGGCGTCTACGGCGTCCGCGCCCGCGAGCTGGGCGCCGCCATCACCGCCGACCGCGCCCTGGGCGAGCGCCTCGATCCCGAGCTGCCCTACGTGTGGGCCGAGATCGACTTCGCCGCCCGCCTCGACCGGGCGCGCACCGTCGACGACGTGCTGGCGCGCCGCGTCCCGCTGCTCCTGGTCAGCCGCGACCAGGGCACCGCGGTCGCCGAGCGGGTCGCCGCGCGCCTGGCCGCGATCCACGGCTGGTCGGCCGACGAGGTGGCGCGCCAGCTCGCCAGCTACCGCCAGGCCGTCGCCGACAGCCGCCGGTTCCGGTCGTGACCACGGCCCGCATCGCCGCCGGGGTCACCCTCGAGGAGCTGGGCTGGGACGGCGGGTGGCAGGCGGCGCGGGACGAGGTCGAGCCCGCGACCGGCACCGTGGCCCGGGTCGCGGTCGAGCACCGCGGCGCGGTCGAGGTCGTCGACGCCGGCGGCGGCTTCTGGGCCGAGCCCACCGGCAAGATGTTCTTCGCCGCCGGCGACCGGCGCGCCCTGCCGGTGGTCGGCGACTGGGTCGTGGTGTCCGACGCCGACGGCGCCCGCGCCAGCGGCTCGCGCGCGCCGCTGCGCGCGATCCTGCCCCGCCGCACGTGCCTGGTCCGCCGCGCCGCCGGCGAGCGCGACGAGCCCCAGCCCATCGCCGCCAACGTCGACGTCGCGTTCGTGGTGACCTCGGCCAACCAGGAGCTCGAGCCGCGCCGTCTCGAGCGCTACCTGACCACGGTGCGCGAGGGCGGGGCGCGGCCGGTGATCGTCCTCAACAAGGTCGATCTGGTGACCGACCCGGCGCCGCTGGTGGCGGCGGCGGCCGCCGTCGCCGGCGACGCGCCGGTGGTGTGCACCGCGGCCACCGCCGGCCACGGCCTCGACGCCCTCGCCGTCCACCTCGGGCACGGCCGCACCGCGGTCGTGGTCGGGAGCTCGGGCGTGGGCAAGTCGACGATCGTGAACGGCCTCATGGCCGGCGCCGTCGAGCTCGCCACCGCCCCCATCAGCGCGCTCGGCGACCGCGGCCGCCACACCACCACCCGCCGCGAGCTCTACGTCCTCGCCAGCGGCGGCGTGCTCATCGACACCCCGGGCATGCGCGAGCTCCAGCTCTGGGGCGACGGCGACGACGACCTCGCCGCCTTCGACGACGTCGACGCCCTCGCCGCCGGCTGCCGCTTCGCCGACTGCCGCCACCTCCAGGAGCCGGGCTGCGCGGTGCGCGCCGCGGTCGCGGCCGGTGACCTCGATCCCGCCCGCCTCGCCGGCTTCCACAAGCTGGCCGCCGAGCGCGCCCGCCGCCCGCGCCGGCGCTGATCCCGCGGCCTTCGAGCGGGCGTCGCGCCCGGGTTCCGCCCTCGGCACCCGGCCCGGGCGGTTATCCCTGGGGTACGGCGGGTGGATCGCGGCCCGCCAAGCCTCTAGCATGGTCCCATGGAGTCCTTCGTGGTCGGCGACGACCTCCGGTCACTGCCCCCGGCCGCCGATCTGCTGCTGGCCTTCTACAGCCACGACCTCGACGCCGCGACCTTCGACGAGCTGCGCGCGCGCTGCCCGGGCGCCGTCATCGTCGGCTGCTCGACGGCGGGCGCGATCGCCGGTGCGGAGCTCCGGGACGCGCTGGTCGTCGCCGGCCTCCGCTTCGACCGAAGCCAGGTCCGGCTCGCGAAGGCGGACGTCTCCGACCCGGCGGAGACCGCGGTCGCGGCCGTCGCGCTCGCCCGCCAGCTCCGCGGCGACGACCTGCGCCACGTCCTGGTGCTCTCGGACGGGCTCGGCGTCAACGGCACCGAGCTCGCGCGCACCCTGGTCGCGGAGCTGCCGTCCGACGTCACCGTCAGCGGCGGGCTCGCCGCCGACCCCGGCATGGTCCGGACGTCGGTGGCCGCGAACGCGCCGTCGCGGCGAGGCGTGATCGCGGCCGTCGGCTTCTACGGCCGCGCCCTTCGCATCGCCTGCGGCAGCCTGGGCGGATGGGATCCGTTCGGCCCGGCGCGCCGGATCACGCGCGCCCGGGGCAACGTCCTCTTCGAGCTCGATCACCAGCCCGCGCTCGCCCTCTACCGGCGCTACCTCGGCGCGCACGCCGAGGGCCTGCCCGCCACGGGGCTCCTGTTCCCCCTCGCGCTCCGAGCGCCCGGCGGCGACGGCGAGGTCGTGCGGACGATCGTCGGGATCGACGAGGAGACCGGGAGCATCGTCTTCGCGGGCGACATGCCGGAGGGCCACCAGGCGCGGCTCATGAAGGCGAGCTTCGATCGGCTGGTCGACGGCGCCGGCGGCGCGGCCCGGCAGTGCGCCGCCGGCCTGGGCGGCACCACCGGGCTCGCCCTCCTGGTGAGCTGCGCCGGCCGGCGCCTGGTCCTGCAGCAGCGGGTCGAGGAGGAGCTCGAGGCGGTGCGCGACGTCGTCGGCGCCACGCCCATGGTCGGGTTCTACAGCCTGGGTGAGCTGTGCCCGTCTCCCGGGACGGGCGGGGCGGGGCTCGAGCTCCGCCAGTGCGAGCTCCACAACCAGACCATGACCATCACGACCTTCGCCGAAACGTGAGTCGACACCCGCTCCTCCTCCGCCAGCTCCGCCGTCGTCTCGGGGAGGCCGAGCCCGACGACGCCGGGCTCGCGCGCCTCCTCGACGACGTCAGCGCGGCCTACGAGGACGCCGATCGGAGCCGCGACCTCCTCGAGCGCTCGCTGGAGCTGACCTCGCAGGAGCTATTCGCGCGCAACCAGGCGCTGCACGAGGCGATGAGCGGAGGCGACATCGCGATCTGGTCGCTCGACCACGAGGACCACCTGGAGCTGCACGGCCCCCCCCTGCCGTTCGTCCGGCTGGTCCACGGCAGCGCCCGGGTCACGCTCGCCCAGTTCCTCGCCGCGGTCGTGCCCGCCGACCGTGACCGCGCCGCGCGCGCCCTCGCGCCGGGGCCGGCCGACGGCCGGGTCGAGCTCCGCTGCCTGGTGGCCGACGACCGCGGCCTGCGCTGCCTGGAGCTGCGCGGTCGACACACCCGCCGCGGGCCGACCCGCGCCACCGGCGTCTGCATGGACGTCTCCGCGAGCCACGCCGAGGAGCACCGGCGCCGGGCCGCCGAGCAGCACCAGCAGGCGCTGGGACACCTGACCGAGTGGCTCGCGGTGAGCCACGACGCCGAGCCGCTGGGGACCCTCGAGGACCGCCTCGAGGTGGTGAGCCGCACGATGGCGGCCGCGCTCGACGGGACCACGGTCGCCATCTGGCTGAACGACCCCGCAGCCGGGGCGCTCACCCTCGCCAGCGCCAGCGACTCGTCGGGCTGCCTCGAGCTCCCTCACCTGCTCGCCGCCGACGGCCGCCGCGCGCGCGCCCTGCGCACCGGGCGGATCCATGTGACCGCGGCGCCCGGCGCGGGCGGAGGCGCGGCCACCACGCTCGAGGCCCCGGTCATGGTCCGCGACGAGCTCCTCGCGGTCGTCGCGCTGTGCGCGCGCGACCCGGCGCGGACGTGGACGGTCGACGAGCGCGCCTTCACCAGCTCGGTCGCCAGCCTCCTCGCGGTCATGCTCGAGGGCCGGCGGCGCCTCGCCGCCGAGGCCGCGCTCGCCCAGAAGGAGCAGCTCCTTCGCGCCGTCATCGACACCGCGCCAAACCTGATCTTCGCCAAGGATCGGGAGGGCCGGTTCACCCTCGTCAACCGGGCGACGGCCGAGGCCTACGGCTGCGCGGTCGACGAGCTGGTCGGCCGCACCGACGCCGAGTTCAACCCCGACGCCGCGGAGGTCGCCCGGTTCCGCGCCGACGACCTCGCCGTCATCGAGACCCGGCAGGAGCGCCGCATCGCGGAGGAGCCGCTCACCGACGCCGGCGGCTCCACCCGCTGGCTGCAGACCGTCAAGCGCCCCCTGATCGCCGCCGACGGCGGCTGCGAGCAGGTGCTCGGGGTCTCCACCGACATCACCGAGCGGCGGCGCTCCGAGGAGACCCGGCGCCAGCTCGAGCAGTGGCTCCAGCAGGCGCAGCGCCTCGAGTCGCTGGGGCTCCTGGCCGGCGGCGTCGCCCACGACTTCAACAACCTGCTCACGCCGATGCTGGCGTACGTCGACCTCCTCCAGGAGTCCCTCGCCGGCGAGCCCCACCTCGCCGACTGCGCGAGCTGGCTCGACGACGTCCGGACCTCGGCGCTCCGCGCCCGCGACCTCACCGGCCAGCTGCTGGCGTTCGGCCGCAAGCAGCCGCTGGCCATGGCGGCGGTCGATCTCAACAAGGAGATCGGCCGGCTGCGGAGCATGCTCGACCGGGTGATCCCCTCGAACATCGAGATCGTGACCGACCTCGATCCCCGGCTGCCCTCCGTGCGCGGGGATCGCGCCCAGCTCCACCAGATCCTCATGAACCTGGCGGCCAACGCCCGCGACGCGATGCCGGGCGGAGGCCGGCTGACGTTCCGGACGCGCCACGAGCTGGTCGACCGCGAGGTCGTCCTCGAGGTCGCGGACACCGGCCACGGCATGGACGCCGCCACCCGCGCCCAGATCTTCGAGCCCTTCTTCACCACCAAGACCCTGGGCCGCGGCACCGGCCTGGGCCTGGCGACGGTCTACGGCATCGTCCAGCAGCACGGCGGGACGATCGACGTCCGCTCCACCGTCGGCGAGGGCACGACGTTCGAGGTCCGCCTGCCCGCGACGGGAGACCGGGCCCGGGACACCCTGCCGCCCACGCGGCCCCGGCCGCTGACCGCGCGGGTGCTCGTCGTCGAGGACGATCCGCGGGTCCTCCGCCTCACCTGGACCATCCTCAATCACCACAAGGTCGACGTCCATACCGCCAGCGGCCCCGAGGAGGCGATCAACCTGGTGCGCGAGCTCGCCGGCGAACTCGACCTCCTGCTCACCGCCGTGATGATGCCGGTCATGAACGGCCGGGAGCTCCACGCCCGCCTCGTCGCCGAGCACGGACCGATCCCGGTCCTCTACATGACCGGCTACGCCCGCGACGTGCTCGACGCCGACGGCGTCCTCGGCGAGGAGCTCGCGATCCTGACCAAGCCGTTCACCGCGGCCGCCCTGATGGACCACGTCGCCCGCGCCCTCGGTCAGCCCGCGGAGCCGCCGGTCCCCCCGTGACCGTGGCGACCGCCGCGCGCGCCCGCCGCCCGCGCCGGCGCTGAGGCCGTCACCCGCGCCGGGCCGGGCGCGGACCCCGGGTCAGGCCGCGGGCGGTGCGCCGGGGTCGCCGGCGTCACCGGGGTCGCCGGCCAGCAGGCGCTCCAGCCCGGCCTCGTCGAGCACCGGCACGCCGTGCTTGCTCGCGGCGTCGAGCTTGGTCTTGCCGGTGTCGGCGCCGGCCACCAGGAAGTCGGTCTTCTTGGTGACCGCGCCGGCGACCTTGCCGCCGGCGGCCTCGATGCGGGCCTGGATCCGGGGCCGCGGCGCCGACAGCGTGCCGGTGACGACGAAGGTCTTGCCGGCCAGCGGCCCGGTGGCCGGCGCCGCCACCGGCTCGGCCGGATCGACGCCGCGAGCGACGAGCTTGTCCATGACGGCGCGGGCGTGGGGATCGCGGAGGAAGCGATCGACCGCGACCGCGATGACCTCGCCCACGCCCTCGATCTCGACGAGCTGGGCCACCAGCTCCTCGGAGGTGGTGGCGTCGGCGGCGGCCAGCAGCCGCGACAGCGAGCCGTAGCGGGCGGCGATCGGGCGCGCGAGCACGCCGCCGACGTGGGCGATGCCGAGCGCGGCCAGGAGCCGGCCGAAGGTCGCCTGGCCGCGCGCGGCGGCGAGCGCCGCCACCAGGTTCTTCGCGCTCTGCTCGCCCATGCGGTCGAGGCGGGCCAGCGGCTCGACCGTGAGGTCGAACAGATCCGCGACGTCGGTCACCAGCCCGGCGTCGACGAGCTGGGCCACGAGCTTCTCGCCGAGGCCGTCGATGTTCATCTGGCCGCGGCCGGCGAAGAACTCGATCGCGGCCAGGCGCTGGGCCGGGCAGCCCAGGCGGTTGGCGCAGGCCAGCACCACCCGGTCCTCGCTGCGCTCGAGGGCGGCGCCGCACGACGGGCACGCCGCGGGTGCGGTCCAGCGCGCGGTGGCGGCGCGCTCGGTCACGCCCAGCACCTGGGGGATGATCTCGCCCGCCTTCTCGATCAGCACGCGGTCGCCGTCGCCGATGCCCAGCCGCGCCACCTGATCCCAGTTGTGCAGGGACACCCGCTGCACCGTCGTCCCCGAGACCTCGACCGGCTCGAGGATCGCCACCGGCGTCACCGCGCCGGTGCGGCCGACGTTCACCTCCAGCGTCCGCACCCGGGTCGTCACCTGGCGCGCCGGGAACTTGTAGGCGATCGCCCAGCGCGGGAACTTGGAGGTCGCGCCGAGCGCCGCCCGCTGCTCGAAGCTGTCCACCTTGATCACCAGGCCGTCGACCTCGTAGGGCAGGGCGTCGCGCCGGGTCGCCCACGCCGCCACCACCTCGGTCAGCGCCTCCCAGCCGCGCACCCGCTGGTTCTCGGCCGAGGTCGGGATGCCGAGGCGGCGGATCACCGCGAGCGAGGCCAGGTGGCCGCTGGCCAGGCGCTCACCGTCGACGACCTCGTACAGGATCGCCGACATCGGTCGCCGCGCGACCTCGCGCGGATCGAGCAGCTTGATCGAGCCCGCCGCCAGGTTGCGCGGGTTCTTGAACGGCTCCTCGCCGGCGGCGGCCCGCTGGGCGTTGAGGCGGACGAAGACGTCCTTGGCCATGTAGATCTCGCCCCGGACCACGACGTCGACTGGCTCGCGCAGGCGCTGGGGGATGGCGCGGATCGTGCGGACGTTGGCGGTCACGTCCTCGCCGATCGTGCCGTCGCCGCGGGTGGCGGCCAGGGACAGCTCGCCGGCGGCGTAGGTGAGCTCGATGCCGAAGCCGTCGATCTTGGGCTCGATCGAGTAGTCGGGCTCGTCGCCGTCCAGGCCCTTGACCACGCGCTCGTGGAAGGCGCGCAGGTCGTCCTCGCCGTAGGTGTTGTCGAGCGACAGCATCGGCACCGGCCGCACCACCTTGACGAAGCCCTCGAGCGGCTGGTGGCCGACCCGGCGGGTCGGCGACCACGGCACGATCCACTCGGGGTGAGCGGCCTCGACGGCGCGGACCTCGGCCAGCAGCCGATCGTACTCGACGTCGGCGATCGTGGGGGCGGCGTCCACGTAGTAGCGGCGGTCGTGCTCGGCGAGCTCCTGGCACAGCGCCAGGTAGGCCTCGCGGGGGTCGCGGCTCATGGCGCGAGCATCCGCCGGCCGCCGCCGCTTGTCAGCTCGCCGCGAGCAGATCGCGCCCGCGATCCAGGCCGGCGCCCGGGCCGGGTCAGGCGAGCTCGTCGTCGGGGTCGTCGCCGGGCCGACGTCCGCGCACCGGCGCGAAGCGATCGCCGGTGGCCGCCTCGTCGAGGTCGTCGAGGTCGTCGAGGCCGTCGGCGCGATGGGCGGCGTCGCCGAACGCGGCGTCGCCGAGGGCGGCGTCGCCGAGGTCACCGGGGAAGGCGTCGGCGCGCGCGGCGGCCCGCCGATCGAGGTGCTCGGGGCGGGCCTTGCCGTCGGTGAAGGCGTCGAGCGCGATCTCGCCGTAGTCGATGTCGTGCGAGCCCTCGACCTCCTGGATCTCCAGGATGTCGAGCTCGGCGGTGCCCGGGTCGCGCACCGAGCCCTGGGCGACGCGGGCCGGGGCGCGGACGCTGGCGGCCTCCAGCAGCTCGACGCGCCCGGTCGAGACGTCGTCCTCGAGGCCGCCCGCCAGGCCGCCGGCGAGGTCGCGCGCCTGCTTCTTGCCGACGAGGAGCCCGGCCTTGATGGTCACCTGGAAGGCGCGCCCGCCGAAGTAGGCGTCGATCGCCTCCTTGATGTACCAGAACGTGTCCTGCAGCTCCTGACCGCTGCCGGCGATCTCCTTCCACTCGGCCAGCGGCCCGTACTCGACCACCGGCGCGAAGAAGAACTCGCGCGAGCTGCGGAACAGGAGCGAGAACTCGTCGATCTCGACCCGCGGCTCGAGCCCGGCCTGGCGCAGCCACGCCTCGCAGTCCTCGACCGTGGGGTAGCTGGCGACGTGGCGGTCGAGCCGATCGAGCGCCTCGTGGCGGTCGTGCTTGACCAGGACCTCGCGGTAGAGGTCGTGGAACTCCTGCCAGCTCCCCTCGAGCGGCAGCGTGCAGCGGACCTCGCCGCCGAGCTTGGTCACCCGCGCGAAGTCGCCCAGCGCCTGCTGCAGGCTGGGCATCTCGGCCAGGCCGAGGTTGCACATCACCAGGTCGTAGACATCGTCGGCGAACGACAGCCGCGGCACCGGGCTCTCGGTGCGGAAGAACACGCCCTTGGCGCCGGCGACCTTGCGCCGCGCCACGTCGAGCATCGCGCTCGACGCGTCGATGGCGATGACGCGGGCGGCGTCGCCCTTGCGGCGCAGCACCTCGACCAGCGGGTAGCCGGTGCCGCACGAGATGTCGAGGATCTGCCCGCGCTCGGGCAGCGCCAGGTCGCGCAGCAGGAGCTTGCCGAAGCGGGAGCCCCAGACCGGCGCGATCTGGTCATCGTAGATTCGCGCCAGCTTCTCGAGCTTGTGACTTCGCTTCTGGACGGCCACGCCTCGTACGATTCTAACCGCCGAGGGTCGCCAATCAACGGAAATCCGTGGGTTCGAGAGGCTCGCCCCCCTCCGCCCCGCCTTGACAGGCCCGGCGCCGTGCCGTATCGACAGGGGGTGACTGTTGCAACGCCGCTGCAACTGCCTCGCGGTCGCGCCAGGGGCGCGGCCCGCGGCGTGGCGGCGGCCGTGGCGCTCCTGGCGCTGGTCGCCGGCGCCGTGGGCGTCCACGCCCACGTCGCGGCGCAGCCGCACGGCGTCTGCGAGCACGGCGCCGAGGTCCACCTCGAGCGGGTGGGCGACCCGACGCCGACGCCGGCCCACGCCGGCGCCTCGGTGTCCGACCCCACGTGGTGGCCCGAGCACGGCGATCACCACTGCCGGGTCACCGCGCCGCTCGGCACCGACGACCGCCGCCCGCGCGTCCTGGTCGCTGGCCGCGCGGCGCCCCACCGCCTCCTCGCCTCCCCGGCCGTGACGCCGGCGGCGGCGCACGACCGCTATCGCCTCGCCCCCAAGACGTCTCCTCCGGTCGGCCCGGCGTGAGCCCTGGCGCCCGGCGCTCCCGCGCCGGCGCGCCGTGTCCTGCCCGCCACCCGATCCGGGCGCGCCCGCGCGCTCGCCGAGGAGCCTGCTTGTCCGTCCGCCTGCCCAGCCTCGCCTGCGCGGCGATCACCACGATGGTGATCGCGACGCCGGCGCTCGCCCAGCCCGCCCCCGCCCCCGGCGCCGCCCCCGATCCCGTGCCCGCTCCCGCCGCCGCCCCCGCTCCCGCCGCCGCCCCCCCTCCCGCCCCCGCCCCCGATCTCGATCCCGCCGCCGACGCCGATCCCGCCGCCGACGCCGACCTCGCCGACCTCGAGGCCGCCCTCGCCGCCGACGCCGCCGCCCGCGCCGACGCCGCGCCGGCGCCCACCCGCTCCGCGCTCGCCAGCGCCGCCGCCCTCATGAACCCCGACCTGTCCTTCATCCTCGACGTCACCGCCGCCTGGTTCGGCAGCGACGAGGTGCTGCCCGGCGGCGGCCACGATCCGGCGAAGAACGGCTTCAACCTGCAGCAGCTCGAGCTCGCCTTCGGCAAGGCGGTCGACCCGTACTTCCGCGTCGACGGCAACCTGGTCTTCAGCCAGTTCGGCGTCGAGCTCGAGGAGGCCTTCGCCACCACCCTGGCGCTGCCCCACGCCCTCCAGGCGCGGATCGGCCAGTTCCTGACCCGCTTCGGGCGCGTCACCCCCACCCACCTCCACGCCTGGGACTTCGTCGACCAGCCGTTCGCGATCGGCCGCGTCTTCGGCGGCGAGGGCAACCGCGGCCTCGGCGTCGAGCTGTCGTGGCTGACGCCGCTGCCGTGGTTCGCCGAGCTGATCGTGTCGGCGACCGATCCGGTCGGCGAGGCCACGGCGCGCAGCTTCTTCGGCGCCACCGCGCTGCCGCTCGAGACGCCGCTCGACGTCCAGACCACGGTCGCCCTCGAGCAGTTCTTCGAGCTGTCCCCCGACTGGTCGCTCCTGGTCGGCCTGTCCCTGGCCACCGGCCCCAACGCCACCGGCCACGGCAACCGCAGCGACGTCTGGGGCGCCGACCTGTTCCTCAAGTGGCGGCCGATCACCCGTGCCTCGGACCAGCAGGTGGCGCTCACCGCCGAGGTGCTGCACCGCCGGCGCCAGGTGCCGCGCGGGCTCCTGGTCGACACCTCGGGCTACGCCCAGGCGGTGTGGCGCTTCGCCCGCCGCTGGGACACCGCCGCGCGCTGGGAGTACGGCTCGAGCGCCGACGCCAGCGGCGCCGACTACCTCGATCCCGCGTGGACCGCGGCCCGCCACCGCGCCAGCGCCGCGCTCACCTTCCGCCCCACCGAGTTCTCGCGCCTGCGCGCCCAGGCCGGCTACGACCGCCCGGGCTGGCGCGACGGCTACTGGGCGGCCTTCCTCGCCATGGAGTTCGCGATCGGCGCCCACGGCGCCCACACGTTCTAGGAGTCGATCATGCGACCTTCCCTCGCCCTCGTCCTCGCCACCGCGCTCGCGGTGACGACGCTCCTCACCGCCACCGAGGCCGCCGCCGGCGTCAAGGTCGTCACCACCGTCCCCAGCCTGGCCGCGCTCGCCCGCGACGTCGGCGGGGATCGGGTCGAGCTGACGGCGCTGGTGCTGCCGACCCAGGACGCCCACTTCGTCGACGCCAAGCCCAGCCTGGTGCTGCGCCTCAACAAGGCCGACCTGCTGATCGCCGTCGGCGCCGACCTCGAGGTCGGCTGGCTGCCGGCGCTGCAGACCCAGGCTCGCAACCCCCGCATCCTGTCGTCGGGGGCGGGCTACCTCGAGTGCGCCGGGCACGTGCGCCTCCGCGATCAGCCGAGCGGGCCCGTCGACCGCTCCCAGGGCGACGTCCACCCCACCGGCAACCCGCACTACCTGTTCGATCCGCGCGCCGCCGCCGACTGCGCCCGGGCCATCGCGGCGGCGCTCGCGCGCGTCGACCCGCGCAACGCCGCCACCTACCGCGCCAACCTCGACCGCTTCCTGACCCGCCTGGACGCCGCCCGCACGCGCTGGGAGAAGCGGCTGGCGCCGTACCGCGGCGCGCCGGTCATCACGTACCACAAGTCGCTCACCTACCTCGTCGACTGGCTCGGCCTGGTCGAGGTCGCCACCCTCGAGCCCAAGCCCGGCATCCCGCCGACGGCGCGCCACGTCGCCCACGTCATCCGCACCGGCAAGGAGCGCGGCGTCAAGGTGGTGCTGCAGGAGGCGTACTACCCGGACAAGACCGGCAGCCTGGTGGCGCAGCGCCTCGGCGCCCGCGTCGTCCGCATCCCCGGCGGCGCCGACGTCGGCCGCGGCCAGAGCTACCTCGCCCACCTCGACGAGCTCGTCGACCGCCTCGCCGAGGGCTTCCGGTGAGCGCGCACGCCCTGCGGCCGGCGGCGGTCGCCGCGGCGCTGGCGCTGGCGCCGGCCTGCGTGTGGAGCGACGGCCACCCGTTCGGCGAGCTGTCGGCGTCGCTCGAGACCCGCTGGACCCTGGCCGCCGATCGCGGCGGCGCCCGCCAGCGCCTCGCCTCCGACTTCGTCGTCGAGGTCACGGGGGCCACCGCCACCCTCGGCGCCCTCACCCTGATCGACGTGGGCGCCGCCGCGCTGGCCTTCGATCCGGCCGACCCGCCGCCCGGCTACACGCTCTGCCACAACGGCCACTGTCACGCCGCCGCCGGGCGCCTGGTCTCGTACGAGGAGATCTCCGCCGAGCTGTCGGGGGGCGCCGGCCCGCAGCCCATCGTCGCGCTCGCCGTCGGCGCCCGCGACCTGCTGCCCGGCGCACGGGGCGCGCTCGGCTGCGACGGCGGCCCGTGCGACCTCCCGCGCGCGCAGGTCCGCCGGCTCGAGCTCGCGGTCGAGCGGCTCGAGCTGGCCGGCGTCGTGGCCGACACCCGGGTGCCGCCGCGGCTGACCGGCGACGTGGCGTGGACGCTCACCCTCGACCGCGGCGCCGGCGCCGACGCCGCGCCCGTGACCGGCGCGCTCGAGCTGCCGATCGACCGCGGCCACCCGCCGCGCATCGAGCTGGCCGCGACCTTCACCCCCACCGCCGCGCTGCTCGACGGCGTCCGCTTCGAGCTGGCCGGCGACGGACCGTGGGCGGTCGACAGCGACGCGACGTCGCGGGCCGCCGTCGACGCCGCCCTCGTGGAGCTCCCCCTGACCGCGGCCGTGTCGCGCCGCGACCTCTGAACCGGCGCGTCGACGCGCGCCCGCGAACCACCCGCAAAGGAACTGCTCATGCGTACTCGTTGCACCACGTCCCCCTCCCTGCCCGACCTCGGCCTCCCGGTCGCCGCCCTGCTCGCCGCCGCGCTCGCCGTGGGCGCCGGCGGCTGCGGCGACGACCACGACGACGAGGATCCCGACGTCGAGGCCTGCGAGCACCTCGAGAACGGCCCCTTCGCCGCGGTGACCGCGACCGCCGACACCACGGGCGCGCCCGCCATCGCCGCCGACCACCGCGCCTACACCGTGACCCTGCCCGCGGGCAGCGGTGGCAACACCGGCTTCGTGTCGTTCGCGGCCGGCGAGGCCGGCGACTACCTGTTCTTCCTCGACCAGCCGGTGACCGCGGCGTTCTCGACGGCGGCGGGCCCGCTGACCCCCGAGCAGAGCACCACCAGCTCGCCGGCGTGCGCGACCATCGCCGGGCGCCACCTGATCGAGCTGGCGGTGGGCACGACCTTCCTCCAGCTCACCTCGACCACCGGGACGACCGTCAACGTCGCGGTCGAGGCCGCGGCCGATCACGCGCACTGACCCGCGCGCGCGCCGCGCGGCCCCGCCGCCGCCGGCGCGCACACGCCGCGTGACATCGAGCGCCGGCCGCGGAACAATCGCGCCGTGGCCCTCGCCTTCCGCCCCGGCTTCGCGGTCGATCTCGCCTGCCCCGGTCACGTGGCCATCGAGCGGCTGACCGAGGCGATCGTCGCCGGCCCCATGCAGCTCCGCCGCTCGCGGGTGCCGGGAGGCGGACGCGACACCCCGCGCCGCGACCACGACCACCTCGTCCTGGTCGGGCCGGCGGCGCAGCAGCGCTTCTGGTCGCCGTGGCTCACGATCGACGTCGCGCCGCGCGAGGGCGGCGCCCAGGTGCGCGCGCGGTTCAGCCCCCACCCCTCGGTGTGGACCGGCTTCGCCTTCGGTTACCTGACCGTGACCGTCGTGCTGGTGCTGTCGCTCGCCTTCGCCGGCGCCCAGGCGATGATGGGCAGCGCGCCGTGGGCGCTGTGGGGCTCGGCGGGCGCCGCGGTGGCGCTCGTCGGCCTGTGGTCGGCCGCCCAGCTCGGGCAGCGGCTGGCCCGCGCCGAGATGGAGGCGCTGGCCCGCGAGCTCGAGCGCGCGCTGGCGGCATGCCAGCCGACGACGCCGGACTGATCGACGCCGACCCTCAGCCGGCCGTCGGTCGGCCCGGCGGCGGTCCGTCGACCGTCCGGCGGTGTCAGTCGGCCTCGCGCAGGTCCGTGATCTTCAGGAGCGACGGCCCGGCGTCCATGGCGGCCGCCGGCCCGGTCGACGGCGGCGTGCTGACGTAGGTGCCGATGACCCGGACCCGCTTGTCGTCGTAGGCCGCCATCTCGTCGTCGGGTCGGACCCACAGCTCGAGCCAGACGTCGCCGTCGAGGCCGAGGCGGACGATCTTGCTCGACGAGCCGGTGGTGCCGTCGGGGCGCTCGTACAGGATCTTGTGGCGCCCGAGATCCTCGACGGCGTAGAGCCCGACCACCTGGACGACCTGGCCCTCGAGCTGGGACAGCTCGGCGGCATCGTGGACGACGACTGGCATGTTCACCTCCTTGGCATCCGGGGCATCCTGCGCATCCGGGGACGAGCGGGGCGTGGTCGCGGCGTCGGCCGCCGGAGCGCGCACGTCTCCCGAGCCCCCGGAGCCGGCGCGGCGCGAGCAGGCGCACCCGGCGCTCGCCGCCACCGCGGCGGCGAGGGCGGCGTGAGCGAGACGAGAGGTGCGCACCCGCTGACGGTAGCGCACGCCGGCGCGCGCGTCAGTCGGCCTTCGCCGAGAACGTGCTGGCGCGGGTGCCGTGGGTGCCGGTCTCGAGGTGCTGCTCGTGGAAGGTCTGGCCGGTCTTGACCGTGCCGTACATCTGGTAGTTCCAGTTGCGGTTGACCCAGTTGTACGCGCGCTCCTGGTTCTCGCGATCCTTCTTGGCGTCGCCGGTGGGGGCGAAGCCGACGGCGTAGTTCTCGAGCGTGATGTTGTTGCTGCCGTCCTTCATGATCACGCCGCCCCAGTGGAAGTTCCAGCGCGGCTTGGCCTTGCCCCGGCGGTCGCGGACCACGTCGGACCCGGGCATGTTGTACTCGGTGGCCATGGTGTAGGCGCCGCCGATCTCGGGATCGGCCGCGGTGTTGACCTTGGCGTACTGATCGAAGGCCAGCCGGCCCTCGTCGCCCAGCTCCCAGTACTGCTCGCGGGCGTGGTCGGCGCTGGTCGGCTTGATGGCGTCCCACACGTACTCGAGGTCGCCGGTGTAGTGGACGCCCTCCTTCAGGTACTTGTGCGACCGCGGATCCTGGACGAACGCGGGCATCGCCGCGACGTAGATCTGGTCCGAGTAGTTGCCCGGGCCGTAGCTGCGCGAGGTCGACTTCTCCTTGCCGTCGACCTCGTAGGTCCCGCGGGGCACGGCGCCCTGGCCGTCGGTGCCCATGACCGCCCGCGACGAGCGCCCGCAGTCCGCCCACAGCGCCATGGTGTCGCCGGACTCGCCCGCCGAGTCCTCGGCGCCCGGCTCGTTGGCGTCCTCGAGGATCTGGTTGCCGGGGTCGGTGCCCTTGGGGTTCACCTGCGGCACGACGAGGTGGAGGGTCTGGCCCTTGACCTTCATCGTGTCCTTGCCGTCGACGAGCTCGATGAACGACCCGGCCCGGCCGGCCGAGCCCAGGGCGACGTTGGCCTGGGCGATCTTGTCGATCGTGGCGTACAGGGTCTGCAGCGTGCCGTCCTGGGCCAGCGCGGTCTCGCCGCTCTCCGAGACCCGCCAGGTCTGGCCCCGGATCTCCTCCTCGGTGTAGAGCTGCATCGAGCCGCCCGGATCGCGCTTGAGCTCCTGGCCGGCGCCGGGCAGGAGGTCGGTCGCCGACTCGCCGGCGACCACCCGCGCGGCGACCGCGTCGGCGTTCTGCTCGTGCTGGTCGCCGGCCTCGCCGACGCCGCCCTTCAGGTGCACGCCCTCCCGCTGCTGGACGACGTGTGCGGCCTCGTGCGCGGCCAGGAACAGATCGGGCTCGCGGGCGAAGGCGACGTGGCTGCCGGTGGCGAAGCCCTGGGCGCCGATGGCCTCCGACGCCGCCGCGGCGTGACCGCCGACGTGGGCGGAGACGCCCGACAGGTCGTGGTTGCCGAACGAGCGCTGGATCTTGTCGAGGTGGGGCAGCGCCCGCGCCGGCTCGGCGATGCCGGCGGCGGCGCTCTCCTTGCGCGACGCCTCGTCGGTCATCACGAGCTGCTGACCGCCGCCCCGGGCCTGGACGTGCTCGACGGCGGCGGCCGCCGTCGACAGGTCGGGCGCGGCGCCGGACGGCGCGCGCGCCGGCTCGACGGGCGACCGGGCCTGGAGATCCTGGTCGGGACGGTGGAGGTGCTCGCGGGGGCTGGGCATGGCACCCCATTGTACGGGTAGACGCTGCCCGACCTTCCCCGCCGGGGCGCCGGCGCGCGGGTTCCCAGCCGATTGACGGAAGTCCGCGGATCGACGAAGGTTGGCCGGGATGAGCGACCCCTCGACCCGCTACGCCGCCGCGCTCGAGCGGGTCCGGCTGCGCGCGCTGCGGGCCGCCGAGCTGGGCTCCGCGCAGCGCCCCGAGCGCCTGGCCGAGCTCGCCGCGCAGCTCGACGCCGTCGAGCGGGCGCTGGTCGCCACCGCCGGCGGCGCGCGCGACGGCGCCCTGGCCCGCCGCCTCGGCCTCGGCCTCGACGAGCTCGACCTCCTGTGGACGACGGTGGCGGTCACCGCCGATCCGCGGCTGTGGCCGCACCTGCAGCGGCTGGGCGGCGCCGAGGCGGCGCGCGGCGCGTCCCTCGGCCTGCATGCGCTCCTCGCCGAGCTCGATCTGCCGCGCAGCCTCGAGCTGGGCCTGACCCTGGGCCCCGACCACCCGCTGGTCCGCTTCGGCCTGATCGAGCCCGCCGACGAGCTGGCGTGGGCGGCGCGCGCCTTCCGCGCCGCACCCCGGGTCGCCGGCCACCTCGCCGGCGACGACACCCTCGACGCCCTGGTGGCCGAGCTCGGCGGGCGCGTGCGCGTCCCCGACGGGCTCGAGCTCGACGACGCGGTCCGCGACGTCCACGCCCGGCTGGGGCGCGCCCTGGCCGGCCCGACGCCGGTGCTGTGCGCCGTCGACGGCTCGCCGGGCGTGGGCCGGCGCACCGCGATCGCCGTCGCGGCCGCCGCGGCCGGCCGGCCGGCCCTGGCCCTCGAGCTCACCCGGCTGCCCGCCGGACCGGGCGCGCTCGAGCGCGCGCTGGCCGCGCTCACCCGCGAGGCGGTGCTGACCGGCGCCGTGCCCGTCGTCGTCGGCGTCGACGAGCTGGTCGGCGAGAGCGGCGCCGCGCCCGAGCTGCGCACGATCGCCAGCGCCCTCGACCGGGTGCCGGGCCCGGTGGCGGTGGTGACGCTCAGCCGCGGCGTCGAGCTGCCGGTGACGCGCACGGTGCTGCGGGTCTCGGTGCCGGTGCCGGAGACCGCCGCCCGCCGCCGGCTGTGGGCCCGCGCCCTCGACGGCCGGGCCGGACCGCAGGTGGCGGCCGACGACCTCGACGCGCTGGCGATCCGCTACCGCCTGGGCGCCGGCGCGATCGCGCAGGCGGTGCGCGCCGCCGTGGTGATGAGCGGCGACACCCTGGGCGCGCCCGAGCTCATCGCCGGCGTGCGCAACAACATCGCCGAGCGCATGGGCGGGCTGGCCCAGCGGGTGACCGTCAAGCAGCGGTGGGACGAGCTGGTGCTGGGCCGCGACACCCTCGATCAGGTCAAGGCGCTGACCGCGCGCGTCCGCCACCAGCACACCGTCCTCGAGCGCTGGGGCCTGAGCAAGAAGCTGCACCGCGGCACCGGCGTCGCCGCCCTGTTCTCGGGACCGCCCGGCACCGGCAAGACCATGGTCGCCGGCCTCATCGCCACCGAGCTCGATCTCGAGCTGTACCAGGTCGACCTGTCGCGGGTGGTGTCGAAGTGGGTGGGCGAGACCGAGAAGCAGCTCGCCCGCATCTTCGACGCCGCCGACGCCGGCCACGCCCTCCTCCTGTTCGACGAGGCCGACGCCCTGTTCGCGCGCCGCACCGAGGTCAAGGCCGCGGTCGACCGCTACGCCAACCTCGAGGTCAACTACCTCCTGCAGCGGGTCGAGGCCTTCGGCGGCATCACGATCCTCACCACCAACCTCGACCAGAGCATCGATCCGGCGCTGATGCGCCGCCTCTCCGGCCACGTCAAGTTCTGGCCGCCGGAGCAGGACGAGCGCGAGCTGCTGTGGCGCAGCATGCTCGGCCCCGCCGTGCCGCAGGCCGACGACCTCGACCTCGAGGAGCTGGCCAGCCGCTTCTCGGAGATGACCGGCGCCAACATCCGCAACGCCGCCATCGCCGCCGCCTTCCTCGCCGCCGCCGAGGGCGTGCCGGTCAGCCAGGCCCTGCTCGAGCGCGCGGCGCGCGGCGAGTACGCCTCGATGGGGCGCCAGCTCGGCGGACAATCGCGGTGAGCGGGGACGCGGCCGGCGGCGGGGAGGACGGCCGGCCGCCGGGCTCCCGGCCGCCGTCGCGGCGTCACGGCGACGGATCGTGGATCGCCCACACGTGCTGGCGGTGCTCGACGCGCAGCTCGACCGCGCCGTCGCCGGCGACGGCGGTGCCGCGGCCGAGCCGCGCCAGGTGCGAGAACGCGCACTTGCTGAACGAGCAGCTCTCCAGGTACGTGGTGTCGGGGAAGCGCGCCATGAGCGCGGCCGGCACCGTGATCGCGCCGGCGGCGTCGTCGACCTCGCACTCGATGATGGCGAGGTAGTGGCCACCGTGCCAGACGCCGTCGCCGTTGAGGGTGAGGCGCACCCGCGCGCCCGGATCCGCCGGCGTCCAGCGCACGGTGGGCTCGGCGCCGAGGCGGAGCTTGCCGTCGGCCGGCAGCTCGGCGACCAGCGGCGTGACGCCGCGGGCCGCCGCGGTGAAGCCTGCGACCTCGTCCCCGGCGGCGGTGGCGGTGACGGTCGCGCCCGGCGCGAACGGCTCGTCGCGGACGCGAGTCTGGTAGCGGCCGTCGAGCGGGTCGCGGCGCAGGATCACCGAGTCCCCACCGCCGGCGAGCTCGAGCTCGCCCGCCGAGGCGTAGACCGGGTACGGCGCGCAGGTCTCCGGCCCGACGCAGATGCCGGTGCACGTGCGGCACGTCCCGGGGTGGGGCTCGAGGACGCGGCAGTCGCCGGCGCGCGCGGTCTCGGCGTGGAAGAGGTGGCGGCGATAGCCGGCGACCTCGAAGGCCGCCTCGAGGTACGTCCACCGGCCCGCGCCCCACGGCGCCGGATAGACGTGCTCGGCCACGACCACCTCGCCGAGCGACCGGCGACCGAGCGGATCGGCGTCGCCGCCGGCGGCCGCGTCGGCGAGGGCACCGCCAGGCGGGAGGTCATCGCCGCAGCCGGCGACCGCGAGGACCGCGAGCGCGAGCGCGGACGCGAGCGCGGGCGCGGGCGCGGGCGCGGCGATCGCGCGGACGGAGCGCCACGGGACGTGCACGGGCCGGGTGTAGCGCGCGACCGGCCGCGCCCGCGGTGACCGCCCGCACACCCTCGCCTCCCGGGCCTCGGCGCGTCGCGCCCCGCGCGTCGCGCGCCCCCGCGACGCGTCGCCGTCGGGCGGCGGACGCGCCGGCGAGCGCCGTGCTAGCGTGCCGCCAGATGACCGCGCCGCACGCGCACGAGATCGCCTTGCGCACGCACGGGCTCGTGGTCGGCCACCGCGGCCGCGGCCTCTTGCCGCCGCTCGACCTCGAGCTCGAGCGCGGCCACCTGCTGCTGGTGCTCGGCCGCAACGGCGCGGGCAAGACCACGCTCGTGCGCACGCTGCTCGGGCTCCTGCCGCCGGTGGCGGGCACGGTGGCGTGGGCGCCGGGCGCGCGCCGCGCCTACGTCGCCCAGGCCGGCTCGCTCGACCCGACCCTGCCGGTGCGCGCGACCGACGTCGTCGCCTGGGGCGGCCTGCGCGGCTGGGACTTCGCGCGGCCGTGGCGGCGGACGCCGACCGCCACCATCGACGCGAGCCTGACCGCGCTCTCGGTCGCCGACCTGGCGCGCCGCCCCCTGCGCGAGCTGTCGGGCGGGCAGGTCCAGCGCGTCATGTTCGCGCGGGTCCTGGCCAGCGGCGCCGACGTCGCCGTGCTCGACGAGCCGACGGCGTCGATGGACGCCGCCGGCGAGCGCGCGGTGTACTCGACCCTGTCGCGGCTGGCCCACGAGCGCGGCTTCGCGATCGTCGTGGTCACCCACGCCGTCACCGCGGCCCTGGGGAGCTGCGACCGCATCCTCCTGCTCGACGCCGACGGCGGGGTGGTCTACGGGCCGGCGCGCGAGGTCACCCGCAGCGAGGCCTATCGCTGCCTGTACCACGACCACGAGGGCGATCGCGGCCACGACCACGACCACGACCACGACCACGATCACGACCACGACCACGACCACGACCACGACCATGGCTGACGACGCCCCCGACGACCTCGACGACCTCGAGGCGGCGCTCGCCGCCGATCGCCAGGGGCCGACCGATCCGCTCGGCGGCATCACCACGCCCGATCACGGGCCGACCTGGGACGAGCTGGTCGACGGCTGGGAGCTGTTCCGCGCGCCCATCCTGGCCGGCGGCCTGGCCGGGCTCGCGCTCGGCTTCCTCTCGGTCTACGTCGTCCTCCGCCGCATGGTCTTCGTCTCGGCCAGCGTCACCCAGGCCGCCGGCTTCGGCGTCGCCGCGTCGTTCTACCTCGGCGCGCGCATGGGCTGGTCGTTCGATCCGACCTGGGGCGCGACCGCGATGGCGATGATCACGGCGTCGCTGGTCGCGCCCGACCCGCGCCGGCTCGGGCTGTCGCGCGAGATGGTGCTCGGCCTGACGTTCGCGCTGTTCTCGGGGCTCACGGTGCTGGCCAGCGCCCGCATGCCGCAGGAGGCCCACGACGTGCAGGCGATCCTGTTCGGGACCGCGGTCGTGGTCAGCGCCGCCGATCTCGCCCGCCTGCTGGTCGCCGCCGCCGGCGTGCTGTCGCTGCACGCGTGGTGGTTCCGCGGCTTCACCTTCGCCAGCTTCGACCCGCTGGCCGCGCGCGTGCAGGGCCTGCCGGTGCGGGCGCTCGACCTGGTCCTGGTCCTGACGATCGGCCTCATGGTCGGCGAGTCGGCGCGCACGCTCGGCGCGCTGCCGGCGTTCGCGCTGTCGACCCTGCCCGGCATGGCCGCGGTCCTGCTCGCGCGCGGCCCGCTGTGGGTGCCCTACGCCCTGGCCGCCCTCGTCGGCGCGATCGCCGGCGCCGGCGGCTACGTGGTCGCCTTCTTCCTCGAGCTGCCGGTCGGCGCGACCCAGGCGGCGTGCGCGGGCGCCGCGGTGATCCTCGCCCTGCTCGGCCGGGGCGTGGCCGGCGTGATCCGCCGCCGCCGCCGCCCGGCGTGAGCCGACCGCGGTCGGTGAAGGGGTCAGGGCGCGCGGTAGAGGTCCTGGCCGCCCTCGGCGAACTCGGCGGCCTTCTGGGCCAGGCCGGCCTGGACCGCCGCCTCCTCGGTGAGGCCGTGGGCGGCGGCGTACTCGCGCACGTCCTGGGTGATCTTCATCGAGCAGAACTTGGGGCCGCACATCGAGCAGAAGTGCGCGCCCTTGGCCGCCGGCGCCGGCAGGGTCTCGTCGTGGAAGTCGCGCGCGGTGTCGGGATCGAGCGACAGGTTGAACTGATCCTGCCAGCGGAACTCGAAGCGCGCCCTGGACAGGGCGTCGTCGCGGCGCTGGGCCGCCGGGTGGCCCTTGGCCAGGTCGGCGGCGTGGGCGGCGATCTTGTAGGCGATGACGCCGTCCTTGACGTCCTTCTTGTTGGGCAGCCCGAGGTGCTCCTTGGGCGTGACGTAGCAGAGCATCGCCGTGCCGTACCAGCCGATCATCGCCGCCCCGATGGCGCTGGTGATGTGGTCGTAGCCGGGCGCGATGTCGGTGACCAGCGGCCCCAGGGTGTAGAACGGCGCCTCGTGGCACTTCTCGAGCTGGAGGTCGACGTTCTCCTTGATCTTGTGCATGGGCACGTGACCCGGGCCTTCGATCATGACCTGGACGTCGTGCTTCCACGCCACCTCGGTGAGCTCGCCCAGGGTCTCGAGCTCGGCGAGCTGCGGCCGGTCGTTGGCGTCGGCGATCGAGCCCGGGCGCAGGCCATCGCCGAGCGAGAACGCGACGTCGTACTTCTTCATCACCTCGCAGATGCGCTCGAACTCGGTGTAGAGGAAGTTCTCCTTGTGGTGGGTCAGGCACCACTTGGCCATGATCGAGCCGCCGCGCGAGACGATGCCGGTGGTGCGACCGGCGGTCAGCGGGATGTACGCCAGCCGGACGCCGGCGTGGATCGTGAAGTAGTCGACGCCCTGCTCCGCCTGCTCGATCAAGGTCTCGAGGAACAGGTCGATGGTCAGCTTCTCGGCCTCGCCGTTCACCTTCTCCAGGCACTGGTAGATGGGCACCGTGCCGATCGGCACCGGCGAGTTGCGGATGATCCACTCGCGGGTCTCGTGGATCTGCTTGCCGGTCGACAGGTCCATGACCGTGTCGGCGCCCCACTTCACCGCCCACCGCAGCTTGTCGACCTCCTCGCCGATCGACGACGACACCGCCGAGTTGCCGATGTTGGCGTTGATCTTCACCAGGAAGTTGCGGCCGATGATCATCGGCTCGCTCTCCGGGTGGTTGATGTTGGCGGGGATGATGGCGCGGCCGCGGGCGACCTCGTCGCGTACGAACGCGGGGTCGAGGCCCTCGCGCAGGGCGATGAACCGCATCTCCTCGGTGACGAGGCCGCGGCGGGCGTAGTGCATCTGGGTCCGGTTGCCGGTGTCGCCCTCGCGCAGCCGGCGCTCGATCCACGGCTGGCGCAGCCGGGGCAGGCCGCGGTGGAGGTCGGGGTTGACCGGGCCCGAGGTGTCGTAGACGTCGAACGGCGGCTCCCCGCCGGCGAGGGGGACGCGGCGGAACGGCACCCGCAGGTCGCCGTCCTCGACGTAGACCTTCTCGGAGGCCGGGAAGCCCTCGACGGGCGGGACGTCGGCCACCGGATCGGTGGTGACGGTGGGCAGGGTGCGCTTGGTGCTCATGTGGCTTTCCTTCGCCGGCATTACCCGGAGCAGGTTCGAGGGGTCGCACGCCGGATGCGTGCCTCTCAGCCGCGGTGGGCTCCCCCAGCTATGTCCGGAAGGGTCGGTCGGCGGCACCATAACACCGAACCCCGGCCGGCGCTCGCCCGGGATCCGACGCGCCGCCGCCGCGCGCCCGGCGCCGTCAGTTGATGGTGTACGTCAGGGTGAAGGCGCCGCTGGCCGTCGAGTAGCCATCCACGATCAGCCAGAACAGGCCCGGGCCCACCGCCGTCGCCCCCGTGAACGACGACTGCAGTCCGCAGCTATCGTCGTTGCACTGCAGGTTGGTCGAGCTGGGCGCCTTGCCGGTGTAGATGACCGAGTCGTAGGAGGTGCCGGTGCACGTGTTGGCGCCGACGGTGCGCGTCGTCGCCGGGCACAGCGTGAAGTGGTAGCCGACGTCGGGCGCGCTGTTGGTGCGGCACGAGCCGCTGCTGTGGTTGGTGCCACCGGCGGTGGTCCCGGTCTGGCTCCCGCTGGCGGCGGCGATCGCGGTCCCCGGCCGCCCGCCGCGGGTGAACGTGAGCGTGGTGGCGCCGGTGGTATGGAAGCTCGAGTACTGGTCGACCACCAGGCAATAGGTGCCGGCGGCGAGCTGGAGCGCGCCCTGGCTCTGGGTGCCGCTGCACTGGGCGTCGTAGCAGACCTGGTGGGCGCCGAGCGCGGTGCAGGCGCCGGCGAAGATGCGGACCACGCTGTCGTAGCTCGAGCCGAAGGTGTCGACGTAGACGACCTCGGCGGCCGGCAGGGTGAAGGTGTAGAAGACGTCGCGGCCCCCGGTCGAGCCGCAGAAGCTGCCCGAGTAGTCCTGATCGTTGCGGGCGGCGGTCAGGTCGACGGTGAAGGTGCCGCCGCCGCTGATGTTGATCGCGCCGGCCGGGGCGTCGTTGGTGGGGCACATGGCGTCGGAGCCGTTGCAGTCCTGATCGATGCCGTCGCCGCAGATCTCGGCGGTGGGCGTGCCCGGGGTGGCGCTGCAGACCACGCCGGTGCCGTCGGTGCTGCACACGTACTGGCCGGCGCGCTGGCAGGCGCCGAGGCCGACCACGCACGCGCCGCCGACCGCGAAGCCGTCGTCGATGCCGTTCTGGCAGTCGTCGTCGAGGCCGTTGCACAGCTCGACCGTGCTCGAGGTCATGTCGCTGCACACCGCGGTGCCGTTGGCGGCGCACACGATGACGCCCTCGACGCAGGCGTCGGTGTCGGGGCCGTCGCAGGCGGTGCCCAGGTCGAAGCCCTCGTCCATCGCGCCGTCGCAGTCGTCGTCCAGCCCGTTGCACAGCTCGAGGGTGTCGTCGGTGAGGTCGCTGCAGGTGGTGCCGCCGCCGGCCGCCGCGCACACCACGACGCCCTCGGTGCACAGGTCGGCGTCGGCGCCGTCGCAGGGCGCACCCAGGCCGAAGCCCTCGTCCGTGTCGCCGTCGCAGTCGTCGTCGATGCCGTTGCAGGTCTCGGCGCCGCCGTCGCCGGGCATCGCGTTGCAGCGCACGCCGGTGCCGGCCTCGTCGCAGACGTAGACCCCGGTGGCGACGCAGGAGCCGCTGCCGGCGGTGCACGCGTCGCCCAGGGTCGGGAAGTCCTCGTCCTCGTCGCCGTCGCAATCGTCGTCCGCGCCGTTGCAGGTCTCGGACGTCGGCGCGCAGGCGTCGGTCTGGGGGGCGTCGACGGCGGCGTCCTCCTGCGACGAGACGTCGGACGTGGCGCAGGCCGCGACCGATGCCAGGAGGACGTAGAGGGACAGACGGACAGCTCCCCGGACCATCGGCGCATCCTACACAGGTGGCCGGCCGGGATCATCCGGATTCTCGGTCGGCGGCCCGCCGCGGCCGTGGTACGAAATCACCACGATCTTCATCAGATCGACCAGCTAGCCGCGAGGCCCACCCATGAGCGACGACTCCCCCCGGCTGCCGGTGGTCGGCACCCCCGCCCCGGCCGCGCCCCTCGACCTGACCGACGACGAGCTCGAGGACGGCATCCGCCGCCTCAAGGCCGAGCGCAACGCCGTCATCCTCGCCCACTACTACCAGGAGTCCGAGATCCAGGACCTGGCCGACTTCGTCGGCGACTCGCTGCAGCTCTCGCAGGCGGCCGCCCGCACCGACGCCGACGTCATCGCCTTCTGCGGCGTCCACTTCATGGCCGAGACCGCCAAGATCCTCAACCCGCACAAGGTCGTGGTGGTGCCCGACCTCGAGGCCGGGTGCTCGCTGGCCGACGGCTGCCCGGCGCCGGCGTTCGCGCGCTGGCTCGAGCGCTACCCCGGCCACACCGTCGTCACCTACATCAACTGCTCGGCCGAGGTGAAGGCGCTGTCCGACATCATCTGCACCTCGTCGAACGCGGTGAAGATCGTCAAGGCCCTGGCCGGCGAGAAGGTCGTGTTCGCCCCCGACCGCTACCTCGGCGCCTTCGTCAAGAAGGAGACCGGGCGCGACGACATCCCGCTGTGGCCGGGCACCTGCATTGTCCACGAGTCGTTCAGCGAGCGCCGGCTGCTCGAGCTCAAGGTCCGGCACCCGGACGCCGAGATCATCGCCCACCCCGAGTGCCACGAGGGCATCCTCCGCCACGCCGCCCACGTCGCCTCGACCTCGGGGCTCATCAAGTACGCGCGCGAGAGCCCGACCCAGACCTTCATCGTCGCCACCGAGGCCGGCATCCTCCACAAGATGCAGGCCGAGGCCCCGGGCAAGACCCTCATCGCCGCGCCGCCCGACGACGAGAGCTGCGCGTGCAACCTGTGCCCGCACATGCGGCGCAACACCCTGGCCAAGCTCTACCTGTGCCTGCGCGACCTGCAGCCCCAGGTCGACGTGCCCGAGCCCATCCGGGTCAAGGCCCTGGCGCCCATCCAGCGCATGCTCGAGCTGAGCGCCTGAGCGTGGTCGCGCCGCCCCGCCGGCCCGCGCTCGCCCCCGCCGGGCCCGGCCCGGGCGCGGTGGTCGCCGCCTGCGTCGCCCTCGGGGCCGCGGCTTGCTCCGGCCCACGGCCGGCGCCG
>CAADGB010000503.1 GCA_900696455.1 uncultured delta proteobacterium
CCGCCGAGCGCGCCGCCGCCGCCGAGGTGGGGGCGGGCGCGGCCGACGACGCCCGGCGCCGCCGGGTCATCGACGAGCGGCGGCGCGGGCTCACCGCCGCGCTGCCGCGCCTGCCCCTGGTCGGCGTGGTCGTCGACCAGGCCGGCGCGCCCGTCGCCGACGCCGAGGTGCTGCTCGCCGCGCCGCCGCGCCGGACCCGCTCCGCCGCCGACGGCCGCTTCCGCTTCGACGGGCTGACCGAGGGCGTGTACGTGGTCGAGGCCCGGGCCGGCGACGGCTACGGCGGCCCGCTCGAGGCCCGGGTCGCGCCGGTCGACACGCCGGTCACGCTCCGGCTCTACCCGGCCGGCCGGGTCGAGGTCCGCTGCGTCGCCGAGGCGACGGGTGCGCCGCTGGCCGGCGCCCGCGCCGGCGTGCGCATGCGCTCGATGTTCCCGGGCGCGCTCGACCTCGAGGCCACCACCGACGCCGACGGCGTCGCCACCTTCCGCGCCATGCCCGCGGCCGGGCTCGAGGCGTGGTGCGCGGCGACCGGCCACGCCATCGCCGCCCAGGGCGTCGACAGCACCCAGGAGGGGACGTGGCGCGTCACCGTCGAGCTGACCGCGGGCACGCCGGTGCACGGCCGCGTGGTCGACGCCCGCGGCGCGCCGGTGGCCGGCGCGTCGATCGAGGTCGCGCCGTCGCCGATGCCGGGCCTGGCCGGGGTCAAGGGCGCGGTGCGCAGCGGCGACGACGGCGGGTTCACCCTGCCCGGCGTCGAGCCCGGGCCGTGGGTCGTCCACGCCGATCACCCCGACCACGAGCTCGGCCTGGCCCGCGTGGTCGTGCCCGGGCGCGGCCCGGCGCCCGCGGTCACCGTCGTCGTCGGCGACGGCGTCACCGTGGCCGGCGTGGTCGCGACCGCCGCTCTGGCGCCGGCGCCCGGCGCCACCGTCGAGGTCCGGTTCCGCGACGGCGGCCGGGTCTTCCGCACCGTGCAGGCCGACGGCACCGGCGCCTTCGCCGCCCGCGGCCTGCCGCGCGACCAGCTCCAGCTCGTCGCCCTGCACGATCAGGCGGCGAGCCCGCCGGCGGTGGTCGACACCCGCGGCGGCCAGGACCGCGACGACCTGGTGCTCACCCTCGACGACGACCAGCTCATCAGCGGCGTCGTCCTCGACGCCGCCGGCGCGCCGGCGCCCGACGTCTCGGTGTTCTTCGTCCACGACACCCGCGACGACGATCGGGCGACCGCCGCCGGCGTCGAGGTCACCGACGTCGACGGCCGCTTCGAGCTGCACGGCCTCGCCCGCGACCAGGCCTACGTCCTGACCGCGATGCGCCCCGGCCATTTCGCCGCGGTGTCGCTGGCGATGCGCTCGACCGGGGTGCGCGCGGTGGCCGGCGACGACGTGACGATCCGGCTGCCGGCCGACGGCGCGATCCGCGGTCGCGTGGTGATGAGCGGCGGCGGGCCGCTGCCCGCCGACCTGCGGGTCCGGCTCGGCGGCACGCCGCAGCCGGTGGGCGCCGACGGCCGCTTCCACCTCGCCGGCGTACCTCCCGAGCGCCACGCCGTACGCGTCGACGCCCGCGGCGTCCCCGAGCTGGTGCGCGGCGACGTCGTCGTCCGGGCCGGCGAGACCGTCGACCTCGGCGACCTCGTCCTCACCCGCGGCCGCGAGGTCAGCGGCACCGTCGTCGACGCCGGCGGTCGGCCGGTCGGGGGCGCCACCGTCCGCTTCGTGCCGGTCGGGATCCCCGGCCTGCTCACCGCCGAGACCGATCGCCGCGGCCGCTTCGCCCGCGCCCTGCCCACCGACCGCGACTGCGACGTGCAGGCCACCGGCGATCTGGGCGCGACGACCGCGGTCCGCCTCGCCGCCGGCCCCGCCGACGCTCGGGTCGAGCTCCGCTTCGGCGCCGCCGGCCGCATCACCGGCGTCGTCCGCGCCGGCGGCCAGCCCGCCGCCGGTCGCTTCGTCCTGCTCGATCGCCAGCCCGAGGGCCCGCCCACCACCATGGCCACCACCGACGCCGCGGGCCGCTTCGAGCTGGCGGTCGCCGGCGGCACCTACCAGGTCTCGCTCCTGGCCGAGGACGAGCGCGGCCGCGATCGCTACGTCGACCGCACCGTCACCGTCGCCGCCGGCGCCACCGTCGAGGTCGAGCTGGTCGACTGATCGGCGCACCACCACCGCCGCCGCCGCTTGTCCCCCGCGCGGCCCGCGGGTGATGCTCGGGCGTCACGTCGATGCCCGCCACCCGCGTCGCCAGCCGCCCGCACCTCGCGCTCCTGCGCGGGATCAACGTCGGCGGCAAGAACATCATCAAGATGGAGGCGCTGCGCGCCTGCTTCGAGGCGGCGGGCTGCACGCAGGTGGCGACGTACATCCAGAGCGGCAACGTCGTGTTCCACGCGCCGGGGCGACGCCGGCCGCTCGCCGCGCTGCGCGCCACCCTCGAGGCGGCGCTGGCCGCGCGCTTCGGGTACGCCGCGCGGCTGGTGCTGCTCGATCGGGCCCAGGTCGCCCGCGTCGTCGCCGAGGCGCCCGCCGGCTTCGGCGGCGAGCCCGCCCGCTACCGCTACGACGTCCTGTTCGTGCGCGCGCCGATGACGGCGGCCCGCGCGCTCGCGGAGCTCCGCCCGCGCGAGGGCGTCGACACCGTCGCCGCCGGCACCCTCGCTCTCTACGCCCGGCGGCTCATCGCGCGCGCGGCGCAGAGCCACCTGACCAAGCTCGTCCAGCTCCCCGTCTACCAGGACCTCACGATCCGCAACTGGAACACCACCACCGCGCTGGCCCGGATGATGGCGCTCGGGTGAACGCGCCGCTGCCCGTCGGGGCAGCGGGCGCTCACAGCACGATGGAGGCGCAGACGAGGGCGAGCAGCGAGATGACCGTGGCGAACACGACGTCGTGCCGGCGGCCACGGCTCTGGCGCGCGGCGATGTCGATGAGTCGGTTGGAAACGATGGTCGTCATGCCCCGAGCTACTTCAAGCTCCGGGCCAGGTCCCTGGCCAGACCGCCGCCGCCGGCGCGCCTCCGCGACCCTCGTCGCCACGCCCACTTGCGCGGGGCGCGCCGCGACCGAACGCGGCTCGCCGCTGTCGACCCCGGCTCGCAGCCGTGTCCCTGCGGCGTCGCACCCGGTCGCACCGGCGGTCGCACCGAGATGTCGCCGACTTGCACCGCGACGCCGGCGTCAGCCACCGGCAGCGGCCTTGGCCAGGACAGCGGCGCGCGCCCCGACCGTCACAGGTTGACAGCGCGTCCGGGTGCGCCAGGGTGCGCGGTTCGCCCGCGCCGCGCCGGGCCGTGCCTCACATCGAGTCGCGCACGAACAGCAGGTACTGCTCCTCGAGATCGTCGACCTCCATCGGCCGGCCGCAGCGCGGGCACGGCGTGGTCGGCAGCTTGCCGCCGTTGGCGCGGCAGGCGGCGGTCTCGAAGAGCTGATCGAGCTGCTCGTCGCACTCGGCGCAGGTCATCGGCGCGTAGAACGACTCGAGCGTGCCGTGGCCGAGAAAGCCCTGGACCATGTTGCACTGATCGACCACCGGCGGCGGACAGTGCACGAAGCTCAGGCGGGTGGTGATGGGGATGCGGCGGATGGCGTCCATCCACGCCCGCACCCCGTACGAGTTGATGCGGCGGACGCCGCGGAGGTGGATGCGGATCGGCCGCTCGCCGAGCTGGACCAGCGGCGACAGGTCGGAGTTCTCGTCGATCACCCCGGCCAGGGTGACGACGTCGGCGTTGCCGTCGTGGCCGATCTCGAGCGTGAAGGGGACCCGGACCGCCACGGCTAGAGCCCTCGTCCGCCGTCGCCGCGATCGCGGATGAAGATGTGGAAGGACTTGGCCGCCTGGCGGAAGCGCTTCATCGTGAGCCGCAGGTCGAGCAGGCAGATGACCTCGGTCCGCTTGCCGGGATCGACGTTGATGATGAACTTCGACAGCGACTGGAACACCCGGTAGAGGCCGATGCCGGCGCCGCCCGAGGCGTCGGAGAGCTGCTCCGGTCCCTTGACCAGGCAGCGGTTGAGGTAGCTGACGACCGTGTCCTGGGTCAGCGCGCCGAAGGGGTCGATCTGGGCGATCGCGATGTAGTCGCCGTCGCAGGCGAACTCGAGCTGCCCGACCTCGTCGTCGGCCAGCACCACCGGATCGCGGCGCGAGCGGCGGGCGTACTTGGGCTCGCCGGTCTCGGTCCGGGGCGCGTTGTAGATGGCGTTGGTGATGAGCTCGTCGGTGACGGTCTCGACCAGCTCGACCACCCGCTCGTTGCAGCCCAGGGTCTGGGCGTAGCTGGCGACCTCGTGGATGTAGTCCTGCTTGAGCCGCGAGTCGCGGATCTCGACCCGGTACGGCTCGACCCCCCACAGGAGGTACTTCTGCAGCCCGAACAGGTCCTGGCGCAGGAGCTTCTCGGCGGTGATGATGAGCTCGTCGGGCTCGAGCGGGTCCTCGTTCTTGGCGATGATGTTGCGCAGGAACGGGCGGGTGGCCAGGAGCGGCAGGTACTCCTCGGTCGGCTCGGTCGCGTGCAGCACCATCTTGGTGCGGGGGTGGCCGGCCTCGAAGGCGGCCAGGCGATCGATCCACGCCGGGTCGTCGCACAGCGGCGGGTCGAAGCACAGCATCAGCAGGTCCCAGCCCGCCTCCTGGTCGAGCCGGTTCGCCAGCTCGGCGGTGTCGACCGCCGAGTGCACTTCGGATCCGGTCGCGGCGAGCGCACGCTCGGCCACCCGCCGTGCGCGGGGATCCGGATCGAAGAACAGGATGCGTTTGCCGCGCATGCCCCTCGAGTCTCCGACGTTAGCAGAAAGCCTCCGGACGCGCGCCGGGCGCGGCCAAGGATCTGCGGGGACCGATGAAGAAAAGCTCCGACCCGACGGTGCGACCCGGCCCTACCCGGCCGGGGCGCGCCGCCCACGCCCACCTCGGGTCGCGCCCCCGAACTGGCTTTCGGTGGCGCGCGATCCCCCTCTATAATCACGAGTGACATTGGGTGTATCCGACGACACGCGGGCGTCGCCTGAGGGGGCGGGCTCGCCGGGGCGCCTGCCGGTGCCCGGTGAGCGGCCACGGGTGCTGTGCGTCGACGACGAGCCGCACAACCTCGACCTGCTCGATCGCTGCCTGCGCCGTCGCTACGACGTGGTCACCGAGGCGCTCCCCGCCGCCGCCCTCGCCGCGGTCGAGGCCGACGACGACCTGGCGGTGGTGCTGGCGGACTACCGCATGCCCGGCACCGACGGCGTCCAGCTCCTGACCCGCATCGCCGCCCTGCGCCCCGACGTCCGGCGCGTGCTGGTCACCGGCTACGCCGACGCCGATCCGGTCCTGGCCGCGGTCGCCGCCGGCCACGTCCACTGCGTCGTGCGCAAGCCGTGGCGGGCGCCCGAGCTGCTCGGCCTCGTCGATCAGCTCGCGCGCGCGCGCGACCTCGAGCTCGACAACCGCCGGCTCGCCGACGAGCTGCGCGCGGCCCGCGACCGCCTGGCGGCGGCGGGGGGCGCGGCCGTCGACGCCGACGGCGACGCCCCGGCCACCGCCCGGGCGCCGCGATCGCCGCGCCCCGAGCCCGGCGAGCCGGTCGCCGCCGATCGCTTCCGCGACGCCCTGACCGGCCTCTACACCCACGGCGTCTTCCAGGATCGCCTGCGCGAGGAGGTGGCGCGGGCCCAGCGCGCCGGTCGCAACCTGTCGCTGCTCCTGGTCGATCTCGACGGCTTCGCCAGCGTCAACCACGCGGTCGGCTTCCAGGCCGGCGATCAGGTCCTGCGCCGGGTCGCCCAGCTCCTCATCGCCGGCGACTCGCCGGGGCGCGTGCGCGGCGGCGACATCGCCGCCCGCTTCGGCGGCGAGGAGTTCGCGATCCTCCTCCCCGACACCGGCAAGAGCGGCGCGATCGCCAAGGCCGAGCGCCTGCGCGAGGTGGTGTCGGCGGCGACCCTGCCCGGCGACCAGCACCTGACGGTCACGGTCGGCGTCGCCGCGCTGCCCGACGACGCCGCCGCGCCCGACGCCCTGCTCGACGCCGCCCTGGCCGCGCTGCGCGCCGCCAAGCAGGGCGGCAAGAGCCAGGTCCACTTCATCGCCGACGCCGCGCCCACGCCGCTGGTGGTGTCCCCGCCCGACGCCGGCGACGATCGCTTCCGCCCCTACCACGAGCGCATGGGCGAGGTGATCGCGATCCTCCAGCGCGACCGCGCGGTGAGCTGCCTCTACCTCGATCTGCCCCAGCTCGAGCGCATCCGCACCGAGCTCGGCGTCGCCCGCTACGCCGAGCTGCTCGACCAGACCGGCGCGGTGCTGGAGAGCCTGCGCGGCCAGTTCCTGCGCTCGCGCGACGTCATCTGCCGCGCCAACGACGACGACGCGTACATCTGCCTCCTGTCGCCGCGCGACGCCAGCCAGGTCGACCTCGAGCGCCTGACCGCGGCGGTCACCGAGGCCGTCGCCAGCGGCCTGGCCCCCGCCCTGCGCGAGCTGCTGCGCGACGAGCCGCGGGTCCACGTCGGCGCCGCGCGCGTGCTGTCCAACCCGATGGTCCGGCCGGAGCGCCTGGTGGCGCGGCTGGTGACCGAGGCCCACGAGGCGGCGCGGCTGTCGCGGCAGCGCGCCGCCCAGCGCGACAAGGCGGTGCTGCAGGACATCATCCTGGGCGAGAACCTGATGGCGGTCTACCAGCCCATCGTCCACCTCGAGACCGGCGAGATCTTCGGCCACGAGGCCCTGACCCGCGGCCCGCGCGGCACGCGCATGGAGTCGCCGGCGACCCTGTTCGCCGTCGCCGACGAGGTCAACCTCACGTTCGAGCTCGACCGCGCCTGCTTCCGCGGCGCGCTGCGGCGGGCGGTAGGGCTCGAGCCGGTGCACCGGCTGTTCGTCAACCTGCTGCCGATGTCGTTCTACGACGCCAGCTTCATCGAGATCGAGGTCAGCCACCTCCTGTCGGCGGCGGCGCTCACCCCCGCCAACATCGTCTTCGAGATCAGCGAGCGCCTGGCCATCGAGAACTTCGCCGCCTTCCGGCGCGCCCTCGCCACCTACACCAGCATGGGCTTCGGGGTGGCCATCGACGACGTCGGCACCCGCCACTCCAACCTCGAGACGGTGATGGCGCTGCGCCCGCACTTCATCAAGCTGTCCGACGTGCTGTCGCGCGGCGTGGCCCGCTCCACGGTCAAGCGCGAGATGCTGCGATCGCTCGGTCACATCGCCGACACCATCGACGCCGTGATGGTCGCCGAGGGCATCGAGACCCTCGACGACCTCATCGCCCTGCGCGAGCTCGGCATCCGCTACGGCCAGGGCTTCTACCTGGCCCGCCCCGGCCCGCCCTTCCCCAAGGTCCGCGGCAGCGTGCGGCGGTCGATCCTGGCCATCGGCAGCCGTCACCTCGAGCCGCTGACCGCGGTCCGCGATCCGGACCTCGACGGCGACGGCGAGCTCCACGACGAGGACGACGACGACGACGAGCGCGAGCAGACCGGCGAGCGCCTCGACCTCGCCGGCGTCGCTCGCGGCTCGGGCGCGTTCCTGATCCCACCCGCGGCCGGCGCCGGCGAGAGCCGGCCGCTGGCCGAGGAGCTGCGCCCGGTGGCCGAGGCCCCGCCCACCGCCGAGGTCCTGGGTGAGATCGCCGCGCCGCGCGATCCCGCCGACGAGACCCAGCCCCACGGGCCGACCCGCTGGCGACCGCCGCGCCCGACCCCGCCCACCGCCGACCCGCGGACGCGGCCGCTCATCGAGAGCCTGCGCCGCCGCGACGAGGATGCCCCGCCGCTACCCGAGGCCCCGACCAAGCCTGAGCTAAACTGATCCCCAGGGGTTCCGACCGCCCGCTCCTCCCGGCGGGTCGGCGCCGGGCCCCAACTCGCATCCGGGACACGGTTCACCCATGGGCATGGACAAGGCGACCCTGCAGAAGCTGCTCGCGTTCGGCATCGAGCGCGGCGTCTCGGACATCCACTTCGAGGTCGGCTACCCGCCCCACTACCGCCTGCACGGCGAGCTGCTGGGCGCGATCAAGGTCCCGCCGCTGACCGCCGGCGACACCGAGGCCATCGCCCGCATGATCCTGGAGGAGCGGGGCACGCCGGTCGACTTCACGCGGCCGTTCGGCGAGATCGACGTGTCGTACGCGCTGGCCACCCGCGGCCGCTTCCGGGCGTCGATCTTCCGCCAGCGCGGCACGGTCGGCATCGTCATGCGCCTCATCCCGATCAACGTCATGACGATCGAGAACCTGAACCTGCCGCCGGTGCTGGCCGAGATCGCCGACACCCGGCGCGGGCTCATCCTGGTCACCGGCGCCACCGGCAACGGCAAGACCACGACGATCGCGGCGATGCTGCGCTACATCAACGACACGCGGCACGCTCACATCATCACGATCGAGGACCCCATCGAGTTCCTGCACGAGCCCGGCAAGTGCATGATCATCCAGCGCGAGGTCGGCTCCGACACCGAGAGCTTCAAGGACGCGCTGGTGGCGGCGATGCGTCAGGACCCCGACGTCATCATGGTCGGCGAGATCCGCGACCGCGAGACCGCCGCCACCTGCCTCAAGGCCGCCGAGACCGGCCACCTCGTGATCTCGGCGATCCACACCCCCGACTCGGTCTCGACGATCCAGCGCTACGTCGGCCTGTTCGAGCCCGACGCCCAGGACGTCATCCGCGAGCGCCTCGGCGACAGCCTGCAGGCCGTGGTCTCGCTCCGCCTCCTGGTCGCCAAGGAGGGCCGGCGCCGCCTGCCGGCCGTGGAGATCCTGCGGGTCACCCGCACCATCCGCGAGTGCATCCGCACCGGCGGCCGCCTCGCCGACATCCCCGACATGATCCGCAAGGGCCGCGACCTCTACTCGATGCAGCTCTTCGACCAGCACCTGCTCGACCTGGTCAACACCGGCCTCATCTCGATGGAGACCGCGATCTACGCCTCCAGCAACCCCGAGGAGCTGGAGCGCAACCTGCGGATCGAGTGACGGGGGCGGGGGGGGGGGTGCGTGACGAGGGGGGCGTCGACCGCCCGACCGAGGGATTGATGCGGCGCAAGCGACCGAGATCGCGCGGCTTCCAGACGCACGCGATCTTTCTTTGTTCTTGTACGCAACCGCGGCGCGACCGCCTCGATAGGGGCCGTCATGATGCGGACAAGAGACCTTCCCCCGAACAGTTGCCAGCGCTCGCTGGCCGCGGCCGTCGGCTTCATGCTGACCGTCGCCACGGTCGCCTCCGCGCAGGTCGCGCCGGAACAGACCCACACCACCGTTGGCGCGGGCGCCGGGATGGATGGCGCCGTCTCACCCTCCGGTGGGTTCGGCACGTCCATCCCGCTCGACCTCCCGTCGCCCCGCGGCTCCGTGCCCATCCCGCTCGCGGTCAGCCACACCGGGTCCACGCGTGCGGGAGTCGCCGGTCTGGGCTGGGACGTACCCATCTCGTACGTGCGGCGCTCGACCACGGCGTGGCGACGCAAGCCGTGGGCGTACCAGACCACCTCCACGATGAGCCACCCGATCGGCAGCGAGCGCGTCACGGTCTCGCTGGGCGGTCAGGTCCACCTCATGCGCGCGGTCGGCTCGACCTGGTGGCCCGCACGTGGCAGGTCGTTCATGGAGCTGCGCCGGAGCGGCAACGAGTGGTCGCTCCGGACCCTCGACAACCACGAGTACGTCTTCCGCCCGGCCTCGAGCCTTGGCAGCGTCGACGACCCGGAGCTCTGGCTCCTGGCCGAGGTGCGCGACTCGATCGGCGGCGATCGCGTGGACCTCCGATACGACGTTCCAGCCGTCCAGGGCTGTCGCGCCGGGCTCGCCCTGCGGAGCCTCGCCTACACGTTCGACCGCGCCGGGACGACGCCGCTCTACGAGATCGAGCTCGTCCACGAGCCGTTCTGGCGCGAACCGCTCAGCCTGCAGGACGAGCGGCGGCTCCCCGCGTGCGCGACGGAGAATGGTCAGGCGGCCTATCCATTCGAGCGTGTGCGGGACGACGGCACGGTGTTCGAGCGAGGACAGGTGTTGCGATCCGTCCGTATCAAGGCGAGGAACAACCTGTCGAGAGGCAGCCCCGCGAAGGTGATCCGGTCCTACTCGCTCGACTACGATCGTGACCCCACCACCGAGAGGCCGCGACTCCGGGAGGTGACCAGGGCCGGTGAGGAGGGCTTCCCGGGCGCGAGCACGACGCTCACGGTCGCTCGCTACCAGTACGGAACACTCGCCCACGAGATCGGCGACCAACCGACGATCCGTTTCGGGAAGCCACGGCTCGTCGCCCGGAACTACGCGCCCGGCGCCGACTTCGCGCACGAGCTCGCCACCAACCATGTGAGCGCGACTGAGGAGAACGGCGTCCGTACCGAACGGACCCGTGCACGACACCTGATCCGCGACCTCACGGGCGACGGAGTGCCCGACCTCGTCTACAAGGTCGGCAGCACCTGGAAGCTCCACCGCGGACGGGCCACCGAGGGTGGTCCGCAGTTCGGCGGCGTGGCGATGGAGTGGACGCAACCAGCGGAGCTCTTCGAGCAGACCTCGGACCGCCGCACCGGGAGCCAGCGAGCGGACCGGGCCGCCATGATCACCACGCAGACCTGGAGTCAGTTCGTCGACTGGGACGGGGATGGGCGCCTGGACGTGATCGATGTCCATGGCGGCCAGGACCTCCAGCACTGGCGGGTCTGGCTCAACCGGCGAGCCCTGGATGGCAGGATCGCGTGGCACCCCGTCCAGGTCGACATCGAACCCCTGCGAGCTCACCTGGAGAACACCGAGGTGCCGTTCCTGAGCGGCAAGGAGCACCTCGCGATCGATCGCGCTCGCTCGTGGCCGCGCTGGGATAGGGCGACCTGCACGATCCAGGAGTGCATGAACGACTCGTGTGGCTCGCCAGCGCCGTGTCCGGATCTGGAGCCCATCCCGGGACTGCCCCCTGTGCCGTCGAACTACGAGCACGCGTGGAACGTCGACACCATGACGGAGTGGTTGCTCGCGGACACGAACGGCGACAGCTATCCGGACTTCGTGTCCACGTCCCAGCCAGTTCGCCAGCACGAGGATGGATTCTGGCGATCGCTCAGTCCGTTCCCGGATCCTGTCTGCGTCGAGGAGCCTCACGGGGTCAATCAGCCCTACGGTCGGACGTGTCGCCTGCGGCATCAGCAGTGGATCGACGCGCGCACCTGGCAGGGTCTCGAGAACGGGGTCACCGGCGACGAGTACGTCATGTCCACGGCGACGCGCCTGGTGTTCCACAACCGTCACGGTGCCTTCCAGGGGATCAACGGGTCGCCATATCCCGAGCACGGTCACGTCGAGGATGCTGCACCACACGGCGTGGCGCACTGGACGACCGGAACCTCGGCGCAGCATGCGATGGGCGGCGCGCCTGCGCCGACACCCAGCCTGAGCTGGCAGACCGCCGGCTACGCCGACCGAACGGGTGAAGGTATGGCGACGGTCCACACCTTCGCAGAGTACTCGGCGAGCAGCCCGATGGCGGCCTTCGGCACCGATCGCCACCGGGTCTGCGACGGCCCCGATGCGCTGTTCGAGTCGCGGCAGATCCAGGGCGAGGTCGACCTCGATGGCGACGGGCTCGTCGACATCGTCTCGCATGACTCGGTTCGCTTCAACCTGGGCGTCGGCTACAGCCCGCCGCGGGTGATCGAGACGCCACCGCAGCTCCCGTTCGAGCTGTCGCTGACACGCGGCACCTGCGGCTCCCTGGGCTGGAACATCAGCGGGCTCACCGATCTCGACGGCGACGGCAAGCCCGAGTTGCTCCGCGTGATCGGGACCGAGCTCTGGATGGCCACGCTCGAGGTCGGCGCCGGCAGCACACCGGCTGACGCGCAGCGCTTGCTCGCGGTCGACAACGGATACGGCGCCCTCACGCACGTGAGGTACAAGAACGCCAAGCACGACAACCTCACGCGCCACGACGTCCCGTTCCCCGAGATCGTCGTCGGCGAGACCGGCACGCTGGTCCTGGACGGCTCGGCGCCCAACCTGGCGCCGACGTACTACGCCTACGGCGAGGCCGAGATGGCCTACGACCCGCTGGCGGCGGCCTGGGTCTTCCCCGGGTACCGCCGGCAGGTCGCGATGAGGGGGAAGCCCGCGCGCCCGGGCGAGTCGACGATCGAAGCGCTCGTGACGATCAGCGATCGAGATCCGATGGCCCCTGCTGGTTCGATCTACGTCGAGCACATGAGCTCCGGCGGGCTCGCCAGGGTCTCGGAGTTCTCGATCAGCACGCTGCCGTGGCCGGAGTTCTTCCTGACCTGGAACGGCAGTCCCGTGCACGGACGAAGCGAGGCAAAGCACGGCGCGATCCAGCTCGTCGATGGTCAACAGGGCTCACCACCGGTGGTCCCACCCGAGGCGCTGGAGTGCGGCGACCTCGATCCACTGACGGGCGCGCTCGCCGCCACCGGGCTCTGCCGCGCCGCCGGCGTCGCCTATCAGCGGCAAGAGCAGCGCTGGCTAGGTGACGCGGCTCCCCCATCCCTGCAGAACGTCATGTCGGGCTCCACCGTGGCCGGGGTCGACCGTTATGGCCGTCCCACCAAGCTCGTCGGTCGCGGCGATCTCCGGCGGAACGACGACGACGTCTGCACGGAGATCTCGTACGCCGCGGTGGCCGGCGCCGGGAAGTACGTGGAGGAGACGCCGTTTCCGTCGGTCATCGCCAGCGTCGTCCTGACCGACTGCGGCTGGGGCACACCCAAGGGCGATCTCCCCGGAGTACCGCAGGTCATCTCGGCCGCGCGCTTCCGCTACGACGGCCTCCCGGCCGGCCAGGTCCAGGTCGGACGTCTGACCTCCCGCTGGGTCGACCGGTACGGCCCCTCCGGCTACCTCGACAGCCACGAGGTCGAGCGGTTCACGTACAACGACCTCGGCAGGGTCGAGTCGACCACGACCACTCGCACCCAGGGCACGGGCACGGTCGCAACCCAGGCCACCTGGTTCCAGTATGACGAGTACGGCGCCAGCCTGACGCAGGTCGGGGACCAGGCGTCGGATGTCGCCGCCACGCTCGTCACGACGTGGGCGCGCTCGACCTGGCCCTCGACAGGTTCGCAAGAGACCGACCACGCCGGCGTCATCACGCTCGTCGATCACGACGCGCACGGGCGCGTGGTCCGCGAGGTCGTCAACGCCGAGGGCGTGAAGACCACCCGGCGCCGCCTCTCCTACGTCGACACCGTGCCGCGACGCGTGACGGTGGAGACCTTCCCCGGTACGACCGCGACGAGCGCCGAGGACAGCGCCAGCGACAGGCTCCGATCGCAGACGGTGCTCGATGCGCTGGGCCGCACCTGGTTCACGCAGACCGAGCTCGGCGCCGATTACGGCTCGCAGACGCTGGTGTCCGGCCTGACGCGCTACGACGAGCTCGGACGCGCGATCTACCAGGCCGCGCCCTTCGCGGCGGGACCGAGCTTCTTCCCGACCCCGACCATGACCCTGCCCTACGGCACGACGACCGTCCACGACGTGCGCGGGCGGGTGATCCGGCAGGTGACCGCGCCAGGCATGAACCCGACCGCCTCGCTGACCAACGTCGCCACGGACACGTTCGTCCGCCGCGCCATCTACAGCTTCCGGGATGGGGCGGCTCACGTCGCCAGCCTCGGCGCCGACGAGAATGATCCTGCCTCGCCACGCTACCTGGCGCGCGACGAGGTCTGGTCGACGGCGCTGGGTCGTCAGACTCGGCGTGCGCGCTTCACGGGCAATGGCGACTGGCTCGACCGCGTCGACCAGCGCACGGACCGACTCGGCCGAGTCACGGAGACGCGCCGGTTCCTCATCCCGGCCCTGGGCGCTGGCGTCGTGGTCTGGACCAGCACCTTCGATTCACTCGGCAACCGCCTGAGCCTGACCGAGCCCGGGATCGCGACCCGGTACTTCTCGTACGACGAGCAGGGCAACGAGCTCGAGACGTGGTGGACCGATGCTGCTGCCCGCAGGTCTGTCGCCAGTCAATACGACGGCTTCGGTCGACTCACGGACCGGATCCTGACCCGCCACGCGACGGGTGGCACGCCCACCATCGAGCAGCACGACCGGATGATCTGGGACACCCATGTTGGCGGGGACGACCAGCCCACCGGCCGCCTGGAGGGGCGACTCTCCGCCGTCGAGACGTCGGGCGTGGGGGCCATCTACTACGGCTACGACCGTCACGGCCGCGTGGCCTCGACGACGTACCGCTACACCGAGCACGGCAAGCCCGTGCGCGAGACGGTCGAGTTCGCGGCCGGCGGGCGGCTGCACGGCTTGACGCTGACGACCTCGCAGACGACCGACGAGATCGCCTACGGCTACGACAGCGCGGGACGCGCGCGGCAGGTCGTCGTCAACGGCGAGCTCCTCTTCGATGCCTACGGGGTCTCGGCCAAGGGCCAGTACCTGCGCGTCGCCTACGGCAACGGGGTATCCGAGGTCTTCGACTACGCCGCCGACGGACGCGAGGAGCTGCTGGGCTGGTCGGCCCACACGGCGAGCGGCACCTACCGGTCGTCGAACCTGGCCTTCGACGGCGCCGGCCGGGTCGTCGCCGAGTCGCACGAGACCCCGACCTCGCTGACGAGGCGCGCCTACGACTTCGACGAGCTGGGTCGCGTCACGCGCTCCGCCCAGATGGGCGGCATCGCGGCCGGGGTCGAGATCTACACCCACGACCCGCTGGGCAACCTGCTCACACGCGTGGCCACGACCGGGGCAGGCGACCGCACGTTCACGTTCGATCCAGCCGACCCGGATCGCCTTTGCCGGGCCGCCGCGCCGGGCAGCGGCGGCAGCGACTGCCAGCTCACGTACGACGGCGCCGGCAACGTCCTCATCGACACGACGAGTCCGGGCGTGCTGATGCGCCGCTACCTGTACGACTCGGCGAACCGCATCACGCGCGCCATTCGCTACACGACCATCGTCTCGTTCGACCACGGCCCCGCCGGTCGCGCGCGGACGCGGGTGTCCAACGCACCCAACGCAAGAACGATCTGGCACTTCGGCGCGCTCATCGAGGAGCGGCGCCACAGCAGCGACGGCCAGATCCAGCTCCACCGGCGCGTGCCGGGGCCGCTCGGCATCGTGGCGAGCCTGCGCTCGGACAGCGACGGCAACACCGACACCATCTACACCCACGGCGACGCGCGAGGCAGCCGCTTCTTCACGGCCGGTGACGGCACGGTGATCCAGGAGGCGACGTACAGCTTGTTCGGCCAGGTCACGAGCGACAGCGGCGACGTGGACGGACTCGGCTACACGGACGACCTGTGGAACGGCGGCGACTACTTGCCGGAGGTCGGGATCTCGATCCTCGGCGCGCGCGCCTACGATCCCGAGCACGGTCGGTTCACCCAGCGCGACCCCATCATGAACGCGCGCCGGGCGCAGACCGCGCACCCCTACGCCTTCGCGTTCAACGATCCGGTCAACCTGACCGATCCGTCGGGCATGCAGCCGCCAGGCGAGTCGCCGCCGCTACCGCCCGCGCAGTGCCTCATCTGCGAGCCGCTCACGTTCTCCGGCGGCGGTCGCAGCGGCGGCTTCGACGCGCTGCCGGGCTCGAAGGGCACACGGATCCAGATCGCCCCCGACCTCCTCGACCTTCGCGTCAGGCAGTCGCCCGAGTACCACGCCCCGTCGTTCGGCGGACTGCGCCGGGTGGGCCGGTGGGCGTGGAGAAACAACGTCCTCAACCCCGCCTTCCGGGACGCGGTCATCGACGGGTTCATCGACGCCGCCGTCGACACGACGCGCTACTCGCTCGAGTTGCAGGTCGAGTGCGGCTTCAACCTCCTCTGCGTCCCCGCCAGGGCCGGCCAGGACATGGTCGCGGGCCTCAGCAAGATCGACGTCAGCTCCCTCCATCCCAAGGACGCCTACGCGCAGGCCTGCCCCGACGGCAACTGCGGTCGGGCCACCGGCGCCGTCCTCTTCGGCATCGCCACCGGCGGCGGCGGCGGCCCGAAAGCGGTGGCCGGCGCCGTGGATGACCTAGTCCGTGTGGGTGCTGGCGCAGGGGACGACTTGGGTCGAACTGCCAAGGTAATGTACCATGGAACCGACGTTGATTCGGCTGTCGACCTGCTGCGCGGCGCCGACCTCGACGCCGCACTTGCTGCATCCGCGAAGATCGACGGGCCGCCCGGCTTCTTCTTGGCCACGGAAGCCGACGATGCAGCCTACTTTGCCAGTCGGCGCGGCCGGGGAGCGATCTTGGAGTACCGGTTCTCGGAAGCTGCGATGCGGGAACTCGGAGGGCTCTCAACCACCCCGCTCGGCAGACTTGGCACTTACGGCTCGTTCATCGGCAGCGAGCTCGCTGTCCCGGTGGAAGCGTTCGGAACATTCAATCGACTGAGGCGCGCAGGCGAGATCACCGTACACCCGACCAGGATGTGAGCGATGGACCTCAACTTGATCGACGCGCTCCAGTGGGTCCGGTCCCGGCCCGGTCAGTTCTTGTCGGCGTCGGGACCGGCGGCGACGAGCCTCCTCACCTACGTCGTGGCCGACATCGTCGACCTGAGCGCCGGCGACTGCGTCATCCGGCGAGCGGCGGGCTGGTGGATGGTCGGCAGCACCGAGGACTGGCTCGCCGGATCGGGGTTGCCCATCGCGCAGCTCTTCGCGCGCGTGGTGGCGGCGCCCGTCCACGGCGTCCACTCAATGCGCGGTGAGGTGATCGTGGCCGCGTTCGCTCGCGACGTGGCCGTGCGCTCGGCCGGCACCCGCCACCAGATCTGCGGGGCCCCGCCCCCGGAGGACGTGTGGGACCTCGCCGCCGACCTCCGCGCTGCGATCTTCTTCGCCGGGCTCACGACCGCGCACGCCGCGGCCGGCGGCCCCGACGACCCACGCTCCGGAGCGCGGGAGCCCGGTGGCGAGCGCCCCTGAACCCGGCGCCGCGGTCGTTCGCGCAGTGACCGATCAGCGACGCCGGGATGACTCCCGGCGCGGGTCATGGCAGGCGCGCGGCGGCGCGTGCGGGCGGTAGCGAAGACCGACCGACTTGCAGCGCAACGATTCACGCGACAACTACCTTGATTCCTACCGGGGGGCACCGGTCACCATGATCGAGAGGTGGGTGCCCAATCCGTGACATTGCTGCGACGGACGGGCGGGGCCGCGGGTTTCGGTGGACTGGCCTGACCAGTCGCGCATAGAGTCCGCGGCGATGAGGCGGAAGCGGTTTCCGACGCGGCGCGAGACGCTGCAGGGGCTCGGGCTCGGGCTCGCGGTGGGCACGATCGGGTGCAGCGACGACGGCGCGCCGGTGGGCGACGAGGCCGACGCCGCGGGGCCCGACGCGAGCGCGGCCGACGCCCGGACCGACGCGCCGACCGACGCGGCGATCGACGCGCCGTCGGCCGACGCGCTCCTGGCCGGCATCGACACCTTCGTCGTGCTGATGATGGAGAACCGCTCGTTCGATCACTACCTGGGCGCGCTGCGGCTGCGCGAGGGCCGGCTGGACGTCGACGGGCTGAGCGGCGGCGAGACCAACCCGGCGCCCGGCGGCGGCGTGGTCGGCGTCCACCGCCTCGACGACTTCACCGTGGCCGACCCGCCCCACGGCTGGGACGCGTGCCACCGCCAGTGGAACGACGGCGCCAACGACGGCTTCGTGCGCGAGCACGCCGGCAGCTCGCAGACCGACGTGATGGGCTACCACGTGCGCGAGCACCTGCCGCAGCTCTTCGCGATGGCGGACGGCGGCGCGATCTGCGACGCCTGGTTCGCGTCGGTGATGGGCCCGACCTGGCCCAACCGCTTCTACCTGCACGGCGCGACCTCGCAGGGCATCAAGAGCAACCTGCCGGCGGTGGGCTTCCGCAGCATCTTCGGCCAGCTCGGCGACGCGGGCCTCACCCACAAGAACTACTTCCACGACGTGGCCTGGGCCACCGGCGGTTACCTCAAGCTCACCGGCAACGCGCCGATCGAGGACTTCTTCGCCGACGCCGCCGCCGGCCGCCTGCCCAACCTGTCGATCGTCGATCCCCAGTTCTTCGGCGCCGGCGCCAACGACGACCACCCCGATCACGACATCCGCCTCGGCCAGGCGCTGATGGCGAGCGTGGTCAACGCCCTGGGGGCGTCGCCGCAGTGGAGCCGGCGCATGGTCATCGTCACCTACGACGAGCACGGCGGCTTCTTCGATCACGTCCCGCCGCCGACCACGGTCGACCAGCGCGAGGACTTCCGGCGGCTGGGCTTCCGGGTGCCCAGCCTGGTGCTGGGCCCGACGGCGCGGCGCGGCCAGGTGGTGAAGACCCGCTTCGAGCACGTCTCGGTGATCAGCACGCTCACCCGGCGGTTCGGGCTGACGCCGCTCAACGACCGGGTGCGGGCCACCGCCGACCTGTCGAGCTGCATCGACCCCACCTACCTGAACGCGCCGCAGCCGGCGCCGGTGCTGCCGCCGGTGATGGTGTCGCGGGCGGCGGTGCGGGCGCGGCCCGCGGTGGCGGCCCACGGTGAGCTGGCCGCGGCGATCGACGCCCTCGACCTGCCGCCGGAGCTCGACCGGCGGCGGCAGAGCGCCGAGATCACCGACCGGTTCCTGGCGCGCGCCGCGGCCGTGGGCGCGGTGCGGCTCGTGCCGTAGCCTCGGTGACGTTCTACGGGCGCCTGGGCTTCCTGGCGCTCGAGGGCGTGCGGGATGAGCTCCTGGTCTCGGAGCCCTCGCCGATGTTCCCCGGGATCGAGACGATCGCGGCCGCGCTCGCGCCGTGACCGGCCCGGTGATCGCCGCGGTCAGCGGGCGCGGACGAGCTCGAGGGCGAAGCCGTTGGGGACGGCGGACGCCGGGGGCAGGCCGACGGCGCGGGGGTCGGAGACGGCGAGGCCGCCCTGGACGACGCCGCCGACGACGACGCGCGGGCCGAGGACGGCGACGGTGGCGAGCCGGACGGTGCCGGTGACGAGGTCGGCGCGGCCGAGCGGCAGCGCCCACTGCCAGTTGCCCTCGGGTGAGATCTCGCCGACGACGCTGGCGTGGGCGCCGTCGGGGGCGTTGACCTCGAGCGGCTGGTTGCCGACCAGGGCGGTGCCGCGGAAGGCCAGGCCGACCACGATCGAGCCGTCGGCGGTGACCTCGAGATCGCCGCCGGCGACGTCGGTGCCGTCGGCGGCCAGCACGGTCTGGTCGAGGAGGAAGGGCTCGCCGGCGTCGCCGCTGGTGAGGAGGCCGAGGACGTAGGCCGGCACCGGGGCCGCGCCCAGCGCCGGCTCGGTCGGCGCGCCGGCGGCGCTGGCCAGCGCCGCGACCTGGAAGCCGCCGACGCCCACGGCGTGGACCGCGGCCCCGCCCGGCGCCCGCACCGGCTGGATCCAGCGGGTGGCGCCGGTGGCCAGCTCGAGCACGGCCACGAACCCGCAACGATCGGGGCCCGCGCACGCCGGCCAGCCGGCGGGACCGTCCAGGTAGCTGCCGCCGATCGCGAGCGCGTCGCCGTCGACGCGGAGATCGGCGAGGTCGACGCCGGGCAGGTCGGCGAGGAGCTCGCGGCGCAGGCCCTGACCGAGGCGGAAGACCATCGCCCGCGGCCCGTCGTGGAGCGCGCCGTCGAGATCGACCCGGGTGCCGCTGACCGCGACGATCGGCCAGCCCCGCCCGTCGCGATCGGCGGCGACGCCCCCGCCGGCGCCGGCGTCGTCGAGGAGCGCCACCGGCGCCCGCGCCACCTCGTCGTACCGACGGTCGAGCCACACCGCCTCCACCCGGTGGCGGGTGTCCTCCTGCTGGCCGATCACCAGCACGATCACGCCGTCCTCGGGGTCGGGCAGGATCGCCGCCGCGCGCACCGGGTACGCGGCGAGCACCACGGTCAGCCACGGCGCGAGCCGCTCGACGTCGAGCCGGGCCGCGTAGACGTCGCTGACGCCGACGCCGTCGAAGTTGAGGTGGCGGCCGGGGATCGAGACCGACTCGTCGTAGCGGCCGGCGAACCATGGCGGCTCGCCGGCCACCGGCGCCACCGCGTCGACGGTCGAGCCCACCTGCGAGGCCGCGGTCCCCGCCCAGGTCAGGGTGCCGGGCGCGCACAGGCCCTCGTCGCACAGGTCGCGCTCGCCGCCGGTGATGCCGCAGCCCGCCAGCGCGGCCAGCGCCAGGCCCGCCGCGCGCGCCCGCCGCGCCCGCCGCGTCGCCGCCACCGCCGTCACCGCCGCCACCGCCGTCACCGCCGCACCATCTCGAGGTGGGGGATGCCGTCCTCGAGATAGTCGTCCGAGACCCGGACGAATCCGGCCTCGCCGTAGAAGCGCTCGAGGTAGGCCTGGGCGCCGATGCGGACCGGCGCCGCGCCGTGGGCGGCCGCGATCCGGGCCAGGCCCTCGGCCACCAGACGTCGCCCCAGCCCGCCGCCCCGGGCCTCGGGGGCGGTGACGATGCGGCCGAGGCTGGCCTCGGCGTACTTCACGCCGGGCGCGAACACGCGCAGGTAGGCGACCGCGGCCGCGCCCGCGTCGTCGTCGCACCACAGGTGGGTGGCCCGCGGATCCCAGCCGTCGGCGTCGAGGTAGGGGCACGCCTGCTCGACGACGAAGACCCGCTGCCGCAGCACCATGAGCCGGCACAGCTCGTCGGTGGTCAGCGCCGACCACGTCGCGTAGCGCCAGGGTGCGGCGGCGGGCTGCATCGGCTCGGCCCGGGCATGATACCGCTACCTCCCATGGCCATCACCAGCGTGTGCGTCTTCCTCGGCTCGGCCCGGGGCCACGATCCGGCGTTCGCCGCCGCCGCCGCCGAGCTCGGCCGGGCGATCGCCGCCGCCGGCTGGACCCTGGTCTACGGCGGCGCCTCGGTCGGCTGCATGGGCGTGCTCGCCGACGCCGCGCTCGACGCCGGCGGCCGGGTCCACGGCGTCATCCCCGGCGACATGCGCGAGCGCGAGCTCGCCCATCCCCGGCTCACCCGCCTCGACGTCGTCGCCAGCATGGCCGAGCGCAAGGACGTCATGTTCGCCGCCGCCGACGCCTTCATCACCCTGCCCGGCGGCTTCGGCACCCTCGACGAGCTGTTCGAGGCCCTGACCGGCGCGCTGCTCGGTCACCACCGCAAGCCGTGCCTGCTCGTCGATCTCGGCGGCTACTACCGCCCGCTGCTCGACTGGATCGAGCACGGCCTGGCCCGGGGCCTCATCCGACCCGCCCACCGCGCCTGCCTCGAGGTGGTGCCGGATCCGGCGGCGGCGGTGGCGGCGCTCCGGATTTGTTGAGCGGCTCACAAACCTTTCAGCGCACGAACTGCGCGTGCCTCCGTATGATGGCCGCTCATGCCTCGTACACCCCTCGCTCTATCCATCCGGACTCTCTGGCGTGAGCTCTCGATCTCCCGGCGCACCGGCGTCCCGGTCGACGAGGTGCGAGATCTGCGCGCGGAACACCGCGCCCGCCGCCAGGCCGGCAGCCCGGGCCGCGGCGGCGTGTCGCGCCGCCACGTCCTCCTCGGCGGCGCCGCCGCCGGCGCGGCCGCCCTCGCCCTGCCCCGGCGCGCGCGCGCGGCCAGCGGCGGCGGCTCGATCGCGATCGTCGGCGGCGGCATCGCCGGCCTGACCTGCGCGCTGTCCCTGCTCGACCGCGGGCTCGAGTCGACGGTCTACGAGGCCTCGGACCGCCTCGGCGGTCGCATGTGGACCAACCGCACCCACTGGGCGGCCGGCCAGATCAGCGAGTGGGGCGGCGAGCTCATCGACAGCGGGCACGCCACCATGCTCGCGCTCGCCGATCGGTTCGGCCTGCCCGTCGACGACCTGCTCGCCGCGCAGCCCGCCGGCTCGAGCGACACCTACCGCGTCCACGGCGGCTACGTGGCCAAGGCCCAGGTCGACGCCGAGTTCGACGCGATCTGGCGCCAGGTCAAGGCCGACCTGTCGGCGGCGACCTACCCGCAGACCTGGGACCGCTACTCCGCCACCGGATCGGCGCTGTCGGCGATGAGCATCTACGACTGGATCGAGAGCCGCGTCCCCGGCGGCCACGACTCGGCGCTCGGCGAGATCCTCGACCTCGCCTACGCCATCGAGTTCGGCGCCGACACCGTGGACCAGTCGGCGCTCAACCTCATCTACCTGCTCGCCTACCAGCCCACGCCATACAAGCGCGAGCTGGCGATGTTCGGCGTCTCCGCCGAGCAGTACCACATCCGCGGCGGCAACCAGCAGCTCCCCGAGGCCATCGCCGCCCACCTCGGCGATCGCGTCGTCACCGGCCACCGCCTGGTCCGCATCAAGCAGACCGCCGGCGGCCGCTACGAGCTGTCGTTCGCCCGCGGCAACCAGACGATCGTCGCCACCTACGATCACGTCGTGCTGGCGCTGCCGTTCGCGGCCTACACCTTCGACTACGCCCAGGCCGGCTTCGACGCTCGCAAGCGGCAGGCGATCGCCGAGCTCGGCCGCGGGCACAACGGCAAGCTGCACCTGCAGTTCCAGCAGCGCGGCTGGCTGGGCAGCGGCCCGTGGCCCGGCGTCGCCAACGGCTCGTCGTACGCCGACACCGGCTACCAGGCGAGCTGGGAGGTCAGTCGCGCCCAGGCCGGGACGCCCGGCATCCTGGTCCTGTACTCGGGCGGCTCGGTCACCGACGCGATGCGCACGACCACCGCGTTCGCCACCGACAGCAACGTCCGCGTCCGCCAGGACGCCCAGGACGGCCTGGCCGAGCTGGCGCCGGTCTACCCGGGCCTGGTCTGGAACGGCAAGGCGACCCAGTCGATCTGGCACAAGGCGCCGCTCTACAACGCGTCGTACTCGTTCTACCGCCCCGGCCAGTACACCCAGTTCGCGGGCTACGAGGCGGTCTCGCAGGGCAACATCCACTTCTGCGGCGAGCACACGACGATCGACTACCAGGGCTACATGGAGGGCGGGGCGTACACCGGCGTCGAGACCGCCAAGAAGGTCCGCCAGCTCGTCCGCAACCAGTAGCCGGGCGGCGGCGCGGCGGCGGAGGGCGGCGAACGCTCACCTACATGTGCGCGGTCCGCCGCCCGGTCGCTGAGGCGGTCCGGCAGCAGGCCCGCCAGATCCTCTCAGCGATCCACCCGATCGTTCCAGGTGACAGGGGCCGGGTCGCGGGCGCACGCTCGCCGGCATGCTCCGTTCGTACCTGGTGGTGATCGTGGCCGGCGCGAGCCTGGCCGCCTGCGGCGGCGGCGGCGGCACCCCGCCCGACCCCGACGCCGCCGAGCCCCCGGCCGACGCCGCCCTCGACGCCTCGACCATCCCCGTCCTCCGCAACCCGGTCGACCTCCCCGACCTCGCGCTGGCGCAGCAGGCCGCCGCGCTGCTGGGCGTGGGCGGCGGCAAGAACTGCGACCGCTGCCACGCCCTCAGCCGCGAGCGGCTGCGTGCCTGGGACAGCGAGAGCGACGCCGCCGAGAGCGCGTGCCGCACCAACAACCTGTCGCCGACCACCCAGGGCCAGGCCGCCGGCATCGTCGACTGCTTCCGCGACACGCCCGGCGTCGTGACCTCGGGCTGGCCGCCCCACCGCCTGGGCATCTACAACACCGCCGCCCGCCTGGCCTGGTTCGAGTACGTGTTCCGGCTCGCCTTCGGGCCGTCGTGGCAGGCCGAGCTCGACGACTTCGTCGGCGAGGCCGCGATGCCGCGCAGCGATCTGGGCCAGCTCACCCAGGGCGAGTTCGACCTCGTCGCCGAGTGGTTCGCGCGCGACCTGCCGCAGCTCGACGCCGTGGTCCCCGCCGATCCGCCGCCGACCCAGTGCACCACCACCATCACGGCCGAGGTCCAGACCCACGTCACCACCATGGCGACCCAGGGCTGGCGCCAGCGCAACGCCGATGAAGGCATCCTCATGTTCGGCTGCCAGGGCGCGACCGAGCCGCGCGACTGCCTCGCCACCTACCCGCGCGCCGGCGCGACCGAGGAGACCATGGGCTGGACCGACGTCGAGCCGACCACGACCGTCCGCGTCCTGCGCGAGCACACCTACGCCTCCAACTACTGGACCCGCAGCTCGGCCGACGGCCGCTACGTCTCGCACGGCGGCTCGCCGGTGGCCAGCCAGACCTACCGCTCGACGGTGGTCGACCTCGCCCGCGACGTGAACGTCCCGGCGGCCGCCCTCTACGACCCCGGCTTCTGGCCCGACAACTCGGGCTTCGCGCTGCAGGGCGGGAGCTCGGGCGGCGGCAGCGCGCGCTTCTGCGAGCAGAGCCTGCTCGGCAGCGAGCCGGCCATGATCACGTTCAGCGAGCCCCAGTGTCGCCGGACCTCGGCGGTCGGCCTCTACCAGCACATGGGCGCGGCGCCCGGCGGCGACTACTGGACCGTCGACGGCCAGTTCGACAACGACAACGGTGGGCGCATGAACAGCACCAACCCGCAGCTCCGCGACGTCAACGCCAGCGCCAACAGCGAGTCGGACATCGACCTGACCGCGATGGTCCACACCGGGACCCAGTTCGTGCCGCGGGCGACGATCTCGGTGCCGCTGCCCCACGAGGGCGACGTGATCATGTCGCCGTCGGCGCGGCTCCTGGTGTCGCGGGTCAGCGGCGCCGGCGACTCGCAGGCGGGCTACATCCTGCGCCGGCTGGTCGCCACCCCGGCCGGCTCGACCTACACCATCAACGTGCCCGAGATCGCGCGCTACTGCCTGCGCGGCGGCAAGCCGGCGGTGAGCTTCGACGAGCGGTGGATGGTCTTCCACCACTACGTCGAGAGCGGCGACTGGGCGGCGCTGGGCTACGCCGCGGCCGACGATCCGGGCTTCCTCGCCCTGCGCGACGCCCAGACCGGCGGCGCCGCCAACCTGTTCCTGCTCGAGCTGGCCACCGGCACCGTCCGCCGCATCACCACGATGCAGGCCGGCCAGTACGCGCTCTACCCCCACTTCCGCAGCGACGGCTGGATCTACTTCATCGTCCGCGACCGCAACCGCGACCGCGAGTGGATCGCGGCCAGCGACGCGGCGCTGGTGTACGAGTAGGAGGCCGGCGACGGTGACGCCCCGCGCGCGGACGTTCGCCACCGCCGCCGCCCTGGCCGTGGGCGCCGCGGCGTGCAGCGAGCCGCCGCCCGCGGCCTGCGACGGCGTGAGCGCCGCCGCCCTCACCCACCCCGATCGCAAGCTGGTGGGCGCGGCCGCGCCCTATCCCGCCGATGGCCTGCTGCGCGGGCGCGACGACGAGCTGGCGCGCTCGCAGGTGGCGCGGCGCGAGGTGGCGTGGGCGGCCCTGGCGCGGGCGCTGGAGCCGGTCCCGTTCGCGATCGATCCCGACGCCGGCGCGCCGGCGGTCCTACCCCGCTGGCACACCTGGTACGGCAAGGACGATCTCCGCCGCCTGTTCGATCGCCTGTTCCGCGGCCTGACCGCCGACGAGATGCGGGCGCGGGCGCCGTTCACCGACCAGGCCCTCGACGAGGCCTTCGCCTGGAACCCGACCGCGGTCGACGAGCTCGACTCGTGGACGGTCGAGCGCTGGCAGGCCTACCTCGACGCCCTCGACGGCGCCGACGAGCTCGCCGGCGTCGGCGGGATCGATCGCGTGCAGTACAGCCCGGGCGCCGCCCGCCACCTCCTGGCCGGCTACGCCCCCATCGTCGGCTGCGAGGGGGCGCCGCCGCCGCCGCTGGTCGATCTGCCGACGCCCGGGCCGCGCCGCATGGTGCACGAGGCGCTGCTGCTGGCGGCCTGCGGCGAGCGCCACTACGGCCCGTACTTCGTCGGCGCCGGCGAGACCCTCGAGGCGCGGGTCGAGGGCGCGGCCACGGTCCGGCTGCGCGCCGGCGCCGCGCCCACCGTCGACGCCGCCGACTGCGCCGGCGCCACCTGCACCGCCAGCGGCCCGGCGGCGGTGTGGGTCGCGGTCGTGACCGACGACGGCGGCGCCGCCACCCTGACCGTCGACTACCACGAGGCCGACGGGCCGTGGGCACCGTGCCTGCCGGCGCCGTTCCCCCTCGACGCCGCGATCGTCAAGGCCGACTGGCGGCGGGCCGAGCTCGGCGTCACGATCCCCGTCTTCGACACCACGGCCCGGGGCCTCGCCACCGCCTTCGCCGGCGACCAGGCGTGGTCGCCGATCGACGAGGCCGATCCCGACCCGGCGGCCATCTACACGCTGGCCCTGCCCGACGGCCGGCGCTACCGCCTGGCCGGGCTTCACCTCATGACCAAGGAGCTCGATCACTGGCTGTGGATCACGGCGTGGTGGGCGCCCGATCCCGACCGCGACCTCGGCGCCGACCGGCCACCCGCGATCACCGCCCTCGGCGGCCCGTGGCGCAACTACAAGATGTGCGTCGTCACCGCCTACCGCGAGCAGGACCTCGATCCCACCGGCGGCGCCACCGCGTCGACCCTGGCCGCCGCCCTCGCCGCTGCCCACCCCGGCGCCGGCGGCCCGTCCTGGTGCTCGAACCCCATGCTCGAGCTCGGCCACGGCAACGCCGCCTCGAGCTGCATCGGTTGTCACCAGCACGGCGGCCTGCCCGAGACCAGCGAGACCATCCTCGCCGATCCCGTCCGCTTCCCGGACAACGGTCGCGCCCAGGTCCGCAACAACTTCCTCCACGACTACACCTGGGCCGTCGGCTCCGGCGACCGCCTCGGCCGCATGTTCGCCGACCACGTCGAGTACTGGACCCCACCCTGACCCGCCGCCGCGGCCGCCCGGGTCTTCGCTCGCCTCGACCGCCGCGGCCGCCCGGGCCTCACGCCACGAACGACAGATCCGTCGCGGTCGGCCGCAGCCCCTTCTCCTCGAGCCAGGCGTCGTTGAACAGCCGCGACGTGTAGCGCCCGGCGCCGTCGCACAGGATGGTGACGATGGTCTTGCCCGGCCCCAGCCGGCGCGCCAGCTTGACCGCGCCCACGCAGTTGAGCCCGGCCGAGCCGCCCACGAACAGGCCGTCGCGGGCCAAGAGCCAGTGCACCATCTCCACCGACTCGCGGTCGGTCCCGGCGAACGCGCCGTCGAGCCGCGCCATCGCGAAGTTGGCGGTGATGCGGCGGATGCCGATGCCCTCGAGGATGCTCGAGCCGGCGGCGTCGAGGGTGCCGTGGGTGACGTGGTTGTAGAGCGAGCTGCCCTCGCAGTCGACCAGCCAGCACTGGGTGTCGGGCGAGCGCGCCTTCAGGTACGACGAGATGCCGCCGATCGTGCCGCCGGTGCCCGACGAGCACACGAAGCCGTCGACGCGGCCGGCCTCGGCCACCAGCTCGGGCCCGGTGGTCTCCTGGTGGGCGCGGGCGTTGGCGGGGTTCTCGAACTGATCGGCCCAGAACGCGCCGCGCTCCTCGGCCAGGCGCCGGGCCACGTGGTAGTAGTTGCCCGGATCGGCGAAGGGCCGGGCCGGCACGAGGTGCAGCACCGCACCCAGCGCCCGCAGGAGCTCGATCTTCTCGGCGCTCTGGTTGTCGGGGATGACGATGTGGCAGGTGTAGCCGCGGGCCCGGCACACCAGGGCCAGGCCGATGCCGGTGTTGCCGGCGGTGCCCTCGACCAGCTCGCGGGGCCCGTCGCCACCCAGCTTGCCCTCGGCCTCGGCGGTGAGCACGATGTGGCGCGCGGCGCGATCCTTGACGCTGCCGCCGGGCTGGAGGTGCTCGGCCTTGCCCAGGATCTCGCAGCCGGTGGCCCGGGACAGGCTGTCGATGCGGACGAGGGGCGTGGCGCCGACCGCGCCGAGGAATCCGTCGCGAATGGTCATCACCCCGAACTTACGACATGATCGGGGCGCGCCGTGCCTCCCCGCCGCTCTCTCCTCGCCGCCCCGGTCGCCCCGGTCGCCGCCGGCCTCGCCGCCGCCGGCGTCCTGGTGGCGGGCGCGGCGCCGGCCGCCGCCGAGCGCCGGCCCTTCACCCGCACCCTCGAGGCCCTGACCCAGGGCGACGGCGACACCGAGGTCACGCTGGGCAGCGCGCAGCGCCGGGCCAGCCTCGGCCGGTCGTCGCCCGAGCGCTTCGAGCTGACGCTGGGGCTGGTCCACGGCGTCACCGATCGCCTCGACCTCGCGCTCACCCACGCCTTCGTCCAGGACAGCGGCGACGGCACCTCGGTCAGCCCGGCGCGGGCGCTGTCGCTCGACGAGGTGGGCCTGCGCGCGCGCTACCGCTTCGCCGAGCGCGGCGACCTGGTGGTCGACCCGGCGGCCGCGGTCGAGCTGAGCCGGCGGTTCGCCACCCGGCTGTTCCGGGCCGAGGCCCGCGCCGTGCTCGGCCGCGACGTCGGCGTCGCCACCGTCGCGCTCAACCCGCTGTTCGCCGTCACCTTCGGCCCCGACCTGACCCGCCCCGTGCTCGAGGCCGGCTGGGCCGGCGGCGTCACCGTCGACGTCCGGCCGACCCTCGCCGTGGGCGCCGAGAGCTGGGGCCGCCTCGACCTCGACGCCGCCGACCGGGTGGCGGCGTGGGCCGGGCCGACCCTGTCGTGGGCGCCGACCCTCGCCCTGTGGGTGACCGCGAGCGCCGGCGTCGGCCTCACCGCCAGCGCCGACCGGGTCGACGCCCGCCTGCTGGTCGGCCTGCTCCTGTGAGCTTCACCCCCCGCGGGTGATTCCCGGCCGCCGCCGATCGTGGTCTGCTCGGGATCGGGGGACGTCCCGGCGCGCCGCCGGGGCGACCGCGGTCCCGTCCGGAGGCGCCGGGAGGCCAGACGATCCGATGCCGCGACCACCCCGCGAGGGGAGCGATAGCCTGCCGCAGTACCTCGCCCGCCGTCCGGGACCCGGACAGTGGGACCGGCCCACGGCCTGGCTGCTCGGCATGCAGATGCTGGGCTCGCTGCGCCAGCTCGTCCTGTCCAGCGTCCACACCAGCTTCGACCTGCGCGACTGGATGACGCCGGGGCCGGCGGCGACGACCGGCGCCCCGCCGCCGCCCCGCGCCTTCCCGGTCACGCCGGCCCGGCCCGACGAGGTCTGGCTCGACTTCTTCGCCGACACCGGCGACGCCCCGGCCCTGGTCTACTGCCTGGCCCAGGCCCTGCAGCAGCCGCTCACGGTCGTCCGCGCCGACGGCCTGCGCCAGGAGCTGCCGCGTGGCGACGCCCTCCTCCTCGGCGGCGACGCGGCCTACCCGATCGCCAACCTGGCGGCCCTGCGCGAGCGCCTGCAGGCGCCGATGGTGTGGGCGGCGGCCAAGGTCCACGGCACGGCGACGCCGCCGGGCCCGCCGCGCCCGGTCTTCGCGATCCCCGGCAACCACGACTACTACGACGAGCTCGACGGCTTCGCCCGCCAGTTCCGGCGGCCGGCGACGCCCGAGGGCGTGGGCAGCCAGAAGCACGGCGAGCCGCCGCCCCTGCGCCTCCCCGGCTACGAGCGCGTCCAGGAGGCGTCGTACTTCGCGCTCGCGCTGCCCTTCGACTGGCAGCTCTGGGGCGTGGATCTGGGGCGCGATCTCGAGCGCGAGCGCCCGCTCGACACCCGGCAGCAGGAGTACTTCGCCGGCCTGGGGACGCCGCGCCGGCTCCTGGTCGTGACCTCGGTGCCGACGGTGGTCCACCGCACGCCGCGAACGAGCCTGCGCCCCGCGTTCGAGCGCCAGCTCGGCCTCGACGCCGCGTTCGCCGAGGGCGGCGCGCTGCGCGACGGCCACGTCCGGATCGATCTGTCGGGCGACGTCCACCTCTACGAGCGCTACTGGGGCGAGAACGTCGACGACTTCGCGCCGGTGGCCGACCGCGACGCCGACGCGCCGTCGTCGTCGCGCTACGCCGTGGTCACCGCCGGCCTCGGCGGCGCCTTCCACCACCCGGTGCAGGCCCGGGGCCGCGAGGTCGGGGCGCAGGCGACCTGGCCGCGGGTCGCCGACTCGGCGCGCGATCTCGGCCGGGTGCTCACCCGCCCGCGCAAGGTCTTCCAGGCCGGTTCGGTCGGCATCGTCGGCGCCCTGCTCGCGGTCGCCTTCTACCTGCTGGCCCGCTCCGAGCACCCCGCCGCCGGCCCCGGCGTGCTGGCGCTGCCGGCGCTGGTCGCCGGCGGCCACCACGGCCTCGCGCGCGAGGTCCTCGACGGCTTCGCCCGGCTGCTGCTGCTCGCCGCCGCCGGCGGAGCCTGGCTCGGCCTGCTGGTCGCGATCCGCCGCCGCACCGCCGTCGTCCGCGACAGCCTGATCGCCGACCGCGCGACGCCGCCGGCGCTGCGCCACCGCATGCTCGACTGGCTGTCGACCACCGGCCTGCCGCTCCTGCGCTGGTTCGGCGCCAACCCGCGGGTGACCCTGTCGGTGCTGCTCCGCCTGCCCTACTGGCTCGTGCTGTGGGCCGCGCTCTACGGCGTCGTCCGGCTGGCGGACCTGTCGTGGTTCGCGCCGGCGACGGCGGCCTTGGGCACCCACCTGCTGGTGCTGGCGATGCTCGCCAACTTCCTCGGCCTGCCGTTCCTGACCGGCGAGCGGTCGCTGCGCAAGGCGCCCGGCTACCTGGCGCTGGCCGCCCCCCACGCCGTCGCCCAGCTCGCCACGCCGCTGGCGTGGGCGATGGCCTGCGTGCCCTTCCACGGCCTGCCGCTGCTGCTCCTGCTCGGCTACTGGTGCGTGCGCCCGCTCCTCGTCGAGCTGATCGAGTCGCCGCGACGCGCCCGCGTCCTGACCGCGGCCTGGCTGCTGCTCGTCGGCTTCGCCCTGCTCGGCCCGTTCCTGCTCCCCGGCGCCGAGGCCCGGCGCTTCGCCTACCTGCCGTGGGTGGTGATGGGGGCGTGGCTGGCGCTGGTCAACGCCGGCGTGGTGGTCGCGGCCTTCCAGACCCGGGCCGAGGTCCGGGCCCGGCCGGCGGAGCGCGGGCTGCGGTGGCGGCGGTGGGCCTTCCTCGCCGCGACGGTGCCGGTGCAGGCGGGGGCGATCCTGCTCCTGACCGTGGTCGACGCCGGCGCCGCCCCCACCGAGCTGGCGTTCGCCGTCGGCCTGGCCAGCGCCGCCGTCGCCGGCGCCGTGCTCTCGTGCCTGTGGCTGGGCTGGTACTTCCTGGTCAGCCTGCAGTGGGGCTGGCACACCAACGAGGCCGGCTCCGTCGCCCGCATCGACGACTACGTCGAGCTGGTCAAGATCCGGCTCACCGCCGACGAGGCCGAGGTCTTCGCCGTCGCCGTCGGCGCCCGCGAGGACGCGGCCGGCGACTACACCCCGGAGCCGCGCGTGATCGACCACTTCCGGATCCGGGCGCCGGAGGCGCCGCCGCCATGACCGCCGTCAGGACCGTGGGCAGGACCGCGTCGATCGCCGCGCGCCGGCGCCGGCCGCGCCGCGTGGCGTCGCGGCTGCCGCTCCTGATCGTGGCCGCGGCCCTGGCGCTGATCGGCCCCCCGCCGGAGCGCGCCCACGGCGAGAACATCGTGGTCCGCAAGCTGCGGAGCGCCGGCCGCGCCCTGGGCGGCCTGGTCGGCGCGCCGGTGGGCGGCCTGATCGAGGCGGCGTCGACGCCGACCATCCGCAACGTCGAGGACACCGGGCGCCGCCTGCTCCACGACTTCGAGGGCGCGGCGGCGCGGCGCCTGGATCAGGCCGGCGACCTGGCCGGCCGGCTCGTCGATCGCACCTTCGATCACGGCGGCACGCTGGTCGACCGCGTCGACGCCTCGCTCGCGGCCCGCATCCTCCAGGTCACGACCAGCGCCGGCGCCACGGTCTCCCACGCCGGCGTCGTCGCCCAGCAGGTGGTGGGCACCGTCGATCGCGCGATCGCCGCCAACCTCGCGCGGGCGCGTCGGGCCACCCTCGAGATCCTCGAGCGCGCCGACCGCGCCGTCACCGAGCGCCTGGCCCAGCTCGACGAGCTGGTGCGGCTGCGCCTGGGCGACGTCGGCCAGCTCGTCCACACCACCCTGACCCAGGTCGACGAGCTGGCGCGGCAGCGGATCGCCCAGCTCGACGAGGCCGCCGGCCGCCGGCTCGGCAACCTCGACGTCATCGCCACCAAGCAGCAGCTCGGGCTCGAGGCCATGCTGCTGCGCCTGGGCACGCTGCTCGGCGTGTTCGCGTTCGTCGCCTTCCTGATGTGGTCGGCGTGGAACAACTTCGTCCAGCACAGCAACACCGTCGACCGGATCCGCGAGGACGGCACCACCCGCGAGGAGCGCCGCACGCTCGGCCGCAAGGTCGGGCTGTGGGGGCTGCAGACCGCCTTCGCCCTGGGCTGCCTGGGCGTGGTCGTGCTCGCCGCCACGTACCTGCCGCGCACCGCCGAGCGCCGCCGCGCCGCCCAGCTCGGCGAGCACGTCGCGGCCCTGACCGCCGCCGCCCGCGCCTACGACTTCACCGCGGTCCGCTACCACCAGTCGCAGCTCGAGCTCCTGCGCCCCGGCGATCCGACCTACCGCGGCATCGCGCGCAAGGCCGAGCTCCTGCGCGACGTGTTCGGGCGGCCGGCCCGGCTGCACACCGCCGCCGGCCTGCGCGAGCTCGAGGCCGAGCTCGAGGCGGCGCGCACGCTCATCCCCGACGATCCCGACCTGCTGGTGATCGAGGCCTACGTGATCTGGCAGATCGGGACCACCCGCCGCGACGAGCTCGACGCCGCCGCGCTGTGCGCGCGGGCGCTGACGGCGCGGCCGCGCTCGCTGGTCGAGCGCCACCTCCCCAGCACGTTCATGCTGCGCGCCCTCGCCGAGAGCTACGTCCGCCGCTTCCGCCACGATCCGTACCCGCCCACCGGCGCCGACCCGGCCGAGCGCGCCGCCCTCGACCTCGTCGACGCCGTGCGCGTGCCCGCGGCCTCGCGCCTGGCCCAGCTCCAGCACGTGCTCGACTACAACGAGCTGGTGGCGACCCTCGACCGCGCGGTCGGCCCCGCCTACCTGACGATGCTCGACGCCCACGTCGCCTACGCTCGCGCCGCCGCCGCCGCGCCCTACGACCGCGCCGCCGTCGCGCGCGCCCTCGACGCCCGCACCGCGGCGGCCGCCGCCGTGGTCGAGGCGTGGGAGGCGTTCGACGCCGCGCTGGCCACGGCGCCGACCCTGGCCGGCGATCCGGTGGCGCTGGCGGCGTTCGCGCTCGACGACGCCGTGCTGTCGCAGGCGCTCTACCTGTGGGACGAGGCCCACCCCGCGCCGGGCGAGCCGCCGGCGGTGCCGGTCGCGCGGCCGCCGGTGGTGGCGCTGCCGCCGCTCTTCTTCGACGGCGGCGCCCCGGTGGCCGGCGCCAGCGCGCCGGGCGCGACCAAGCCGGCCCCGCGCGCGAAGGCCGCCCCCCGCGCCGAGGATCCGCGGGTCCGCCGCCGCGCCGCCGCCGCGCCGCTGCGGATCCGCTGGGCCGAGCGCTGGCAGCCGCTGCTCGGCAAGCACACCCAGGACGTGCTCGCGTTCGAGGAGGCCGCGCGCTTCCGCGCGCTCGAGCGCCGCGCCCACGACTTCGCCCGCGACTACGTCGCCTACCGCCAGGGGGTCGCCGACCGGCTCGAGCCGGCGGCGCTCGCCGCCCGCGCCGGCGCCGCCGCCCGCGGCGCCGCCGCCATGGGCCTCCACACCCTCGACGGCGGCGGCCGGGTGCCGGTCGCCGCCCGCATCGTCGCCGAGGCCGAGGCGCTGGGCGCCCCCCTCGAGCTCCGCCTGCGCGGCGCGCTCGACGAGCTCGGCCGCGCCCGCCGCCTGCGCTTCCTGTGAGCCCATCGGAGGATCCCGTGCCCCTGCCCCACCCCGAGGTCCGCACGCCATGACCCGCCCCGAGCACGTCGAGAACCTCGTGGTCGGCTCCGGCTTCGGCGGCGCGGTCGCGGCCTACCGCCTCGCCGACGCCGGCCGGCCGGTGCGGGTGCTCGAGCGCGGCGGCGCGCTGCCGCCGGGCGCGTTCCCGCGGGCGCCGCACCTGCTGCGCCGCAACTTCTGGGATCCCAGCGCCGGGCTCTACGGCATGTGGAACGTGTGGTTCTTCAAGCGCTACGGCGCGCTGGTCTCGAGCTGCGTCGGCGGCGGCTCGCTCATCTACGCCAACGTGCTGCTCCGGAAGGACGAGCGCTGGTTCGTGACCGAGGAGCCGGGCCGGCCGGGCTACGAGCGCTGGCCGGTGACCCGCGCCGACCTCGACCCGCACTACGACGAGGTGCTGCGCCAGCTCGACGCCCAGGTCTACCCGCAGGTCGCGCCCTACACCGCGACCGAGAAGGTCAACGCCTTCCGCGCCGCGGTCCGGCGCCTGGCCGACCGCGACCGCGCGATCACGCTCGAGGCGCCGCCGCTCGCGGTCACCTTCGCCGCCGGCGGCGGCCCGCCGCTGCCGGGCGCGCCCATCGACCTCCCCAACATGTACGGGGGCGCGCGCCGCACCTGCGTCCTGTGCGGCGAGTGCATCGTCGGCTGCAACCACGGCTCCAAGAACACCCTCGACCTGACCTACCTGTCGCGGGCCACCGCGAAGGGCGCCGACCTCCGCCCGCTGTCCGAGGTCCGGACGCTGCGCCGCCTGGCCGGCGGCGGCCCGCGCTTCGAGGTGACCTACGTCGTCCACGATCCGGCGCGCGGCCCCGGCCCCACCGCCGACCTGCCGACCCGGACCGTGACCTGCGACCGGCTGATCGTGGCGGCCGGCGCCCTGGGCTCGACCTACCTCCTGCTCCGGAACCGCGCCGCCCTCGGGCTCGACTCGCCGCACCTGGGCACGCGCTTCTCCGGCAACGGCGACCTGCTGTCGTTCGCGCTGGCCTGCCGCGACGAGGGCAAGCGGCCCTACCGCGTCGATCCGACCCACGGCCCGGCCATCACCAGCGCGCTCCGCCACGCCGACGCCCTCGACGGCGCCGGCGCCCACGGCCGCGGCTTCTACGTCCAGGACGCCGGCTTCCCGACCCACCTGGCCTGGCTGGCCGAGGGCATGAACCCGGTCGGCTTCCTCGCCCGCGGCCTGACCCTGGTCCGCCGCATGCTGAGAAAGCTCTTCGGCGGCGACGACGATCCGGACCTGTCGCGCGAGATCTCCGACGTCTTCGGCTCCGGCGACCTGGCGGCGACCATGCTGCCGCTGCTCGGCATGGGGCGCGACGTGCCCGACGGCACGCTCGGGCTGCGCAAGGACCGCTACCTCGAGCTCCACTGGTCGCGGGCGCGCTCCGCCGACTTCTTCGACCGGCTGGAGGCCACCTCGCGCCAGCTAGCCGAGGAGCTGGGCGGCACGTTCGTCCTCAACCCCACCAGCAAGCTCTTCAAGCGCCTCATCACCGTCCACCCCCTGGGCGGCGCGCCCATGGGCGAGCGCGCGGACGGCGGCGTCGTCGACTCGTTCGGCGCCGCCTTCGGCTGCGACGGCCTCCACGTCCTCGACGGCTCCATCCTGCCCGGCCCGGTCGGCCCCAACCCCGCCCTCACGATCGCCGCGGTCGCCGACCGCGCCATGACCCGCCTGCTGGCGGGCTGAGCG
>CAADGB010000504.1 GCA_900696455.1 uncultured delta proteobacterium
ACCAGGTCATCGTCAACAAGATGCTCAAGGACCAGGCCGAGCACCAGAAGAAGATCAACGAGGCCGTCGCGAAGGCGCAGCGCGACGCGCGCGAGAAGGCGATCCTCTCGGGCGAACGGCCGACGGTTCACAACGACTTCCGCGGCTCCAAGATCTCCGTCAAGCAAGAATTCCGCGAAGCCGACCCCGATAACGTGTGGGTGCAGCTTCGCGACGGGCTCGAGCGCGAAGCCGTCACGCGCACGCGCACGGGCTTCGCCGACGCGCTCGCCCGCTGAGGACCACCATGCCCGCCGAAGCCTTCATCATCACCGAGCTCACCGGACCGCAGCGCGAAGTGCGGCTGTTCGATCGCGCGTTGCCGTATCAAGGGCTCGGATTCGGACGTCAGCAGCGCGTGGTCAAACGCGAATACGCGGGCTCGCGCGTCGCGACGATCCAAGTCATGGGGCCGTCGCTGCTCGACGTCGAGCCGCAGGGCAAGTGGAAGACGCGGTACCTCGCAGCGAAGCACAGCGTGGAGCTGGTGGGCTTCTCGGACATCGAGAACGTGTCCGGCCGCATCACCGCCGAGAACCTCATCGCGGTCTTCAACCGGATCGTCGACGCGGGGCAGACCGTCGAAGTGCGATGGGGACCGGAAGTGCGCCGCGGCGTGCTGCACGAGTTCATCGCGACCTACGATCGCGTCGAAGACATCGAGTGGCGCATGACGTTCATCTGGTCGCAGGACGGCGAGGCGCCGACGCGGCGCGCGTCGGTCGCGCTCGACACCACGTCGGCCATGCGGCGCGCTCTCGACGACCTCGACATCATCGCGGCCGAGATGCCGACTTCCATCCTCCCCGACCAGGCCGACGACCTCCAGTCGAAGATCGCCGAGGTGCGCGCGGCCGGCGCGGCGTTCACCGAGCGCCTGGCCACGATTCAGGCCGAGACGTTCGCGGCCGTGTCCGACGTCCAGAACGCGCAGATGCTCGCTGAGCGCGTCGAGCGCGCGGCCGACGCGTTGCGCACGGGTTCGCTTTCCGATCTCCCTTACTTCCAGCTCATGCCGTTCGACGATGTCGCGATGGTGGTCGAGGCGGAAGTGTGGCGACGCGACACCGCGGCGGCCTCGCGCAAGGTGCAGGCCGAGTCGCGGCGCTCCGCGTCGGCGGTGGCCGAGCGCAACGTGCCCGGCGCGCTCGCCGTGGTCACCGTCACCGAGAACACGTCGCTGCGCCAGCTCGCGATCCGCTACTACAGCAACGCCGACGCGTGGACCGTGATCGCCGACGCCAACGGGCTCGTCGGCTCGTCGGCGCCCGCCGGCTCGCGCCTGATCATCCCGCGGCCGTCGGGCCAGGGCGTGGTGTCGCGGTGAGCATCTTCCATCCCAGCGCGCGCGTGCGGCTCGTCATCCGCACGGAGGAGTACGCCGACACGGCGGCTCTGGAAGCGCGTCTGCCTCCGCAGAGCGCCGGTGGCGGCCCGCAGGCGCCCGCGGCGACGCCGGCACCGCCGCAACCGCCGCGGCCCGCCTCGAGCCAAGAGGTGGCCGAGATGTTGACGCGCAACGAACAGCAGCTCCGCGCGCTCGCGCGTCAGCGCGCGACGATGCCGGCGGAAGAATACACCGGCAAGCGCCAGAAGCTGTTGCGCGAGCGCGAGCAGATCCGCAGCGGTGCGCTCGTGCGCGTCAAGCTGGCGACCGGAGGTGTGCGCCCCGACGCCGTCGGTGGCGCGGCCGACGACCTCACCGTGATCGGCTCGATCCAGCCGGTGAATGCGTCGATCGAGCGCAACGGACTCACCGCGCCCGACGCGTGCAACGTCACGCTCAATTACACCGACGCGCCCTTCGATCCGCGCACCATCCGCTCGTGTGGCGTCGAGCTGCTCATCGGTGTCATCCCGCCCGACCAGTTCCAGCAAGGGATCGAGCTCGGGCAGACGCGCGGCGACGGCTCGCTCGTGTCGACGATCGGTGACCAGGCCGACGGTTCGATCTACGGCGCCACGCGCTTCGTCGGCTTCGTCGATGAATGGACGGTGAAGTACAGCGGCGACGGCGACACGGTCACGCTGGAGTGCCGAGACATGTCGGCGCCGCTGCGCGACCTCAAGCTCAACCCCGGCGAGTCGATCGACTTGTCGCTGCCGCTGACCGACGGGATCCAGCGGCTCCTCGACTCGGTGAGCCCGACGACGGCGGGTGTCGTGGTGCGCTGGCAAGGCGAAGGGGATCCGCCTGTGCCAGCCGACGCGGCGCCTGGTCGTCGTCGGGCTCGGCGAGGTCGCGTTGCGCGGCGCAACCGCAGCGGCGACGAAGAAATGACCATGTGGGAGCACATCGTCGACACGTGCGTTGCCACGGGCACCGTGCCGCTCGTGCGCGACTTCGACGTCGTCGTCTCCGAGGCGCGCACGCTGTTCTCGACGAGCGACGCGCTGCGAATGGTGTACGGCCAGAACCTCGAGGACCTCGAATTCACGCGCCGCATGGGAGGCATCAAGGTCCCGACGATCGAAGTGCGCGCGTGGGATCCGGTCATCGGTCGCACGCGGTGGGCGCGCTACCCGGTGCGTGCTGGCGAGAAGGCGTCGGGCATCCTCGGTGTCACCAACCCGCCGCGCGCGCTGCGCGCCAACGAGGTCACGCCATCGGGCGCGAACCCGACGGAGAGCATCCGCACGAAGATCGTGACGCACACGACCGACCCCGTCGTGCTGGAGCGCATCGCGCGCAACACGTTCGAGCAGACCGGGCGCCAAGAGATCGAGGGCCAGTTCTCGACCTACGACGTGTCGTCGTACGGTCACGACCCGTTCGAGGTCGACCTGCTCGACGCGCGGCCGGCCGACCCGATCGAAGTGCTCATCGTCGCCGCGACGTCCGAGGACGCGCCGACGTCGACGCTCGCCGAGCTCCAGGCGTTCACGCGCGCGCGTCGCCGCGACTACCTCATCTCGCTCGGCTGGAACAAAGACGTGGCCGACCGCTTCGCGGCGCTGCAAGACGCCAACGGCTTCCAGTCGGTGTTTCGGTTGCAGGACATCCGCATCGACTTCGACAACGACGACGGCATCAAGATCGGGTGCGGCTTCGTCAACTACATCACCGTGCGGGAGGATGCATGAAGGCTACCCGCAAGCCGCGCACGCGTTCGCGCGTTCGCACGCGCCTCGACATGTCGCGCGTCGCGGCCGGGCTCAAGACGCCCGGCATCGACCTCCGCACCTGGGTCGCGTTCGCGCGCATCGACGAGGACCCGGACGCCACCGTGTGGGATCCCGAGTGGGGCTGGCTGTGCGACGTCACGATCGTCGGCGGCCCTCTCGACGGAGACGGCCCCGTGCTGTGCCGCTACCCGACCCCCGGCCAAGGCGCGGGCACCGGCGAATACCGCCCACCACGGCAAGGCGGGCTCGTCGTGGTGGCCATCCCGGAGGGCAACACCAACGCCGATTGCGTCATCATCGGCCAGCTCCACGACGTGGATCACGTGGTGCCGGCGGCCGTCAACGGCACGACGATCACCGAAGCCTTCGCGACCCGAACCCACATCCTCGCGTACCCGACCGAAGACCTCGACGCCGAGTTCGAGAACGTCCGGTTGACCGGACAGATGGTGCTCGGCGTCCCCGACGCCGATCAGCCGTACGCGCGCGGCAACGACCTCGCCGACGCCCTCAACGCCCTGGCTGACGCGCTCTCGGCGTTCGTCGACGCCGCACCGGCGCCTCCGGGCGCGTTCGGCTCGGTCGCCGCGCCGACGTTCACCGCGGCGGCTGCACCCTTGAAGGTCGCCATCGAACAGTTCAAGCTGGCGCGGGAGGACTACCTCTCGACGCGAATCAAAGGGACCTGAGCCATGGGCACCTTCATCCGACCTTACAACTACCGCTTCGACGGCGTCTTCGCGCGCGCGTCGAAGGCGTGGCTCACGCTCGACGACGGTTCGATCGCCGAAGTTGCCGACGACGAACGCCGTCTCATCGAGCGCGTCAACGCGGGCGGCTGGTGGGTCTACATGGAGGGCGCGCGCGAGAACGCGCTCAATCAACCGCTGCGCCTCGACAACGTCGCTTGGACCACGCCCGCGCCTGGCACCGAAGTCATCGACACGCCCGACGGCCTGACCTCGACCGTCGGCAAGCTCGACGACATCAACCCGGTCAATCAGACGTTCCTCGCAGGCACGTTCGCGGTGGCGGTCACGTGGTCGCTGTACGCGCGGATGCTCAACATCAACGGCTCCAACGCCGATCTCAACATCGTCAACGGCAACCCCGCTACGGTCGTCTCGTCCTTCGTCGACAATTACCTCTGGCGCCGTGTCGCGCGCAAAAATGTGCAAGTCGACCTCGTCGGCAACAAGCAAGCGCAGGTCGCGTGTGGTGACCCGGACCTGCTCGGATGGGGCGCGTGCGTCGAGAGCGGCCCCGCGTTCGCGTACAGCGCGCGCTTCCCGTCGCAGCCGCTCCTCGAAAAGATCGTGCGTCAGGCCGAATCGTTCACGCCCGGCGCGGTCACGTCCAAGTTCAACGTCCCCAACGGCGGCGTCACCGACATCCGCATCGAGTTCGAGCCCGACTTCGCGTCGGCCGATGTCGCGGTCGGCGACATCTTCCGCCTCGTGCTGCTCGACACCGGCGTTGCGGCGACGTCGCTCGTCATGTGGATCGAGGGCACGTTCGGCTCCAACGTGCGCGCGCGCGCGGGCTACGCGACGGGCACGCCTGCCGAGAGCAGCGCGCTCTCGTTCCCGGCCGGCCGGCGCCTCACGTTCACGTTCCATCCTGGCGCCAGCTCGCTCACGATCGAAGGTGCCGACTCGGGCAACGGCACCTTCGCGAGCGGTATCCCGTACACGTTCCCCAACGATGCCTCGGTGCAGCTCGGCGGGCTCACCACCAACAGCGCGTACTCGCTCCTCAGCCCGATCGAATTCGGCTACGCCGGCTTCGGCGTGCGTTCGATCGAGCAGCTCACGCTCAACAGCATCAAGGTCGTCTTCGAGGACTACCTCGGCCTCGTCGACGTGCTCCAATTCAACCCGCGCGGCCAATACGACGCGCTCAACCCGGCCAACTACGCCATCAGCGGATCGCCCGGGTTGCCGTCGATCCAATACGTGCAACCCGGCGACGTCGGCTCCGAGGTCGTGTTGTTCTTCGACGCCAACATCCCGCCCGGTGCGCTCGTGCGCGTCAGCCCGCACGACATCGTGCTCGCCGGAGACGTGCCCGTGCCGATCGAATCAGGTGCGCGCTCGACGTGTGACCTGCGACCGCAGACGGCCGGCAAGTTCACCACCGTGCTCGAGGTCGTGCAGCGCGGCGAAGCCGGCGACAATGCCGTGCTCGAAACGTTCTTCCTCAACGGCAGCCCGCCTCCGCCGGAAGCGATCGGCGGCGTCATCATCGCCGACGACAACCCGGCGTCTCCATACCTGTACTACTACTTCGACGTCGGCACGACGTCGCTGGATATGGAGGCGGCGATCGAGGCCGTCGCCGGTCACCTCGTGCGCGTCAAATACCCCGGCGACGTTGAGATCTTCACCGGCGGAATCGACGAGAACGTTTACCTGTTCTCGGGCGGCCAGGACATGATCGTGCTCTCGCTCATCGGCATGGGCGCCGAGCAGAACGCGGTGACGGAGGCGGTGGCGACGTTCCCGCGCGTCGACATCGCCAACCCGCAGACCGAGAAGGACACGCCGCAAGGCGCCACGCTCGGAACGTTCGCGGTCACCGACACCGGCGACCTCGACAACGACCACGGCCGCACCTACCTCCGCAAGCGCATCTTCCGCCGGCTGTCGACGATGCGCGGCGCGTTCTTCCACCTCACCAATTACGGCCTCAAGCCGCCCACCAAGAAGCTGTTCACCCCGACGACGATCCGCCGCCTCAAGGTCGACCTGGAGCTCCAGATCCGCCAGGAGCCCGGCGTGGTCGGCGTGACGGCCACCGTCACCGAAATCACCCCCGGCGTCGTGGCGGTCAAGCTGCGCGTCCAGGACGACAATGGTTCCTTCGAGCTTGAAGGACCGATAGACTTCACCGCGGAGTGACCGATGCCCGACCTGCCTTCTCGCACTGACTTCTTCAACGAGTTCGCCGACGAGGTGCTCGCGCGCGCCCGTTCGCGCTCGACGGGAAAGCAGATCACCGCGTCGGAGATCTTCACGCCGGGCTCGGACGTCAACCTCATCGGCGCGGGCGGCTCGGCGATGGCCGAGGAAGTCGCGCGCCACCTCGCCCGCGAGACGCGCGCTCTCACGCTGGAAGGTTCACAGGGCGCCGAGGTCGATCGGTGGGTGTACGACCGCTACGGCGAGAAAGTGCCGCGCAAGACGGCCGCGGCTGCGCGCGTCACCGTCACGCTTGCGCGCCCCACCGGCGCCTTCGGTGGCTTCACCTACGCCGCGCTGTCGCGCGTCACCACGCCCGGCGGTGTGCAGTTCGAGACGCAGACCGACGCGGTCTTCACGGGCGCGAGCGTCGGCCCGGTGTCGGTCGTCGCCAAGGCCGTCAACGCCGGCACGGCCGGCAACGTCGCGGCGAACAGCATCACTCGCTTCGTCACGGCGCCCGCCGATCCGACGACGACGATCACCAACGTCGAGCCCGCGGCCGGCGGCGACGCGACCGAGACCGACGCTGCTTACAAGGCGCGTGCGCGCTCCTACCTGCTGTCGCTCGCCAAGGGCACGCTCCCCGCGTTGGAATACGGCGCGAAGACGGTGCCGGGCATCCGTCAGGCGACCGCGATCGAGGAGCTCGACAACCTCGGCGTGCTGACCGGCCGCACCTACCTCTACATCGCCGACGCCAACGGCCAAGCCAACGTCGCGCTCATCGCCGAGGTCGTGTCGGCGCTGCGCGAATACCGCGCGGGCGGGCTCCCCGTGATCGTCGTCGGCGGCA
>CAADGB010000505.1 GCA_900696455.1 uncultured delta proteobacterium
CCGGTCGGCCTGAGCCGCCCGAGCGACAGCGAGGGCGTGTCGAAGGCCGACAAGCCGCGGCTGCGTGCCGTTCGGTTTCCCGCGAGCTCCGACCGCGGTCGGTGAAGGGCTCAGGGTGAGCGGGGCATTCAGCTCCGAGCCCGAACCCGAGCGAGAACGATTGAGTTCCTCGGTCGCGGGCCCTAATGTGCCGGCGATGAAGCTGGCGACCCTCCGCGACGGTACCCGCGACGGACGGCTCCTCGTCGTCCGCGGCGACGGCCAGGCCGCCATCCCGGCGCCGGCGCCGTGGCGCACGATGCAGCAGGCCCTCGACGACTGGGAGGCGGCGCGACCCGCGCTCGCCGCCACCGCCGCCGAGCTGACCGGCGACGGGCTCGAGGGCCTGGCGATCGAGCCCGAGCGCCTGATGGCGCCCCTGCCTCGCGCCTACGAGTGGGTCGACGGCTCGGCCTACCTCAACCACGTCATCCTGGTGCGCAAGGCGCGCGGCGCCGAGCCGCCCGACACCCTGCGCACCGATCCGCTGGTCTACCAGGGCGGCTCGGGCGACCTGCTCGGCCCGCGCGAGCCCGTCACCCTGCCCGATCCGGCGTGGGGCCTCGACTACGAGTCCGAGGTCGTGGTCGTCCTCGGCGACACGCCGCAGGGCACGACCGCGGCCGCCGCCGCGCCCCACATCCGCCTGGTCATGATCGCCAACGACGTCACGCTGCGCAACCTGGTCCCGACCGAGCTCGCCAAGGGCTTCGGCTTCTTCCAGAGCAAGCCGGCCACCGCGTTCGCGCCGTTCGCGGTCACCCCCGACGAGCTGGGGGCGGCGTGGCAGGACGGCCGCCTGCACGCGCGGGTGCGCTCGACCTACAACGGCGCCCTGCTCGGCGACTGCGACAGCGGCCCCGAGATGCACTTCTCCTTCCACGACCTCGTCGCCCACATCTGCAAGACCCGTCGCTTCACCGCCGGCACGCTGCTCGGCAGCGGCACGGTCTCGAACGCCGACCGCGCCCGCGGCGTGTCGTGCCTGGCCGAGCGCCGCATGATCGAGATCATCGAGCAGGGCAAGGCGACCACGCCGTTCATGAAGGTCGGCGACACCATCGAGATCGAGGCCGTGCTCGCCGACGGCACCAGCCCGGTCGGGGTGATCCGCCAGCGCGTGGTCGCGCCGGGAGGGGCGGCGTGAGGCTGCGCCTCCACAACTACTGGCGCAGCTCGGCCAGCTACCGCGTGCGCATCGCGCTGGGCTGGAAGCAGGTGCCGTGGGAGTACGTCGCGGTCGACATCGTCAAGGGCGGCGCCGCCGGCGGCGGCGGCCAGCACGACGACGCCTACCGGGCGCGCAACCCGATGGCGCAGGTGCCGACGCTGGAGGTGATCGAGGACGACGGTCGCGTCCACCACCTCACCCAGTCGCTGCCGATCATCGAGTACCTCGAGGAGCGCTTCGGCGAGCCGCCGCTCTTGCCGCGGGGGCCGGGCGCGCTCGAGGCCCGCGCCCACGCCCGCGCCCTGGCCGAGCTGGTCAACTCCGGCATCCAGCCGCTGCAGAACCTGTCGACGACGCGGCAGGTCGCGGCGCTGGGCGGCGACGACCGGGCCTGGGTCCAGGGCTTCGTGGCGTCGGGGCTGGCCGCGCTCGAGCGCGCGGTCGCCGCCACCGCCGGCCGCTTCTGCGTCGGCGACGCGCCGTCGCTGGCCGACTGCTGCCTGGTGCCGCAGCTCTACAGCGCCCGCCGCTTCGGCGTCGACCCCGCCGCCTTCCCGCGGCTGGTCGCGATCGGCCTGGCCTGCGACGAGCTGCCGGCCTTCGCCGCCGCTCACCCCGATCGCCAGCCCGACGCCGTGCCGTTGCCGGTCGGCTAGCCCCCGCCACGAGGTCCCCATGGCCAAGCTCGCCTCCCTCGGCATCAAGCGCATCGAAGGCATCCACTGGTACGTCCACGACCTGGCCCGCAGCCGCGCCTTCTACGTCGATCGCCTCGACCTCGCCGAGCGCTGGCGGTCGACGCCGGCGCTCGAGGCCGCGGGCCGGCAGCGCTCGGTGGCGTTCGCCGCCGGCGACTTCCACGTCGTGTGCTCGACGCCGCTGGCGCCGACCAGCCGGGCCGGCCGCTTCCTGGCCAGGCACCCCGACGGCGTCGGCACGCTCATCTTCGAGGTCGAGGACGCGGCCCGCGCCTTCGCCCTGCTCGAGGAGCGCGGCGGCACGCCCATCGACGAGATCCAGACCTACACCGACGACGGCGGCACGCTGCGCCAGTTCTCGATCACGACCCCGTTCGGCGACTGCACCTTCCGCTTCCGCGAGCGGCGCGGCTTCACCGCGCTCTATCCGGGGGCGGAGGCGGTGCCGGCGCCGGCCCGCTCCAACCGCTACGGCTTCGCCGCCATCGACCACGTCACCTCCAACTTCCAGACCATGAAGCCGGCGCTCCTGTGGATGGAGCACGTGCTCGGCCTCGAGCAGCTCTGGCAGGTCGCGTTCCACACCGTCGACGTCGATCCCGACCGCCAGACCGGCTCCGGGCTCAAGTCGATCGTGATGTGGGACCCCGAGAGCGGGGTCAAGTTCGCCAACAACGAGCCGGCGCGGCCGTTCTTCAAGCAGTCCCAGATCAACATCTTCAACGAGGAGCTGCGCGGCGACGGCGTGCAGCACGTGGCGCTCACGATCGCCGACATCGTCGCCGGCGTGCGCGGGCTGCGCGAGGCCGGCGTCACGTTCATGCCGACGCCCGGCACCTACTACGAGCTCTTGCCGGCGCGGCTCGAGGCGACCGGCATCGGCACGATCGACGAGGACATCGCCACCCTGCGCGACCTCGGCATCCTGGTCGACGGCGATCACCACCACGCCTACATGCTGCAGATCTTCCTCAAGGAGGCCGCCGGCCTCTACGGCGACGCCCAGGCCGGCCCGTTCTTCTACGAGATCATCCAGCGCAAGGGCGATCGCGGCTTCGGCGCCGGCAACTTCCGCGCGCTGTTCGAGAGCATCGAGCGCGAGCAGCGCGGCGGCCCGGGCGGCGGCCCGAAGGAGCCCTGACCGTGCTCGATCGCGTCGCCGCCGGCGACCTGCCGCGCAAGCACCACACCCAGCTCCACGGCCCGGGGGGCGAGCTGCGCTTCGAGGAGTGCTTCACCCGCGACGGCTTCGACGGGCCGTTCACGATCCTCTACCACCTGCGCCGGCCGCACCTGCAGCGCCCGGCGGCGGTGACCCACGGCTGGAGCGCGCCCGGGCCGGGGCCGGCCGACGACGGGCGGGCGCTGGCCAAGCGCCACTACCGGAGCGGCGAGGTCGGCCGTGGCGGCGCGCCGGTCGACGCCTTCGTGCCGCTGCTGTGGAACGCCGACCTGTGCGCCGGGGTCGCGTTCCCCGACCGCGCCGATCCGGTCTACGTCGCCAACGGCGACGGCGACACGCTGATCTACGTCCACGAGGGCGGCGGCCTCCTGCGCAGCGCGCTCGGCGACCTGCGCTTCGGCCAGGGCGACTACGTGTGCGTGCCGCGGGCGATGCTCCACCGCTTCCTGCCCGACGCCGGGCCCCAGCATTGGTTCTGGCTCGAGGTCGACGATCTCCACCTGCTCCGGCAGTGGCGCAACCCGGTCGGCCAGCTCCGCATGGACGCGCCGTATTGCCACCGCGACTTCCGCCGCCCCGAGGTCGTGGGCCCGCTCGACGAGGGCGTGCGCGAGCTCGCGGTCAAGCGCGGCGGCCGCTGGCACGGCTTCGCCGTCGACGCCTCGCCGCTCGACGTCGTGGGCTGGGACGGCACGGTCTACCCGTGGGCGTTCCCGATCCTCGCCTTCCAGCCGCGGGTGTCGTCGGTGCACCTGCCGCCGACCTGGCACGGGACCTTCGGCGCGCGCGGCGCGCTGGTCTGCAGCTTCGTGCCGCGGCTGGTCGACTTCGCGCCCGACGCCATCCCCTGTCCGTACCCGCACAGCTCGCCGTCGTGCGACGAGATCATCTTCTACGGCGCCGGCAACTTCACCTCGCGCCGCGGCGTCGCCCCCGGCAGCATCTCGCACCACCCCGCCGGCATCCCGCCCGGCCCCCACCCCGGGAGCTACGAGCGGTCGATCGGCACGACCCGCACCGACGAGCTCGCGGTCATGGTCGACACCTACCGGCCGCTGGCGGCGACCCGGGCGGCGATCGCCGTCGAGGACGCGGGCTACATGACCTCGTTCCTGTGACCCGGGCGGCGGGCGCGGTCGGACCACCGGGCGACGCACGCCCGCCGGGGCGTCGCTTGACACGCCGCGACGGCGAGTGAAACGCTCCCGGACGATGCACGTACCGGGGGCGACCGTCCCAGAGCGCCTCGGTCGCTACCAGCTCACCTCGCACCTCGCGTCCGGGGGGATGGCCGAGATCTTCGTCGCCAGCGCTCCCGGCGAGCGCGACCCGGTGGTGATCAAGGTCATCAGCCGCGAGCGCGCGACCGACGAGAAGTTCGTCCAGATGTTCCTGGACGAGGCGCGGCTGGTCGCCACCCTCAACCACCCCAACATCGCGCGGCTGCTCGAGGTCGGCAAGGACGGCCAGGTCTACTTCCTGGCCATGGAGCTGGTGCGGGGCGAGACCGTGCGGGCGATCCTGGAGCGGAGCGCGCGAGCCCGCCAGCACATCCCGCATCCGGTGGTCCTGGGCGTCGCCAGCGCGGTGGCGCGGGCTCTCCACCACGCCCACGAGCGCAAGGGCCACGACGGCAAGCCGCTCGACATCGTCCACCGCGACGTCACGCCGTCCAACGTCATGGTCGGCCGCGACGGCGTGGTCAAGCTGCTCGACTTCGGCGTCGCCCGGGCCAAGGGGCGCTCGCAGGAGACGGTCTCGGGCACGGTCAAGGGCAAGTTCGCGTACATGGCCCCCGAGCAGTGCCTGGGCAAGCGGGTCGACCGCCGCGCCGACGTGTTCTCGCTCGGCATCCTGCTCTACGAGATGTCGACGCTGCGCCGCGCCTTTCGCGCCGAGTCCGACTTCGAGACGCTCAACAAGATCGTCAAGGGCGAGATCGCGCCGCCGTCGAGCCTGGTCAAGGACTACCCGCCGGCGCTCGAGGCCCTCATCCAGCGCGCGATGTCGATCGATCTCGACGAGCGCTTCCAGACCGCGGCCGAGGTCGGCGTGGCCATCGACGCCATCGCCGACGAGCTGGGCGGGGTGGCCGGTCCGCCGGCGCTGCGCGCCTTCATGCTCGAGCGCTTCGGCGCGGTCGAGGGCGAACCGGCCGACGCCGCGGTCGAGCCGGTGGCGCCCTCGCCGTCGCGACCGCAGTCGGTGAGCCAGCCGCCGCCGGGCGTGACGTTCTCGCCGGCGCTGGTGCCGGCGCCGCCGCGCGAGCAGCGCACCACCGGCGACCAGCCGGCGGTGCCGGCCCCGGCGCCGACGCCGACCTCGCTGCCGGCGCAGCCGACGCCCCTGCCCGCGCCGTCGCCGGTGGCGGCGCGCGCGGCCTCGGCGCTCGCCGGTCACAGCGACTGGGCCGGCAGCGAGCGCCCCGGGGAGCGGGACGACGCGGCCCAGCAGAAGACCATGCTCGGCCACGGCGCGCCGCGCGCCGGCTCGGCCTCGGCGCCGCCGCCGCCCGCGCCGAACCCCGCGGTGGTCCGGTCGATGCCGGCGCCGGCTCAGCCGGTCGCGCTGCCGCCGCCGCCCGAGCCCGACCGCGGGCTGCCGTGGGCGCTGCCGGTGGCGCTGGTGGCGATCGCGCTGGTCACCGTGGCGGTGGTGGCGGCGATCCTGTTCACCTGAAGCGCTCGATCCAGGCGACGAGCGCCACGCCGAAGCGCGCCAGCAGCTCGCGGGTGCTGTCGTCGGTCAGCCGGCCGTCGGCGTCGAAGCGCTCCTGCGCGCGCGGGATGATGACCTCGGGCTGGAGCATGGCCGGCGAGTCGGTGAAGACCAGGATCTGGCGCAGGTGGTACTGCGCGCGCATGCCGCCGCTGATGCCGGTGGCGGCGCTCATGATGCCCACCGGCTTGCCGCGCAGGGGCGAGGTCGGCGGCGGCCGCGACGCCCAGTCGATCGCGTTCTTGAGCACGCCGGTGATCGAGTAGTTGTACTCGGGGGTGGCGATGACCACGCCGTCGGCGGCGGCCAGCGCCTGCTTCCAGGCCACGACCGGCGGCGGCTCGTGGCGCTGGTCGGGATCGAAGGTGGGCAGGGCGGCGAGGCCGTCGAAGAGCTCCAGGGTGGCGGTCGCGGGCAGGACCTCGGCCAGGGCGCGCAGGAGGGCGCGGTTGTAGGAGGCCTTGCGCACGCTGCCGGCGACGCCGAGGAGACGGACGGTCATGGGACGACCATACGGCAGGGCCCGCGGATGGGGAACGCCTCGGCGCTGCCGCTCGCTCCTCACGCGGTCGAGGCGCGGCTCCCGGCGTCCGCGATGGCGGGGAGGCCGCCGCTGGCCTCGATCTCGGCGACGCGCTGGCCGTCGGCGATGCGCTGGGGCAGGAGGCGGAAGTGCTCGGGCACCGCGATCCCGACCAGGCCGAGGGCGCTCCGGGCCTCGGGGTCGGCGTAGAACTGCCGGCGCGCGCCCTGGTGGAAGTTGCCCTGCGACCCCAGCTTCATCGCGATCGAGTTGAGGCCGAACGTGATGCGGAGGAAGAACAGGAGGTCGGGCGGCAGGTTCATGTCCTTCGTGTTCTCGGGGCCGGCGTAGTGGCGGGCGCGGGCCACGTACTCGGGCGTGAACGCGAAGCTCTCGCTGAGGTAGGGCTCGAGGTGGTAGCGCCAGGTCTCCCACATGACGTCGCGGTCCCAGGCGCGGCCGGCGCGGACCAGGCCGAGCTTGAGGACGTACTCGTCGTGGGTGGCGCGGTCGCCCTCGATGACGGCGCGGAAGAAGCGCTTGAGGTCGCGCATCGAGTCGGGCGTGAAGCGCTTGACGCAGCCGAAGTCGACGAAGGTGACCGCGCCGTCGTCGTGGAACAGGTAGTTGCCGGGGTGCGGATCGCCGTTGTAGACGAGGTGGACGAACATCGAGTCGAAGACGAAGTCGGCGATCGTGGCCGACGCCACCCGGCGCTCGCGGGCGTCGGCGAGCTGGTTGAACTCGTAGAAGGTGAAGCCGCGGACGTAGGCGCTGGTCAGGATGCGGCGGCGGCTGTGGCTGGCGAAGACCCGCGGCACGCGGATCATCGGGTGGCCCTCCCACAGGTGGCGGAACAGCTCCTGGTTGCGGGCCTCGCACCGGTAGTCGAGCTCCTCGAGCAGGCGGCCGCGCAGCTCGGCGAGGAGCGCCGGGAAGTCGACGGCCTTGTTGACCATGGCCGCCATGCCGCCCAGGCGGTCGATCGAGGCCAGGTCGGCGGCGATCGCGGCGTCGACGCCGGGGTACTGGACCTTGACCACGACCTCGGCCCCGTCGAGGAGGCGGGCGCGGTGGACCTGGCCGATCGAGGCGGCGGCCAGCGGCACCTCGTCGAAGCTCCGGAAGAAGCGGCCGAGGTCGCCGCCGAGCTCGGCCTCGACCACGCCCCGGGTCAGCGCGAAGTCCATGGGCGGCGCGTCCTGCTGCAGCGTGGCCAGCGCCTGCTGGGCGGCCGGCGGCAGCGCGTCGTGGGTGAAGCTGACGATCTGGCCGAGCTTCATGAAGACGCCCTTCATGTTGCCCATGAGCGCCGCCGCCTCGGCGGCGGTCTTGACCCGGACCTTGTCGTCCATCGCCTTGCGGCGCTCGCGGCCGGCGAAGATCATGCGGAGCCGGAGCCAGGCCCGGCGCAGGGTCCGGCGGACCAGCAGGGCGCCGAAGAGCAGGCCGCGACCGTCGGTGATGATGCCGGCCTGGTTGCGGCGGCGGGCGAGGCGGGCGAGGTGGAGACGCCAGGCGACGACGGCGGCCACGGCGAGCGCGGCGGCGGCGGCGAGGACGACCCACATCGGGCGTACGCTAGCAGATCGGCCGCGCTGCCAGCAGCGGTGACCTGAACGACGTTTACAGGCGCCGGGCGGGCGCGGTAGGGATCGCGGCAGGGAGGCCCATGCGCTCGATCACGTCCCAGCCCGTGTCCATCCTCGCCGCGCTCGCCCTCGCCGCCGCCCTCGGCGGCTGCGGCGACGACGGCGGCAACGTCGGGGCCGACGCCGGCGTCGACGCCCGGCTCGAGGGCTTCGACCAGCCCGACGACATCTGTCCGGGCGCGGCCCACTGCGCCAGCGCCGGTGACGGTGTCCTCCACGTCGGCGGCGGCGTGCGGGTCTTCACGCCGACCCTGACCGAGACCTTCACCGACGTGAACGGCGACGGCGAGTGGCAGTCGAGCGAGCCCTACGTCGACGCCAACGGCAACGGCAAGTTCGACGCCTACTGGCTGTTCGGCGGCGGGCGCGCGGCCAACGCGATCGAGAGCGACCTCGAGGCGCGAGCGGTGGCGTTCCGCCAGGGCGACACCCTGGCGGCGATCGTCTACTGCGACGCCATCGGCCTCCTGCTCGGCGACATCGAGCAGATCCAGCAGGACCCGCGCCTGGCGGCGCTGGGCGTCGATCACGTCATCGTCGGCGCGACCCACGGCCACGACTCGGTCGACACCGTCGGCCTGTGGGGACCGCAGCCCCTGGTGTCCGGCTACAACCCGGCGTTCAACGCCAGCCTGCGCGAGGCGGCGGTCGGCGCGGTGAGCGACGCGGTGGCGGCCCTCGAGCCGGCGCACCTGGTGATCGCGAAGACGCTCATCCTCAACGACCCGGCGGACCCGCAGAGCCGCACCGATCGCTGGAACCAGGACATCCGCGACCCCCGGATCTTCGATCCGACGCTGACGATCGCGCGCTTCGTGCGCGCCGGCGCGCCGGCGACCACGATCGCCACCGTCATCAACTGGGCCAACCACCCCGAGGTGTCGACGTTCGGCGACGACAACCTCAAGATCTCGGCGCACTTCATCCACTGGCTGCGGCGGGCGATCGAGGACGGGATCCCCGCCGGCACCTACACCAACCCGCCCAACGAGGCGATCCCCGGCCTGGGGGGCGTCACGGTCTACGTCCAGGGCGCGCTCGGCGGTCAGGTCGGGTCGCTGCGGACGACGGCGCCGCTCGGCTTCGACGGCGCGCCGGTCGACAACGACGACGGGCACCGCTTCGAGCAGGTGCTGGGCACCAACCTGGCGCGGCGGGCGCTCGAGGTGCTGGCGGCCGAGGGCGAGACCGTGAGCGAGCTGCCGCTGTCGTACCGGACCGCGCGCTTCCACGCCGTGGTCCAGAACGTCGGCTTCCAGGTCGCGTTCATCGTCGGCCTGCTCGCGCCCCACCCGCTGGCCGGCTACGACCCCGAGCAGGTGGTGGCGCCGGGCAACGAGCCGTGGGTGCCGCTGCGCGCCACCTACCTGCAGGTGGGGCCGCTCGGGCTCATCACCTCGCCGGGCGAGCTCCACCCCGAGCTGTGGGTGGGCGGCTACGACGGCTCGTGGAGCTGGGGCTGGCCGATGCTCGACCGCGATCTGCCCAACGCGCCCGACCTGAGCGAGGCGCCGGCGCCGCCGTACCTGCGCGATCTCGTCCTCGCCAACCCCGGCGTCGCGTACCCGGTGCTGGCCGGCCTGGCCCAGGACTACGTCGGCTACATCGTGCCGGCGTACAACTACGTGCTCCACCCGTCGAGCCCGTACCTCGACGAGGCCGACGGCGACCACTACGAGGAGACGTACTCCCTGGGCCCGCTGGTCGAGCGCCACGCCCACCACCCGCTGCTCGAGCTGGCGGCCTGGCGCTGACGGCCCGGCGCGGCCGGGCGCGAGGCGGCGCGCGGCGCGGTCAGGGCTCGTCCTCGGCGGGCAGGGCCACCATCGACGGCATGCTGAGCGAGGTCTCCTGGGTCGCCGGGCTCGGCCGCACGGTCACCGGGCGGCAGAAGACCTCGAGCTTGTCGAGGTTACGGAAGATGCGGGCCATGAGCTGCTCGTCCATGAAGTTGCCGGTGATGGGGATGCCGCACGCGCTGTAGTCGCCGGGCAGGAGCTCGGTGAACGACAGCGGGCTGCCGCCCAGCCAGATCAGCCTGCCGGCGGCGCCGCCCACGGCCAGGGTGGTGTCGCCGCGCCCGCCCTCGACGCCGCCCGACGCCAGGTAGGCGTCCATGATCTGCTCGCCGTTCTGGGCGGCCACGACGCCGCGGAACAGGAACACCTGCGCCAGGTTGATGGTGGCGCCCGGTCGCGGCTCGATCTTGACCGTGAGCGTGAGGTCGCCGGCGGGCAGGACGATCGTGCCGTCGACCTGCTGCCCGGCGACGACCGCGACCGTGCGCGAGCCGCCCTGGCCGCCGCCGAAGCCCTGGGTCTTCATCGCCGACAGGGCGGTCGGCCCCGCCGGCAGGCGGTCGAACACGAACGAGCCGTCGGCGCCGGCCTGCACGAACACCGCCTGGCCGCTGGAGCCGACCGGCGCGGCGTTGACCGTGGCCCCGGCCACCGGCTCGCCCTTGCGCATCACCTTGCCGGCGATCGAGCCGTAGCCGCGCAGGGCCACGGTCAGGCCGCGCACGTCGTCCTTGCCGGCGGCGATCTTCTGCGCGACCGAGCGGCCGAGCGTGGGGTGCTCGGCGAGCAGCGCGCCCGAGGTGCGGGGCGCGCCGCGGATGACGAACTCGCCGGCGGCGTTGCTGGTGGCGATGCGCTGGCCCAGCTGGGCCGCGGTGTCGGCGTCGGTGGCGCCGGTCCGCTTGCCGTCGCCGAACAGCATCTTGCCGTACAGCACCCGCGCGCCCTCGACCGGCTGGCCCTGGTCGTCGACCACCTTGCCCGCCAGCGTGCGGCCGGCGCGCACGGTGATCGTGCCGGCGTCGGTGACCTTGCCGGCGGTGACCTCGACGTCGCCCTTGATCCGCTCGGCGAAGTCGAGCCCGGTCACCCGCACGTCGTAGCGGCCGGGCGCGAGGTCGGCCAGCGCGAACGCGCCGTCCTTCACGGTGACCCGCTCCTGCCAGCCGACCGAGACGATGGCCAGGGCCGGCGCGCCGCCGTCCTCGAGCGCGATCTTGCCCTTGATGCCGCCCGGCGCCGGCAGCACCAGGCGGACGTCGCGATCGCCGGTGCGGGCGGCCACGCCCTCGCGGGTGCTGGCGCGCCGGCCGCCGCCGCCCTCGCGCGTCGCCCACACCCGGTAGGCGCCGTCGTCGAGGCCCTTGAGCGTGAACCGGCCGCCGCCGTCGGTCGCGGCGCTCGCGGTCGACGCCATGACCCAGTCGACCTCGACGGTGGTGAAGTCGGGGTAGGCCGAGACCGTGGCCTCGGCCACCGGCTCGCCGTCGCCGTCGACGACCACGCCCGCGATCTGCGCGCTGCGATCGAGCACCAGCCGGAGGTCCCGCTGCTCGGCGATCGCGGCCAGGTCGAGGTCGATCGCGGCCGACGACGCCTCCTCGCCCTCGGCGCGGGCGCGCAGCGCCGCCCGCGGCAGGCCGCGGACCTCGAAGCGGCCCTGGTCGTCGGCGGCGGCCTGGCGGTAGACCATGCTCGCCGACCACACCCGCGACGACACGCGCACGGTCGCGTACGGGACCGGCGCGCCGCCCGGGTCGACCACGACGCCGGCCACGACCGCCGCCGCCTGCATGACGATCTCGACGCCGGTGGTCGGCACCTCGCCGGCGATGGTCACGGGCGCGGTCGCCGCCGGCGCGTGGACCTCGTCCTTGGCGAACAGGATGTACGAGCCCGCCGACAGCGCCGGGATCGTGAACGCGCCGGCCTTGTCCGAGCGCACCGCGGCCCGCTCGCCGGCGCCGCCCTCCCACGCGCTCGACGCGTCCTGGGCCCAGACCTGGGCCCCGGCGATCGGCTGGCCGCGCTCGTCGACGACCCGGCCGCTGACCGGCGCGCCCTCGGCCAGCGCGACCTCGAGCTCGACCTGGCGCTCGCTGGCGCCGATGCTCCGGCTCGCGGTGGCCGGGCCGTAGCCGGGGGCGCTGGCGCTGACCTGGACCCAGCCGTCGTCGACGCCGCGCAGCACCGCCTTGCCGTCGCCGCCGGGGGTGGCCTCGCCGTGGTCGTCGTCGCCCAGGCGCAGCACGGTGGCTCCGGCGATCGGCTTGCGCGTGGTCCCGTCGACGACCAGCACGGTCAGGGTCGCGCCCTGCCGCAGCCGGATGACGACCGGGTCGCTCTGGGCCGTGACCTTGGCGCTGGCGTTGCCGGCGCGGTCGCCGGCGCGGGCCCGCAGGTAGTACGTGCGCCCCAGCAGCTTGTCGAAGCTGAACGAGCCGTCGGTGTCGGTCCTGGTGGTGCGCGGCGGGCTCGACGAGATCCGGACCTCGGCGCCCGCCACCGGCTGGTCGTGCTCGTCGAGGACCTGGCCCTCGAGCAGCAGGCGACCCTCCGGATCGGTCTCGAACGACAGCGGCGGCAGTTGCCCCGCCGGGCCGTCGTCGCCGCCGGCACGGGCCCTGGCCGGCGCGGCCGGGCCCGAGCTCGAGCCGGCGCTCGCCCCGGCCGGGGCCGGGGCGCCGCCCTCGCCGCGGTCCCGGAACCCGAACCAGTAGACCAGGCCCGCGACCAGCGCGAGCACGACGGGGACGATCGCCAGCTTCCTGTTCATCGCGGCAGCGCCTCACTCAAGAACCGGACCAACCGCGGAGCGGTCATCGTTCGCCCGCAAGGCCGCGTTCCGGGACGGCTCCGCGGGGCCGCGCCGGCGGCGGCGGGGTCAGAATCTACACCGTCCCCCGGGGTGCGACGTCGCGCGACCGTGACGCGCGACAGGGGGTGCGACAGGGCAGGGCCGCGATGGGATCAGCCCTGGTACGGGTAGCGCCAGTCGGTGGCGGGGACGAAGGTCTCCTTGATCGTGCGGGCGGCGACGAAGCGCAGGAGGTTGAGGGCCGAGCCGGCCTTGTCGTCGGTGCCCGAGGCCCGGGCGCCGCCGAAGGGCTGCTGGCCGACGACGGCGCCGGTCGGCTTGTCGTTGAGGTAGAAGTTGCCGGCGGCGTGGCGCAGGCGGGTGGTGGCCTCGACCAGGGCCGTGCGCTCGCGGGCGAAGACCGCGCCGGTGAGCGCGTACGGCGAGGTCCGGTCGACGAGGTCGAGGACCTCGCCCCAGGCGTGATCGGGGAAGACGTGGGCGGTGACGATCGGCCCGAACAGCTCGTCGCGCATGAGCCGCACCGACGGATCCTCGGTGGTGATGAAGGTCGGCCGCACGAACCAGCCGTCCCGCGCGTCGCAGGTGCCGCCGGCCAGGACCTTCATGCCGCCGGTCTCGCGGGCCTCGGCGATGGCCGCGGCGTGGCGGTCGAACGCCGACTGCTTGATCACGCCGCCGCAGAAGTTGGAGAAGTCGCGGACGTCGCCCACGCCCAGCTCGTCGATGGTCGCGACCAGCTCGGCCTCGAGCTGCTTCCACACGCTGGCGGCGAGGTAGACCCGCGACGACGCCGAGCACTTCTGGCCCTGGTACTCGTAGCCGCCGCGCACGATCGCCGTCGCCACCGCCCGCGGGTCGGCCGACGGGTGGGCGACGATGAAGTCCTTGCCGCCGGTCTCGCCCACCAGGCGCGGGTAGCTGCGGTAGCCGGCGATGTTCTCGCCCCCCTGCCGCCACAGCGCGCGGAAGACCTCGGTCGAGCCGGTGAAGTGGATCGCGCCGAGGTCGCGGTGGCCGACCGCCACCGGCGCCAGCTCGTGGCCGAAGCCGGGGAGCATGTTGATGACGCCGGGTGGCAGCCCGGCCTCCTCGAGCAGGAGCAACGTGTGCCACGCCGCCAGCATCTGCGACTCCGACGGCTTCCACACCACGGTGTTGCCCATCAGCGCCGGCGCCGTCGGCAGGTTGAGCGCGATCGCCGTGAAGTTGAACGGCGTGAGCGCGAAGGTGAAGCCCTCGAGCGGCCGCAGCTCCATCATGTTCCACATGCCGGGCGCCGACGCCGGCTGCTCGGCGTAGAGCCGCGCCGCGTAGGCGACGTTCCAGCGCAGGAAGTCGACCAGCTCGCAGGCGGCGTCGATCTCGGCCTGGTGCACGGTCTTGGACTGCCCGAGCATCGTGGCGGCGATGATGCGCTCGCGCCACGGCCCGGCCAGGAGCTCGGCGGCGCGCAGGAACACCGCGGCCCGCGCCTCCCACCGCATCGTCTCCCACTCGCGGCGGGCGTCGGCGGCGGCACGGATCGCCTGCTCGACGTGGGCGGGCTCGGCGGCGTGGAAGTGGGCCACGACGTGGCGGTGGGCGTGGGGCATCACCACCGGGACCAGGCGGCCGGTGGTGAGGCGCTGGCCGCCGATCACCAGCGGGATCTCGGGGCACTCGCCGGCCAGGCGCGCCAGCTCGACCTCGAGGCGGGCGCGCTCGGGGCTGCCGGGAGCGTAGCCGAGCACCGGGTCGTTGCCGGGCGGGGGGACCGCGACGATGGCGTCGTGCATGAGCGGGCTTTACCACGTCCCGGCGCGGGCCGCCCGAGCGCCGCGGGCTCAGAGCCTGGCATCGAATCGAGGCCAGGCTCTCCCTCGATCGATCTCGCCCGCAGACGGGCTCGTCCGATCTCGTCCGGACCAGCGCCGCCTCGCTGCGCTCGGCTCAGGGCAGGCGCTCGACGACGCGGCGTCCGAGCGCGATGAACCCGTCCTCATCGCAGATCTGGGTCTCGCGGTCGCCGGTGCTCGCGCCGAGCTGGATGTAGGCCGGGCCCTTGGCGGCGAGGAAGCTCTGGCGCCGGCCGCTGCTGATGCCCGGCTCCTCGAGGTAGACCGCGGCGTCGCCGGCGGCGATCTTGCGCTCCTTGACGCCGCGCTTGTCGCCGCCGAGGTCGAGCGTCACCATGGAGCGGGCGCCGGCCGGCGAGGTCGGCTGGAGCTGGAGCTGGAGCTGGTTCCATCCCCCGCCCTCGATCTTGACGCTGCGAGCGCAGGTCGTGATCGCGAACTGCCCCTCGTCCGAGCTGCGGACGACGGTGGCGTCCTTGCCGCACAGCTGCTTGATGTCGGCGGCGGTCACCAGCGCCGCGCAGTCGTAGGTCACGGGCTCGGGCGCGACGGACGGCGCGGCGGCGGGGGCCGGTGTCGGCGCCGGCGCGGCGCGGTCGGGCGCGGGGGCGACGGGCGCGGCGCGGTCGGGCGCGGCGGTGACCGGCGACGCCGGCGGCGCGGCGGAGGGGGACGGCGTCCCCGCCGCACCGTCACAGCCGGTCGTGACGGCGGCCAGCGCGAGGGCGATGGCGAGGGTCGATCCGAGGGCGCGGCCGCGGCCGGGGCCCCGCGCGCGCGCGACGTCGGCGGGGGGCGAGACGAGGCGAGCGGCGGGGGGCGAGACGAGGCGAGCGGCGTGGGGCGGGACGAGGTGAGCGGCGTGGGGCAGGGCGTGCATCGGGGGGCTCCTGAGAGGGTCCGCTCCGTGTACGGCCGCGGCGGCGTCGTGGCCATGGCCCGTGACTGCAACGAGCGGCAAACGGTGGTGAGGCGCTACTCGAACGCGACCACGTGCGCCGCCCACGAGCCCGGGTCGGCGCGCAGCCGGTCCGCGCGCAGCGCCGCCAGCGCGCGCGCCGGTGGCTCGCCGGTGGCGACGCGCTCGCGCAGCTCGGCGAAGAAGACCGCCGCCTCGGCGTCGGGGATGTCGACGGTGGGCGCGATCACCGCGCGCGCGCCGGCGGCGAGGAAGGCGTCGGGCAGGCTCCAGCGCTGCACCAGGTAGGGCGCGACCTCGGCGGCGCGGCAGGCGGCGAGGACCACCACCGGCGCGGCCGGCAGGCGGGCCCGACGCAGCTCGGCCGCGGTCAGCGCCCAGCGGCCGTCGCCGGCCGCGGTCAGGGCGAGGAACGACTCGTCGGCGACGGCGAGGTCGACCTGGCCGTGGGCGTGGACCTCGGCGTAGGTGGCGGTGGCCAGCTCGGCCAGCACCCGCGGCGGCGTGGCCTCCGCGCCGCGCAGCGCGGCCACGCCGGCCGGGACGTCGATCGCGCGCAGCGCGGGCAGGGCGAGCGCGGCGGGCGGCGTCACGTCGCCGACGATCAGCTCGCGGCGCGGCGCGCTCGGCGCCGCCGCCGGCGCGCGCACGACGAACGCCCACGGCAGCTCCGGCGGCAGCAGGTCGGCGCGGCCGTGCAGCGGCGGACGGGCGTGGACGTCGACGCGGTCGCAGCCGGCCAGGCGTCCGCGCAGCGCCGGCGGCACCAGCTCGTCGCCGCGCCAGGCGCCCGGCCGCGCGAACGTGCGGCGGGCGCCCGCCAGCGCTCCGGCAGCGTCGATGACGACCGCGGTGCTGCGGTCGTCGTCGGCCGAGGCCACCAGGGCGCAGCGCGTGGGCGCGGGCGCGCCCAGCTCGGCGGCCGCGAGCGTCACGACCTCCGCCCAGGCCTCGCGCCGGCCCGCCTCGTCGATCTGCGTCGAGACGAGCCAGGTGCGCTTGTGGGCGTCGGCGGGGCCGGTGAAGCGGGGCGCCAGCGCCTGCAGGCGCGCGGCGGCGCCGGGGGCCTCGACCTCGAGGCGCGCGGCGGCGAGCTCGGCGAGGTCGGCGGCGCCGGCGGCGCGGGCGGCGGCGATCCACGCGCGCGCCCGCTCGCGATCCTCGGCGCGCCCGGTCATGAGCGCGCGGTTGACCATGAACCCCACCTCCTGATCGGCGGGGGCCTCGTCGCAGGCGTCGGGCGCCGGCGCCGTGAGGCTCGGCGCGCCGTCCTGGATGTCGAGGAGCGCCAGCCCCAGCTCGGCGTAGCGTGCGCGCAGGCAGCCAGCCTGGCCGTCGCCGGCCCGCGCCCGGATCTCGGCGAAGGTCGCGCGCGCCAGCGCGCCTTGCTGGCGCGCGCGCCGGAGCTCGGCGACCTGGGCGAGCGCGTTGTCCTCGGGACCGACCGCGCCGTCGGCAGCGAAGCCGCGCTCGGCCGCGCGCGCCCAGCGCTCGGCCTCGGGGTACATGGGCAGGGCGCTGTACAGCTCGGCCAGCGCCTCGGCGAGCTTGGCGCAGCGGTACGCCCACGCCCGCGGGTCACAGCCGGCGTGGGCCTCGAGCAGGAGCACCTCGGCCCGCGGGCGGTCGCCGGCGTGGAGGAGCCCGAGCGCGCGCTGTTCGGTGGCGAGGAGCGCGAACCACGGGTCACCGGTGCGCGCCGCGTGGGCGGCCAGCTCGTCGGCGCGCGCCGGGCCCAGGCCGAGGACGACCAGCGCGCCGACCTTCAGATCGGTGGCGGCCGCGCCGGCGCGCTCGAGGCGCGCGAGCAGCGGCAGGGCGTCGTCGGGGGCGAGCTGCCCCGTCACGAGCTGGCGGTAGGCGGCGGCCAGCGGGCCGCGCACCCTGAGGTCGAGGGCGGCGGCGCGCGCGACCGCCGCGCGCGCGCCGTCGTGGCCGCTCACCTCGTCGAGGGCGGCGGCCAGCGGCGCCAGGGCCAGGACCTCGTCGCGGGTGGTCGCGCCGCGCAGCGCGTCGAGGAAGTAGAGGCGGGCCAGCCCGGGGCGGGCCCGCGCCTGCTCGGCCGACAGCGGCGGACCGGTGTGCGCGACCATGGCGGCGGCGGCGGCGCTCCACCGCGCGAACGCGTCGAGGCGCTCGCGCACCGGCGCGGCCAGGGCCCGGGCGCGCGCGCCCGCCTCCTCGGACCAGCCGGCCTCGCCGGCGGCGGCCACGGCCTCGAGCTCGGCGGCGGCGGTGGCCGGCAGCCCGAGGTCGCGGAGCGCCAGGGCCCGGTTCCAGCGCGCCGGCGGGGAGGGGGCCGCGGCCAGCGCGCGATCGGCGGCGGCCAGGGCGTCGGCCGGTCGCCCCGCCAGCAGCGCCAGCGCCGCCAGATCGGCGTCGCGCGCCGGCGACGGTGGCAGCGCGGCCAGGGTCGCCGCCGCGCGCTCGAGATCCCCGCCCAGGGCCTGGGCCGCGGCCAGCGCGGCCAGCTCGCCGCGCCGCTCCAGCTCGGCCATCGCCGCCAGCGGCACCAGCTCCCTGGCGCCGCCGCTGCGGGCGACGTCGTACGGTCGGTGACGATCGAGGGCCGCCGCGCTCCAGCGGACCTCGACCGCGCGGGTGTCGGCGAGGGCCAGCGTCAGCGGCGCGACGTCGCGCTCGCCGCCGCGCGGCCAGACCCACACCACCGCCGCGGCGGCCGCGGCCAGGGCGCCGACCGCCACCAGCGCCACGAGCGGCGACCGTCCCCGCCGCGGCCGGGCGGTCGCGGTGGCCGGCGCCTGCCGCAGCGAGACGTCGAGTCCGGCCAGATCGCCCAGCTCGGCCTGGCAGCGCGCGCACCCGGCCAGGTGCGCGAGCACGGCGGCCTCGCGCTCGACGGCGACCTCGCCGTCGAAGTAGCGCGCGGTCTCGTCACAGGAAACGGGGGGTTCCGCCATGGGGGCTCGTGGGGGTTCGGTTCGACCACACAAGGTGTGCAGGATCGACGCACGGGGGCCGGGTTCTTCCCGGCGAACATTCGCATTCACACCGGGGCCGGAGCGCTCTCGATGGAGCGCCCCGCTCGGTTCGCAAACCTGCCGCAGCCTGCCAGCGCCGCCCGCCCCTCGGTCGGGGAAGATGTCCTGGCATCCGCGTCGTACAAGGTACCAACCCCGTCAGGAGCTCGCCGTGATCCGCACCCTCCGCAACCGCATCGCCCTCTCGCTCGTCGCCGCCTCGCTCGCGTTCGGCGCGGCCTGCGTCGACGACGCCACCACCACCAGCGCGGAGCAGGCGCTCCAGGCGTGCGAGACCGTCTGGTTCGACGGCAAGTGGCCGCAGACGACCACCTGGAACGGGTACGCGCCCCAGGCGATCTCGGCCAACCAGCTCTTCGTGATCCTGCCCGGCGATCCCAACCGCTCCCACTACCTCATCGCCCAGGTCGACTGGGAGCAGGGCCGGGTGGCCACGCTCACCAAGTTCGCGCCGACCAAGATGAACGCCGTCCTGAGGACCCTCGCGGTCGAGCCCGGCGGCATCAACCTGCTCGGCGGCACCCGCCCGCCCATCAAGTACCCGCCGGGCACCGACTGGGGCCAGGGGCTGGTCCAGATCCACGCCAACCTCGACGCCGTCCCGGTGATCGGGAAGTGACCCCGGCGGGCTCGCCGCCGCGTCACGCACGGCGGGTCCCTCCCGTGCCGCGCGGCGCGGCGCGGTCGTCGTCCTCGTCGCCCTCGCGCGCCGGTCCGCCCAGCGCCACCCGCAGGCGGCGGCGCGCCCGCAGCACCCGCGTGCCGACGGTCGCCACCGGCACGCCGAGGCGCGCGGCGATGTCCTTGTAGGACAGCCCGTCGAACGCGAACAGCTCGAACGCCGCGCGCAGCTCGTCGGGCAGGCGGGGTAGCGCGGCGCGGATGTCCTCGGCGTCGAGGGCCTCCCACCAGGCGCGATCCTCGGGGAGCGGCGCCGCCACCTGCGCCTCGTCGATGGGCTGGTCCGGACGCGCGCTCCGCCGCCGCACCTGGTCGATGAACAGGTTGTGCATGACCCGGGTCATCCACGCCACGTGGTTGACGTCGGCGGGCAGGCGATCGAAGTGGGCGACCGTCTTCAGGAGCACGTCCTGGACCAGGTCGTCCGGGTCGAAGCTCGACCGGCAGAGCTTGCGGGCCACGGCGAGGAGCGTGGCGTGGTGGGCGCGGGTCAGCTCGTCGAGCCGACGCCGGTCGCGGACCTCGGCCAGCGAGACCACCTGTTCGCCCGAGGCTCCTTCCCTGGCTACCTTCGACATGCGCGCGACCGAGACCGGGTGCGGTCCGTGCCGCACCCCGCCGAACATACCCGACCTTGGACACCCGCTGCCGGGTCGGGTGTGGATCGGATCCGGACGCGCCTCGGTGCGCGCCCGCGCGCGCCGTGGGGCCGGCGGGGCCGGCTCGATCGCGCAGCGCGGGCGCAGGGTCAGGCGACCATGGCCAGGGACGGGCGGGCGATCGTGCGCTCGCGCTCGGCGCGCAGCCAGGCCTCGAGGTCCTTCACCTCGAGCCGGACGAGGCCCCCGAGGCGGTAGACGGGCAGGGGGGCGACCTCGCGCCGGGCCATGTTGCGGCACCAGCGCTCCGAGCGGTGAACGAGGGCGGCGATCTGCTTCCAGGTCTCGACGTAGGTCATGGCTCAGGCTCCGGGTTGGTCCGTGGTTCGGTCACCCCTTGCGAGGGGCTCGCCGGGATGACGGGCCGGGTCCGGCTTCTTCCCGCAGGAGATGATCGCCGGCGTGCGATTCGTGCCGCTGGCGGCCGAGGCCGGCCGGCGATGACCGGAACCGGCGCCCGACGGCGCTTGCGGCGCGCGCGGATCCCCCGCCCCGACGTCGCAGCGTGCCGTCCCCGGCGGCAAGCGCTGGCAAAGGTCGCTACCCCCGCGAGGCCGCGGTCGCGGCCCGCCGCCCCGGGCGTACAACGAGCACATGATCGCCGTGCCCCATCGGCCCCCGCCGCGCGAGCGGATCCGCACCGTGCGCGAGCTGATCGCGCACGTCGAGCACGCGGCGCGCAGGACCGAGCGCCCGCTGCCCGAGTACCTGCGCGCGCTGTGGCACCTGGGCGCCGAGCGTCACCGCGCCGGGCGCGCGTACCTGACCCCGGCCGAGCTCGGCGACCTCCTGGTCGCCGCCTTCGAGGCGCCGGCGCCGCCCTTCGATCCGTCGTGGCGGCTCCTGCGCGACCAGACCGTCGACACCATGGTCGACGGCTTCACCACCTGGGAGGCCACCGTCCGCGATCAGATCCTCGATCTCGACGAGCTGGTCCTGGCCGGCCTCGCCGACGCCTCGGGCAGCTTCTTCGCGGTCGACGCCGACGAGGTCGACGCGCCCGGCGGCGGGCGCTGGGGCAACCTGGCGCCCGGCGACTTCCTGGCCGCGGCGTTCGTCGCCACCTTCGGCGCCGAGCCGGCGGGCGCGGCCGGTGGCGAGGCCGTGGATCCCGGCGCCGGCGCCGCCGACGAGCAGCCGCTCGGCGTCATCGACTGGGACCGCTTCGCCGCGTTCCTGGCCCAGGGCCAGCGGCCGCGGGTCCGGGCGCGCGAAGCGCTCAGCGCTCGCCGGCCCGCGCCGGCAGGTTCGTGACCACCCCGGCCAGGCCGATCATGGCCGCGCGCCGCGCCGCCGGCGGGCCCTCGTAGCGGAGGCGGGCGCCGTCGACCCGCAGCCGCGGGTGATCCATGGTCGCGAGCAGCGGCCCGGTGACCGCGCCGTCGTCGCCGATCTCGAGCTCGACCGCGCCGTCGAGGACGAAGGCGGCGTCGTCGCGGACCACGGCGTTGGTGCGGACGCTGTGCACCGAGATCGCGCCGTCGCGCTCGACCCGGGCCACCGCCTGGCCGCCGACCACGATGTGGCCGTCGGGGCGGAGCGTGAACTGGGTGGTGCCGTCGAGGGCGATCTCGCCGGCGGCGCTCACGGTCAGGACGTGGCGCGGGCCGTCGTCGCCGGTCACCACCAGCCGGGCGTCGGCGAGGACGAGGCGCGCGCCGGTGGGGTCGCCCTTGGCGCACGCCGCCAGGCCGGCGGCCGCCAGGGCCACGGTCAGGACGACGCGTCCGGCGCCCGGCCGCACCCGGTCACTCCTTGTCCAGGTAGGTGTAGCCGATCATGCCCTGGCGGAAGCGGTTGATGAGGGCCCGCGACTCCTCGAGCGTGAGCAGCTTCTTGCGCAGCGCGATCTCGACGTTGGCGCGCAGCCGGCCGAGCAGGTCGGACGGCGAGTAGTCGACGTACGACAGCACCTCGCTGATCGTGTCGCCGGCCACCACGTCCTTGACGTCGTAGTCGCCGTCGGGGTTGAGCGAGACGTGGACGGTGTTGGTGTCGCCGAACAGGTTGTGGAGGTCGCCCAGGATCTCCTGGTAGGCGCCGACCAGGAAGATGCCCAGGTAGTAGTCCTGGCCCTCCTCCTTGGGGTGCAGCTCGAGCACGTGCTTGACGTCGCGCAGGTCGATGAACGAGTCGATCTTGCCGTCGGAGTCGCAGGTGATGTCGGCCAGGGTGGCCCGCCGCGTCGGCTCCTCGTTGAGGCGGTGGATGGGGCAGATCGGGAAGAGCTGATCGACCGCCCAGGCGTCGGGCACCGACTGGAACATGGAGAAGTTGCAGAAGTAGGTGTCGGACAGCGCCTTCTCCAGGCCCTCGAGCTCCTCGGGCATGTGCGGCAGGTTGCGCGACAGCAGCAGCACCTTCTCGCAGATGGCCCAGAACAGGTTCTCGCACAGCACCCGGTGCTCGAGCGACAGGTGGCCGAGGTTGAAGAGCTGGAGGACCTGATCCTTGTACTCGATGGCGTCGTGGTACGACTCGAGCACGTTCTTCTGCGTGGTCGACTGGTACGTGTCCCACATGTTCTTGACCAGGGGCTCGGTCGGCGTGGGGATCGAGCTCGGCACCTTGGTGTCGAACTCGGTCACGCCCAGCACGTTCACCACCAGCACCGAGTGGTGGGCGGTGACGGCGCGGCCCGACTCGGAGACGATGTTGGGGTGGGGCACGTTGTCGGCGTCGCAGATCTCCTTCATCGAGTAGACGACGTCGTTGGCGTACTCCTGGATCGAGTAGTTCATCGACGACGCGAAGTTGGTCTGCGAGCCGTCGTAGTCGACGCCGAGGCCGCCGCCGACGTCGAGGTACGACAGGCCGACGGCGCCCAGCTTGTAGAGCTCGACGAACAGGCGGCCGGCCTCGCGCAGCGCGTTCTTGATGCTCTTGATGGCGCTGATCTGCGAGCCGAGGTGGAAGTGGAGGAGCTTGAGGGTGTCGACCTGGCCCCAGCTCTTGAGCTTCTGCACCGCCTCGACCATCTCGGCCGCCGACAGGCCGAACTTGGAGCGGTCGCCGCCCGACTGCTCCCAGCGACCGGCGCCGCGCGACGACAGCCGGGCCCGCATCCCCAGGGTGGGGCGGATCCGCACCCGCTCGGCGACGCGGTGGATCTGGTCGAGCTCGGACGGCTTCTCGACCACGAGCACGACGGTGCGGCCGAGCTTGGAGGCGAGGAGCGCGGTCTCGATGTACTCCTCGTCCTTGTAGCCGTTGCAGATGATGAGCGCCTCGTCATCCTGGTGGATGGCCATGATCGTGAGGAGCTCGGGCTTGCTGCCGGCCTCGAGGCCGTAGTGGAAGGGCCGCCCGTACTCGATGATCTCCTCGACCACGGTGCGGTTCTGGTTGACCTTGATCGGGTATACGCCGCGGTAGTGGCCCTGGTAGCCGTACTCCTTGATGGCGTGGGTGAAGGCGCCGCAGATGAGCTCGATGCGGGCGCGCAGGATGTCGCTGAAGCGCAGGAGGATGGGGAGCTGGATGCCGCGCTGGGTGAGCTCGTCGATGAGCTCGCGCATGTCGATCACGCCAGCGCCCGAGGGCGGCGGCACCAGCGTCGGCACCGCGACCGCGGGGCCGACCGCGGCCGGCGGCAGCGTGCCGCCCGGGGTCACCCCCGACGACGAGATGCTGGCGCTGCCGTTGCCGGCGGGCGCCGAGGTCGTGCGCGGCGTGACGATCAGGTTGCCCTGCTCGTTGATCGCGAAGTAGCCGCATCCCCAGCGCTGGATGCCGTACATCTCGAGGGCATCCGCCAGGGTCCAGCGGCGGAGCGGGTCCTGGGCGAGCATCGCTTTGGCGCGGGCCATGATGGTTCGATCCGTTACGGCCTTTTGGCCGCGGGTGCAATGGGAATCTCGTGGGATCTCGACCATCTCGGCCGCCGCCGGCGCGCCCGCCGTCACCGGGCCGTCACCGTCGGCCGGGCGCGCGAGCGCGGCCGCGGGCCTTGTCACGCCGGCGGTTTTGGATAGAGTCGCCAGCTTCCCATGACCAACCTCGTCCCCCCGGGTAGCCCGGCGGCCGCCATCGTCGCCGAGGAGGAGCGCCTGCTCGGCCAGGTCGCGGCGCGCGCCGCCATGGGCGACGAGGAGGACGACGCCGGGCCGCGCGCCTCCGACGACGACATCGATCGCGACCTGGTGTCCTTGCGCGATCAGATCAGCGAGGCCCGCGCCGAGGATCTGCCCCCGCTCATCGAGCAGATGACCCGGCTGGCGGCGCTGCGCGGGCGGCTGGGCGGCTCGCGCACCCTGCCCATCGACGTCGCCTCGCCGTACTTCGCCCACATCCGGCTCAAGGAGAGCGGCAAGGCCCGCGACGTCCTGGTCGGCAAGCGCGGCTTCATCGACCGCCAGAGCAACGTCCAGATCGTCGACTGGCGCAACGCGCCGGTGAGCCGCATCTACTACCGCTACGAGGAAGGCGACGACTACGAGGAGGAGATCGCGGGGCGGCGGGTCGACGGCGTGGTCGAGGCCCGCCGCAACATCAGCATCAACAAGGGCACGCTGCGCCGCATCGGCGCCCCCCAGGGCACCTTCATCAAGGACGCCCGCGGCACCTGGGTGCAGGCGGTGGGCACGATGCAGCCGGTCCTCCACGGCGGCCAGGGCAAGGCGGCGCGGCCGGTGGTGGCGGCGGGGCCGCGCGGCAAGCTCGGCGTCCACCACGGGCCGGCGGTGCGCGCCGACAAGTCGCTGCCCGAGATCGCCGCGCTCATCGACAAGGAGCAGTTCGAGCTGATCTCGCACCCCGAGAGCGGCATCGTCGTCATCCAGGGCGGCGCCGGCTCGGGCAAGACCACGGTGGCGCTCCACCGCGTCGCCTACCTCAACTACGCCGACGGCCGTCGCTTCCGCCCCGGCGCGATGCTGTTCGTGGTGCCGTCGCAGGCGCTGGTCCGCTACGTCGCCGGCGTGCTGCCGGCGCTGGGGGTCAGCGGGGTGCCGGTGGTGACCTACACCTCCTGGGCGCGCTCGACCCGGCTCAAGCTCCTGCCCGACACCCCGGTCAAGTACAACGACGACCCGCCCGAGAACGTGTCGCGGGTCAAGAAGCACCCGCGCATGCTCGAGCTCCTGCACGCGCTGGTGGCGCGGCAGGCGCGCGCGATCGCCGACGCGCTGCGCGCGCTGCCCGGCCGGGCCGAGCAGGTGGCCGCGATCGGCGCCGAGTGGGAGCGGCTGGCCGGCAAGGCGCTGGTGCCGCGCTGCCACGGGCTCCTGAGCTGGGCGCGCCGGGCCGATCACCTCGAGCCGTCGCTGCGGGTGGCGCTCGAGGGCGCGGCGCGGTCGTGGAAGAAGCGGGCCGACGACGTCGTCACCGACTGGGCCGAGCTCATGACCGATCGCGCGGCCCTGGGCGAGGGCTTCGCGGGTTGCGCCGACGTCAGCGGCCGCGACCTCGACGCCGTCGTGCGCTGGGTCAAGCGCCAGATCGCGGCCCCGCAGAAGCCGGTCCTCGACGACGACGGCCAGCCCATCGTCACCGCCGACGGCAGCACGATGGGCGCCGACGACGACGACCCGGCGGGCCGGGTCGACGACGAGGACGATCCGATCTTCATCCGCCTGTGCCAGCTCAAGCGCGGCGGCCTGTTCCTGCCCGACGGCGAGGAGGTCCGCTACAGCCACGTCGCCATCGACGAGGCCCAGGACCGCAGCGCGCTCGAGGTCAAGGTCCTGGTCGAGAGCGTGCAGTCTCCCGACGGCGCGCCCGAGCACCGCAGCGTCACGATCGCCGGCGACACCGCCCAGCGCCTGGTCTTCGACAACAACTTCACCGGCTGGGCCGACCTCCTGGTCCAGACCGGCCAGCCGGCGATCGTGCGGCCGCTGCGCCTGTCGTACCGCTCGACCGCCGAGGTCATGCTGCTGGCGCGCGAGGTGCTGGGCCCGGAGCTGGCGCCCGACGAGCCGCTGGCGGCGCGCCCCGGCGAGCCGGTCGAGCTGCACGAGTTCGGCGACATCGGCGAGGCGGTGGCGTTCCTGTCCGACGCCCTGCGCAACCTGATGGCGCGCGAGCCGACCGCGAGCTGCTGCCTCATCGCCCGCCACCCCGAGCAGGCCGACGCCTACTACCACGGCCTGGCCCGCGCCGAGATCCCGGCCCTGCGCCGGGTCAAGCGCGACGAGTTCACCTTCCAGCCCGGCGTCGACGTCACCGACGTCACCCAGGTCAAGGGCCTCGAGTTCGACTACGTGATCATGCTCGAGACCAACGCCGCCTCCTACCCCGACGCCTACTGGGCGCGCCACCTCATGCACATCGGCGTCACCCGCGCCGCCCACCAGCTCTGGCTGGTGTCGACCGGCGAGCCGTCGCCGCTCGTGCCGACCGCGCTCCGCGACGGCGGGCGCATGACCGTGGGCTGAGCCGGCGGGGCGGGCGGGCGGGCCGCGACCGCGGGCGGTGGCGGAGCGGGGCGGGGCGGCTGCGGCGGTTGGCCGGACGGGCTGGAGCCCGCTGTAACATCGTCCGGTGGCGCGCCCGACCGGATCATGACTCACCCGGGACCGACGTGGGCGATCGCCGCCGCCCTCCTGCTCTCTCCGGGCTGCGGCGCCGTCGAGCAGGAGCTCGTGGCCCAGGTCGACGCCGCGGCGGACGGGCCGGCGCAGGAGGTCGACGCCCCGGTCGTCGACGCGGCGCCCGACGACGGCGCGATCGACGCCCCGGTCGCCGACGCGGCGATCGACGCCCCCGCGATCGACGCTCCCGCGATCGACGCCGCGCCCGTTCCCCACCTGGTCTTCGTGACCAGCACCACGACCACCGGCGCGCTCGGTGGGCTGGCAGGCGCCGATGCCCGGTGCCAGACCCTCGCCGCGTCGGTCGGCCTCGGGGGCACGTATCGCGCCATCCTGGCCGACGAGAACCAGAGCGTCTTCCAGCGCATCACGATCGGTGGGCCGGTCCGCAACCTCCAGGGGACGGTCCTCGCCGCCGACGCCGCGACGTTCTTCGCCGGCACCGACCTGCTGCCCAACTCGGTCACCGAGCGCGGCGAGCAGCTCACCGAGCCGACGGTCGCCTGGATCGGCGGCGGCACGCTGTCGTGCGCCGGCTGGACGAGCGACTCGGCGTCGGTCTCGGGCGGGCTGACCTTCGTGACCGCCAACCAGTGGAGTCGGTTGACCGCCAACACCAGCTGCATCGCCTCGGTGCGGCTGCAGTGCGTCTCGCAGTAGCCGGCGCGCGCCCCCCGGCGCACCGTGAAGGCTGGCGCGGCGTGAGCGAGATCGAAGCGAACGGACCGGGCGATCCGCCGCTCAGGGCGCGTCGACGCCGGCGTCGGTGCATGGCGGGCACAGCGTCTCGACCGAACCCCAGAAGCCGCGCTCGTCGCAGTAGCAGCACTCGTGCCCGGCGTTGCAGACGTTCGCGCACAGCGACTCGACGCTGGGGCACTCGGCGCGGTCCTGGACGACGAGGTCGCAGCCGCCCGACGGGGCCCCCGGGCCCTCGGTCGGGCACGACGCGCCGTCGTCGCTCGCGCAGGCGGCGAGGGCGAGGGCGAGGGCGAGGGCGGGGATCGCGAGCCTGGCGGCGGGGCCGCGGCGGCGAGGGGCGAGGCGAGTCGAGACGGCGGTGGCGGGGGCGGGGGCGGGGGCGGGCATACGTCCGAGGCTAGGCGACGCCGCGGCTCGCGCGCGTCGGCGCCGGTCACGCGAGCTGGCAAGCTCTGGAACGCGGCCACGACCGCGCCAGCAGCGCGCGCCGCGCGGACGCGGTCGGGCGTGTCCTCGTCATCTCTGCGTCCTGGATCGGTGCAGCAGGACCTTCCGGCCCTCGAGGGACTCGAGGGTGTCGCTCATCGTCTCCATGTCGACGACGATCGCGACCGTGTACTTGCCCTTGCGGTCGATCGACGTAGTGGCGCTGAGCGGGAGCTCGAAGGCGGGGCGCCAGGCGTGGAACTTGCCGAAGTATCGAACGAGCGCCGCGACGCGGATCGAGCGCCGAAGCGTCAGCTCGACCTCGACGATCGTCCTGCCTCGATCATCGAGAAGGATGCTCGCTCGCGCGACGTGGGCCGACGTGGAAGCGATCTCGAGCTCGTCATCTGCGCGGTGGGTAACGTCCCCCGCAAGGTGTCGGCGCACCGCCTCGGCATCGACCTCGCGAGTCAGGAGAGTCACCAGCTCGTCGAGTGCTCGTGCGACGGCGTCCTCGTCGCCACGGTCTGGCGGCGCGGTGGGTTCGGTCGTCACGACGGTCTCGGCGAGGCCGGGCGGTGCTTCATCGGGATCCGCGGGGGCGACGGGCGTGGCGGGGATCGGGGGGGCCTCCGGCTCGCCGGCTCGCGGGTGGGGCAGGCACGAGCGTACCACGGCGGGAGGGGCGGGGGCGGATTGCCTCGCGCACGCCGCGGCGACGAGCGCGCACATGACGGCGCGAGCCGCGCGCGTCACGAGCCATCCTCGTCGAAGGCCAGGGCGGCCGCGGCGCCGACCTCGCCGGCGTCTGCCTCGTGCGGCATCGCGCGGTAGGCGTGGTACTTCTCCTCGACGTCGATCATCTGCGCGCGGAGCGCCTGGCAGGCGCGGCGCGCGGCGGCGAGCGCGTCGGGGCTGGGCGTCCCCCGCAGGCCTTCGAGCGCGGCCTGGGCCTCGCTTCGGCGCGCCGCCAGGTCCGCGTAGCCGGTCTGCCGGTTGGTCTGCTTGTGCTGTTCGCGATCGGTCACGGTGGCCTGATACATCTTGCGCGCGAGATCCCGCTCGTGTGCTGACACGCCACGCAGCTTCAGGCCAGGAGGTCGCGCAGCGCGCCGGTGACGGCGTCGACGGCCTCGGCGGTGGCGCCGTGGCCCATCAGGCCGATGCGCCAGGCCCGGCCCTTGAAGGCGCCGAGGCCGCCGCCGATCTCGATGCCGCGCTCGTCGAGGAGCCGGCGGCGCACCGCGGCCTCGTCGACGCCGGCCGGCGCCGCCACCGCGTTGAGCATGGGCAGGCGGTGGCCGGCCGCCGACACGAACGGCAGCCCCAGGTCGTCGAGCGCCGCGGTCAGGCGATCGTGGGCGGCGCGGTGACGCTCGAAGCGCGCCGCCAGGCCCTCCTCGCCCACGATCGCCAGCGCCTCGTGCAGCGCGTACAGCATGTTGATGGGCGCGGTGTGGTGGTAGGCGCGCTCGTCGCCCCAGTACGAGCGGAGCAGGGTGAGGTCGAGGTACCAGGACGGGACCGGCCGGGTGCGGCGCTCGAGGCGCGCGACCGCGCGCGGCGACAGCGTCAGCGGCGCCAGGCCGGGCGGGCACGACAGGCACTTCTGCGTGCCGCTGTAGGCGGCGTCGATGCCCCAGGCGTCGACCTCGACCGCCATGCCGGCGAGGCTGGTCACGCAGTCGACCACCAGCAGGCCATCGTGGGCGCGCACCGCCTCGGCCAGCCCCGCCACCGGGTTGACGACGCCGGTCGAGGTCTCGGCGTGGACCACCGCGACGACGTGCGGCGCGTGGCGGGCGATCGCGCGCTCGAGCTCCTCGCGATCGAGCGGCTGGCCCCACGGCGCGTCGACCGTCGTCACCGCGGCGCCGGCGCGGCGGGCGACCTCGGCCAGGCGGCCGCCGAAGACGCCGTTGACGCCCACCAGCACGCGGTCGCCGGGCTCGACCAGGTTGACGATCGCCGCCTCCATGCCCGCCGAGCCGGTGCCGCTCACCGCCAGGGTCATGGGGTTGGTGGTGGCGAAGACGTGGCGCAGCCCGGCGCGCACGTCGTCCATGAGGGCGAGGAACGCGGGGTCGAGGTGGCCGACCGTCGGGTGGGCGAGGGCGGCCAGCACCCGCGGCGGCACCGGCGACGGGCCGGGACCGAGGCACAGGCGGCGCGGGAGGTCCGAGACCGAGGGCATCGCCGTGATATACACCCGGGCCCATGGCGACACGAACCACCCTGTCGGCGAAGCGGACGGCGAAGGCCCTGGCCCGCATCCACGCGGCCCAGATCGAGGTGGCGGCCCGCTACGTCGGTGACTCCGGCGCCCGCCAGCCGGTGCACACCGTCTACGGCGGCGCCCACCTCTTCACCCGCGACACCGCGCGCAAGCTCGGCGAGCTGGCGCTGCGCGCCCTCGACACCTACGCCCCCGATCCGGCCACCTTCGCCGAGATCGTGGGCGCGCCGGCGGCGCTGGCGACGACGGTGCACGAGCGGGTCCGCGCCAAGCTGGTGCGCGAGGCGGTCGAGGACTTCCGCATCGACTTCGAGGACGGCTACGGCAACCGGCCCGACGACGAGGAGGACGGCCACGCCGCCGCCGCCGCCGCCGAGGTCGCCGCCGGGCTCGACGCCGGCACCCTGCCGCCGTTCCTCGGCATCCGCATCAAGCCGTTCTCGCGCGAGCTGGCGGCGCGCTCGATCCGCACCCTCGACGTCTTCCTCACCGAGCTGTGCGCGGCCACCGAGGGCCGGCTGCCCGAGAACTTCGTCGTCACCCTGCCCAAGATCACCAGCGTCGCCGACGTCGAGACCCTGGTCTGGATCCTGGGCGCCCTCGAGGAGCGCCTCGAGCTCGACGCCGGCGCGCTCAAGCTCGAGATCATGGTCGAGACCACCCACTGCATCCTCGACCCCCGCGGCCGCTCGATGCTGCCGCGGCTGCTCGACGCCGCCGCCGGCCGCATGGTGGCGGCGCACTTCGGCACCTACGACTACACCGCCAACTGCGACATCACCGCCGCCCACCAGCGCATGGGCCACCCGGCGTGCGACTTCGCCAAGCACCTGATGAAGGTGGCGTTCGCCCAGACCGGCGTGATGCTGTCCGACGGCGCGACCAACATCATGCCGGTGGCGCCCCACCGGGGCGCGCTCACCGACGACCAGCAGCGCGCCAACCGCGACGCGGTGTTCTCGGCCTGGCGCCTGCACGCCGCCGACGTCCGCCACTCGCTGGTCAACGGCTTCTACCAGGGCTGGGATCTGCACCCGGCCCAGCTCCCCACCCGGTACGGCGCGGTCTACGGCTTCTTCCTCGAGGGCCTGGCCGCGGCGTCATCGCGGCTCAAGAACTTCGTCGACAAGGCCGCCCAGGCCACGCTCATCGGCGACGTCTTCGACGACGCCGCCACCGGCCAGGGCCTCCTCAACTACTTCCTGCGCGGCATCTCGTGCGGGGCCGTGCGCGAGGAGGAGGCGCTGGCCACCGGGCTGTCGCTGGAGGAGATCCGCGGCCGCTCGTTCGTGAAGATCCTCGACGGCCGGCGGGCCGCCGCCGCGCCGGCGACGCCGGGCGCCTGATCGCCTCGGCGGCGCCTCGGCTAGCTGCCGCGGTAGGTCGAGTAGCCGAACGGCGCCAGCAGGAGCGGCACGTGGTAGTGGGCGGCGCCGTCGGTGACCACGAACTGGATCTCGGCCACCGGGAAGAAGCCGTCGGAGTCGGTGGCGTCGAAGTAGGCGTCGGTGTCGAAGCTGATGCGGTAGCGGCCGGGCTCGACCGGGCCCGGCGGCGTCAGCGTGCGCAGGCGTCCGTCGTCGTCGGTGGCGCCGGCGCCGAGCTCGCGCCAGGTGCCGTCGTCGAGGATGGCGAGGCGGACCGGCACCCCGCGGGCGGGCTGGCCGCGGGCGGTGTCGAGGACGTGGGTGGTGATCATGGGGCGAGCTCCTCCAGCAGCTTGTCCAGGCGCAGGCGGGTGATCCGGGCCTGCTCCTCGGCGGCGGTGCGGACCTCGGTGGCGCGGTCGTGGCCGAGGCGGGCCTCGAGGTCGGCCAGCATCTCGGCGGCGCCGCGGCCGGTCGCGCACACGATGTAGATGAAGCCGTGGCGGTCGGCGTACTCGGCGTTGGCGGCCGCCAGGCGGGCGCGGAGGTCGTCGTCGGCGGCGGCGGTGGAGGCCTGCTCGCCGCCGGCCCAGGCACCGTGTCCGGCGGCCGGACGATCGCCGATGCGGGGGTGGGCGGCGAAGGCCTCGAGCCAGGCCGCCTCGTCGAGCGACCACCACAGGGCCTCGCCGGCGCGCGCCAGCGCGGCCCGATCCTCGAACGGCCGCCGCGCCGCCATCGCCGCCGCCCAGGCCGCGCTGCCGCAGCAGCGCAGGAACGCGGCGGTGGCGGCCGCGAGGTCGAGGCCGTCGAGCGCGATCAGCCCGGGCGGGCGCGGGCGGTGGGGGCGGCCCCACAGCCGCAGGCGGGCGACCCCGCCGTCGGGGAAGACCGACAGCCGCACCCGGCCGACCGGACCGATCCGGCGCAGCTCGCCGGCGAAGACGTGGCGGGTGTGGGGCTGCACCGGCGTGGCCAGGAGCGGGCGCCAGGCGCCGCCGACCTCGCCCTCGAGGGTCGCCGTGCCCGGCGCGTTGCCCTTGAAGTGCGAGGTGTCGAGCTCGACGCGCTCGATCGTCCCGGTGGTGGCCAGGCGCACGATCGCCCAGTCGTTGCCGGGGCCCCGCCGGCGCCGGGTCTCCCAGCCGTCGGCCATCGACCGCGACGGGCCGGGCTTGATCAGGTTGTTGCGCGAGCCGAAGAACATGTCGCTGCACGCCTCGACCCAGCCGCCGTGCTCGAGAGCGGCGAGGTCGAGCTCGGCCGGGGCCTCGCCGGCGCCGGCGGCCCAGCGCGGCACGACCTCGCCGTGGACGCGGAGGCGGGCGACGCCGCCGTCGGGGAAGATGGTGAGGCGGAGGTGGGTGACGCGGCGGGCGCCGGCGACGGCGAAGGTGTTGCGGTGGTCGCCGCGCAGCGCGCTCCGCGGCAGGAGCTCGAACCACGGCGCGTCCCCGAGCGCGGCCAGATCCAGCGGGGTGTCGAGCTCGCAGGCCTCGATCGCGCACTCGGCCGGGTAGTTGCCGCGGAAGTACGCGGTGTCGACGCCGACCCCGCGCACCACGCCGGGCAGGCCGAGGCGGACGACGCACCAGTCGGCTCCGGGCTCGCGCCGGCGCCGGGTCTCCCAGCCGTCCATCCACTTGCCGCGATCGGTGTAGGCGTGCTCCTTCCACACCGCGGCGTGGGCGCGCAGGAGGTTCTCCTTCTCGGCGAAGAACTCGTCGTTGCACAGGAGCGCGGCGCCGCCCACGTCCTCGCCCGCGAGGTCGGGCAGGTCGAGGAAGGCGGCGGGCCGGGTGTCGGGGGCGTCGGGGGTGTCGGGGGCGTGGGTCATCGCGCGAGCTCGTCCGATCTCGTCGCGGCGGTGGCCGCGGGCGGTGGGGTGGCGGGATCAGATCAGGGCGCCGAGGCCGTCGGCGGGGTCGGCGCCGTCGAAGACGAGCTGGCCGCGCAGGTAGGTGGCGTGGACGCGGCCGACCAGCTCGGCGCCGGCGTACGGCGTGACGGCGTGGCGGTGGCGGACCAGCGCCGGGGTCACGGTCACCGCCTCGTCGTCGCCGAGCACGCACAGGTCGGCGTCGGCGCCCGCCGCGATCGCGCCCTTCGTGCCGGTGAGCCCCGCCAGCCGCGCCGGCGCCGCGCACATCCAGCGCGCGACGTCGACCAGGGTGTGGCCGCGGCGGCGGGCCTCGGTCCACACCACGGGCAGGGCGAGCTGGAGCCCGGCGATGCCGCCCCACGCCGCCACGAAATCGCCGGCCTCGAGCCGCTTGAGGCCGGGCGCGCACGGCGAGTGATCCGAGGCCACCAGATCGAGGACGCCCTCGGCCAGCGCCTGCCACAGCGCCTCGCGGTTGGCCTCCTCGCGGATCGGCGGCGCGCACTTGAAGGCGGTGGCGCCGTCGGGGATGGTCTCGGCGGCGAAGCGCAGGTAGTGGGGACAGGTCTCGACGGTGAGCGGCAGGCCCTCGCCGCGGGCCGCGCGCAGGAGCGGCAGCGCGCTGGCCGCCGAGTGATGGACGACGTGGGTGCGGGCGCCGGTGTCGCGACACAGCCGGGTGACCAGCGCGATCGCCTCCTCCTCGGCCGCCGGCGGGCGGCTGGCCAGGTAGGTGGCGTAGCGGCGCGGGTCGGCGCCGGCGAGGGCCGCGGCGGCGCGCTCGATGGGCCCGGCGACCTCGGCGTGGACCAGGAGCGGCGCACCCAGCGCGGCCAGCCGCGCCATCGCCGGGCGCAGCTCGGGCTCGCCGACCCAGCCGAACTCGTCGACGCCGGACTCGACCAGGAAGCACTTGAAGCCGCGCACCCCGTCCGCGACCATGCCGGCGAGCTCGTCGAGGTTGCCGGGCACCACGCCGCCCCAGAAGCCGACGTCGACCGAGACCTGACCGCGCGCGGCGGCGCGCTTGGCGGCCAGCGCCTCGCGGGTGGTGGTGGCCGGGATCGAGTTGAGGGGCATGTCGACCAGCGTGGTCGTGCCGCCGGCGGCGGCGGCGCGGGTCGCGGTGGCGAAGCCCTCCCACTCGGTGCGGCCGGGCTCGTCGACGTGGACGTGGGTGTCGCCGACGCCGGGCAGGATCGCGAGGGCGTCGCGATCGTCGAGGCGGGCGCCGGCCGGGACCTCGTCCCACGCCGCCACCCGCGCGATCGTGCCGCCGGCGACGTGGATCGCGGCCGGGACGACCCCGGCGGGGGTGACCACCCGCCGCGAGCGCACGACCAGCTCGACGGCGGCGGTCATCGCAGCTTCGCTCCGCCGTCGACCCACTTGCCGAGCTCGGCCCGCTCGGCGTCGGTCATCTGGGTGCGGTTGAGGAACGGCATCGTCTTGTTGACCACCGCCCGGTCCTTGATGCGCGCCGCCATCGCCCCGATGCGCTCGGGGGTGTCGAAGACGATGTTGCCGGGCGCCACCGGGAACTGCGGGTCGCTGTTCTGCGCGCTGTGGCACGCCGCGCAGCGGGCCTGGATGATCTCGGACGCCCGCGCGAAGCCGACCTCGCCCTCGATCGTCACCGCCGGGGCCTCGCGGATGCGGGTGACGATCATCGTGCCGGCCAGGCCGATCACCGCCATGGCCAGGGCCGGGAACAGCCACGCCTTGCCGGCGTAGCGCACGTTCATGAAGTGGCGCACGCCGGCGCCGCCGATCATCAGGGCCGCCAGCACCAGCCAGTTGAGGTGGTGGCCGTAGGTCGACGGGAAGTGGTTCGAGATCATGATGAAGAGCAGCGGGAAGGTCAGGTAGTTGTTGTGGATCGAGCGCTGCTTGGCGCGCAGCGACAGGGTCGCGTCCTGCTCCTGGCCGGCCCGGGTGGCGGCGATCAGCTCCTTCTGCGACGGCAGGATCCGCATCCAGACGTTGCCGGTCATGAGGGTGCCGATCATGACGCCGGTCTGGACGTAGGCGGCGCGGCCCGAGAACAGGAGCGTGAAGCCGTAGGCGGCGCCGAACAGGAGCGCGAACGACAGCGCCGTCGCCAGCGCCGGCGTCCGCCGCCCGACCGTCGTCCACACGAGGTCGTAGGCGAGCCACGCCGCCACCAGCGTGCCGACCGACAGGCCGATGGCCTCGGCCTGCGACATCGCCCGCACCGACGGGTCGATGAGGAAGGCGGCGTCGTTCAGGTAGTAGACGACGACCAGCAGGCAGATGCCGGTGAGCCAGGTCAGGAAGTTCTGCCACTTGAACCAGTGGAGCTGGTCGGGGAGCTGGCCGGGCTCGAGGAGCTTCTTCTCGACCTCGTAGAACGCCCCCGAGTGGACCATGAAGACCTTGCCCTGCGACAGCCGGTGGGCGGGGTCGGCGGGCGGCGCGATCAGGTTGCGATCGAGCCAGTTGAACAGCATCGAGTTGCCGATCCACATGATCCCCGCGATCAGGTGGGCCCAGCGGAAGACGACGTCCAGCAGCTCGTTGGCCTGCATCGGCGCAGTATAGGGAAGGCCGCGCGGGTCAGGCGCCGCCGCCGCAGGGATCGTCGGGCGGCGGCGGGGCCGGCGACCGCGGCGCGCCGGCCGGGGGCGGAGGCGCGGCGGTCGGCGCCGCGTCGTCGGCCTCGCCGCCGCGCATCATGCGCTCGAGCACGCGATCGATCTCGGCCTCCACCGCCGCGCGCTGGGCGGCGGTGAGCGTCGACTCGCACGCGGTCAGGCCGGCCTCGTCGCCCGCGTCGCTGAAGCACGCGAGCGCGTCGGCGGGCCAGCCGTCGGCGTCGCAGCGGGTGACGAGGAGCTGGCGCAGCTCGGCGTCGGCGCCCGCCACCGGCGCCTCGGTGGCGGCGAGCACGGTCAGCACGTGCTCGGTCATCGACGCGCAGGTGGGCGGACCGGAGGCCGCCGCGGTCGGCGCGGTCGCACCACCGCGGGAGGTCGCGCCGCCGCCGCAGGCGACGAGCGCGGTGGCGAGGCCGGCGACGAGGCCGGCGGCCAGGGAGGCGGGCGAGGCGGCGTGGTGGCTCACGGCGGCGAGCTTCGCACGAGCCCGGCGCGGGCACGGCCCTGGCGCCGGCCCCGCGTCGCCGCTTGACATAGTTCGATAACTGTCGTACTGAGTCCCGGCATGGGTCAGCCGGACGTCAAGCGCCTCGCCCGCGTGTTCCACGCGCTGTCGAACCCCAACCGGCTCCAGCTCTTCCTCAACCTGCTGGAGGAGAGCCGCCTCGACCTGGCCAAGGGTCGGGTCCACGACTGCTTCCTGGCCCAGCTCCTCGGCAACCTCAACATCGGCGCTCCGACGGTGTCGCACCACGTCAAGGAGCTGGCCGACGCCGGCCTCATCGACACCCAGCGGGATGGCAAGCAGCTCGTCTGCTCGGTCAAGCCCGAGGTGATCGACGAGATGCGGGCGCTGTTCGCCACCGCCAGCCGCTCGACCTGAGCGCGCGCCCGCCACGCGCCCAGGTCCTCGCCCACGTCCTGATTCTTCGACACTCATCACATCATCGAACGAGAGCAAGGCCCACCATGACCACCACCCACCACGAGATCGCGATCGAGAAGTTCGGCGCCGCCCACACCCTCAGCTTCCGCGATCGCGCGGCCACCGCGCCCGGCCCGGGCGAGGTCGCCGTCGACGTGAAGTACTCGGGCGTCAACTTCGCCGACGTGCAGATGCGGCTCGGCTTCTACCCCGACGCGCCGAAGAAGCCGTTCGTGCCCGGCTACGAGATCTCGGGCGTGGTGGCCGAGGTCGGCGCCGGCGTGACCGCGGTCAAGCCCGGCGACGCCGTGGTCGCCGGCACCTACTTCGGCGGCTACGCCTCGCGTGTCACCGTGCCCGCGACCCAGGTCTTCCCGCTGCCGCGGAACGCCACCCTCGAGACCGGCGCCGCGCTGCCGGTCAACTACTTCACCGCCCAGCTCGCGCTCCACGACATGGCGCGGGTCCGCGCCGGCGACAAGGTGCTCATCGAGTGCGCCACCGGCGGCGTCGGCGTGCTCGCCACCCAGATGGCCCGCCACGCCGGCTGCGAGGTCGTGGGCCTCACCACCAGCCCGCACAAGAAGCCGTTCATCGAGGCGCTGGGCGCGATCGCCTACACCCGCGACGAGCTCTACGCCGACGAGTCGGTGCGCGGCTTCGACCTCATCATCAACTCGTCGGGCGGCGTCCACATCAACCGGCAGCGGGCGCGCCTGGGGCTGACCGGGCGCATGGTGTGCCTGGGCATGAGCTCGGGCGTGAAGGACGGCCGCCGCAACTTCGCCCGCATCGCGATCGCCGCGCTGCGTACGCCGCGCATCTCGGTCCTCAAGCTGTTCGACGCCAACACCGGGATCTACGCGCTCAACGCGCTCCACGTCCTGCGCGATCCGGTCTGGGTCGAGCGCATGACCCGCTCCCTGGTCGCCGTCGACGAGCTCGATCTGCGGCCGCACGTCGGCAAGGTCTTCGACGCCCGCGAGGCCGGCGCCGCCCACGCCTTCCTCGAGACCAAGCAGGCGACCGGCAAGGTGCTGCTGGCGTGGTGACCAGGGCGTCCACCACGTCGCCCACTGCGCCGCCCGCCGGCGGGCGCCCGGCGCACCTCGGCCCGCTGCGCCCGTTCACCCGCGGTCGCTTCGCGGAGCTGCCGGAGACGCCGTGGCGTCCCCACCCGTTCGTGGCCGCGCGCCTCGAGCGGGTGCCGGTGACCACCGCCGAGCTCGGCACGTGCACCGCGGGCGTCCGCACCTACGGCCAGGGCCCGCCGCTCCTGCTGGTCCACGGCCTCATGACCACGAGCTACTCGTGGCGCTACATGCTCGAGCCGCTGGGCGCGCGCTTCACGCTCTACTTGCCCGACCTGCCCGGCAACGGCGACAGCGATCGGCCGCTCGATCGAGCGTACCACCCCGAGGCGCTGGCGGCGTGGCTGGGCGCGCTCATGTCCGAGCTCGGCATCCGCGGCGCGCCGGTCATCGGCAACTCGATGGGCGGCTACCTGTGCATGCGCCTGGCGCTGCGCGATCCGGGCGCGATGTCGCGGCTGGTCAACGAGCACTCGCCGGGGGTGCCCGAGGCCCGGCTGTGGGCGCTGGGCGCCGCGCTGGCGGTGCCGGGCGCGAAGGCGCTCCTGGCGCGGCTGGCTCGCCGCGCGCCCGAGCGCTGGGTCCACCGCAACGTCCACTACTGGGACGAGACGCTCAAGTCGCGCGAGGAGGCCCGCGTCTACGGCGGCCAGCTCGCCAGCGCGGAGGGCAGCCGGGCCTTCGTCAAGCACCTGGCCGAGACCATGGCGCCCGGCCCGGTCCGCGGCTTCCACCGCGCGCTGGCGGCGCGCAAGCGGGCCGGCGCGCGCTTCCCGGTGCCCCTGCTCCTGGTCTACGCCGCGCGCGATCCGATGGTGCCGCCGCGGTTCGGTGACGTCTTCGCCGACCTCGTCCCCGACGCGCGGCTGGTGCGCCTGGACGAGGGCTCGCACTTCGCGCACGTCGACGCGCCCGAGGCCTTCCTCCCGCCCGTGCTCGAGTTCCTCGCGGCCTGAGCTCGCCACCTGGTAGGGTGGGGGCATGGCGGGGTCGACCTCTCCCCCGGGCGACACCGACGCCGGCGACGGGATGTCCGAGCTCCTGCGCAAGGTGGCGCGGGTGCGAGACGCCTCGCCGCCGCCGTCGCTCCGCGCGGGCGAGGTGATCGACGGCACGTACCGCCTCGCGCGGCAGCTCGGGATCGGCGGCATGGGCGTGGTCTGGCTGGCCCGCGACCTCACGCTCGATCGCGACGTGGCGATCAAGGTGCATGCCGGCGCGGTGACGGCCGCCGGCGCCGAGCGCCTGCGCCGCGAGGCGGTGGCGATGGCGCGGCTGGTCCACGACGCCGTGGTCACGGTGTACGGCGCCGGCACCCACGACGGGCACGCCTACGTCGCGATGGAGTACGTCGCCGGCGGCACCCTGCGCACCTGGCTGGCGGCGCGGCGGCGGACGTGGCGCGAGGTCGTGGCCATGTTCGTCCGCGCCGGGCGCGGGCTGGCGGCCGCGCACGCCGTGGGCATCGTCCACCGCGACTTCAAGCCCGACAACGTCCTGGTCGGCGACGACGGCCGCGTGCGGGTCGCCGACTTCGGGCTGGCCCGGGCGCTCGGCGACGGGGGCGGCGTCGCTGGCGGCGCGGAGGTGGCGCCGGACGGCGACGGCCGCGGCGGCGCCGGCGGTGGCGGTGGCGGTGGCGGTGGCGGTGGCGGTGGCGGTGGCGGTGGCGGTGGCGGTGGCGGTGGCGCGCTCGCGCCCATGACCGCCGCGGGCGCGGTCATGGGCACGCCGGCGTACATGGCGCCCGAGCAGCATGCCGGGACCGAGGTCGGTCCGGCCGCCGATCAGTTCGGGTTCTGCGTCGCCCTGTGGGAGGCGCTGTTCGGCCAGCGGCCGTACACGCCCGGCGACGACGGGACGACGGCGGCGGCGATGGCGGCGGGACGCCGCGTCGAGCCACCGGCCGATCGACGCGTGCCGCGTCACGTGCGGCGCGCGCTGGAGCGCGGGCTGGCGCGCGCGCCGGCGGCGCGCTTCCCGTCGATGGACGCGCTCCTGGCCGAGCTCGGCCGCGATCCGGGGCGGTGGGCGCGCCGCGGCGGCGTGGCCGTGGCGGCGGCGGGCGCGGCGGGCGCCCTCTGGTTCGCGGCCGCCGCCCCGCCGGCGCCCGTCGTCGATCCGTGCGGCGACGGCGCCGCGGCGGTGGAGGCGGTGTGGAGCCCGGCGCGGCGCGCCGCGATCGAGCGGGCGTTCGTCGCCACCGAGCGGCCCGGCGCGGCGGAGGCGGCGCGGCGGGCCGGCGCCGCGCTCGATCGCTACCTGGCGTCGTGGCAGACCGAGCGTCGCGCCGCCTGCGTGGCCAGCGGCGCCGCGCCCGCGACCCTCGCCTGCTTCGAGCGGCGCCTGGCCGAGGTCGGGGCCGCGGTCGCGGTCCTGGGAGACGCCCGCGCGGAGGCGCCCGGCGTCGTCGACGCCGCGGTCGACCTGATCGCCCTGCGCGGTCCGGCCGCGGACTGCGGCGATCCGGAGCGGGTCGCCGCCACGCCCCGGCCGCCGCCCGCGATCGCGGCCCGGGTGGCCGAGTCCCGGGCGGCGCTCGACGAGGGCCACGCTCGCCTGCGGGCGCGCGAGGTCGAGCGCGCCCTGGCCCTGGCCGAGCGCGCCGTCGCCGGGGCCCACGGCTGGCCGCCGCTCGAGGCCGAGGCGCTGTTCCTGCGTGGGGCCGCGCGCGCGGCCGGCGCGCGCGACGCGGCCCAGGCCGATCTCGAGCGCGCCCACGACGTGGCGAGCGCGGCCGGTCACCGCGAGCTGGCGGCGATGGCGGCGGTGCGCCTCGCCCAGCTCCACGGCGAGCGCCCCGCGACGGCCGCGCTGGCCGCGACCTGGAGCGCCCGCGCCCGCGACGCGGTCGGCGCCGAGCTCGCCGGCAGCCACCACGAGGTCCTGGCGCGCCTGGTGTCGGCGCACGTCGACGAGCGCGCCGGGCGCTACGCCGAGGCGCTCGCGCACGCGGAGCGGGCGCGGGCGGTGGCCGAGGTGCTCCCCGGGGAGCGCCTCGCGTTCCTCCTGCGCGCCGAGAACTTCGTCGGCACCGCCCTCGACTACCTCGGCCGGTACGACGAGGCCCGTCGCCACACCGAGCGCGGCCTGCGCCTGTCCGAGGAGCTGCACGGCCCCGACGCGCCGGCGTCGCTGCCGCTGCTCAACAACCTGGCGGTGCTGATGCGCATCCTCGGCCGCAGCACCGACGCCCTGCTCCTGCGCGAGCGGGCGCTGGCGATCGCGCTCGCCCACCGCGGCCCCGACGACCTGGCGCTGGTCGACATCCGGATCGGGCTGGCGCTGGTCCGGCAGGCGCGGCGCGAGCACCCGCAGGCGATCGAGCAGCTCGAGGAGGCGCACCGGATCGTCCGCGAGCGGCAGGGTCCGGACAGCCCGCTGCGGGCCGCGGTCCTCGGCAACCTCAGCGACTCCTACCTCGCGATCGGCCAGCCGGCGCGGGGGCACGACCTGGCCCGCGAGTCGCTGGCGATCCACGTCGCGCAGTACGGCGAGGCCCATCCGGCCACGGCGATCTCGCGGGTCAACCTGGGCGTGGCGCTGGTCGCGCTCGGACGCCCGCGCGACGCGGTGGCGCCGCTGACGGCGGCGGTGAGCGCGCTCGAGGCGGCGTCGCCGGGGAGCGCGGAGAACGCCGGAGCGCACGGGGCCCTGGCGCGCGCCCTGGCCCTGGTCGGCCGGACCGACGCGGCGGTCGCCAGCGCCGAGCGCGCCCTGGCGGCCCGTCGCGCCGGGAGCGAGCACGCGGTCGACCTCGGCGCGGCCCTGACCCTGCTCGCCCAGCTCCTGTGGGACCGGGACCGCGCCGATGACCGCGTCCGCGGGCGCGCCCTCGCCGAGGAGGCGCAGGCGCTGCTCCAGCGCGCCGGGCTCGCCGCCGAGCCCGAGCGCCTCGACGTCGAGCGCTGGCTGGCGACCCGCGACGGATCGGCCGCCGCCCGGACCAGCTACCTGCGCTGATGGGGTCGGGGAGGAGGTCGACGCCGGCGAGGCCCCGCGCGGTGTACGATCCGGGCGTGGACGCCGCTGATCGCGCCGAGCTCGAGCGCCTCATCCGCGAGCGGTTCGACGCCGGCGACTTCGCGGCCGCGGCGACCGCCGCCATCCGGGGCTACGGCCCCGAGCTGTTCGGCTTCCTGATCGGCCTGGCCGGGGACGAGCAGATCGCCTCCGACGCCTTCGCCGCCTTCTGCGCCGATCTGTGGCGCGATCTGCCGCGCTTCCGCTGGGAGAGCACGTTCCGGACCTGGGCCTACATGATCGCGCGCCACCAGCTCTACCGGGCGTCGCGCGAGCGCGGCCGGCGGCGGCGCGAGGTGACGCCGTCGGAGTCGCCGGAGGTCGCGGCGCTGGCGGTGCAGATCCGCACCGCCACCCTCGAGCACCTGCGCACCGAGACCAAGGACGCCTTCGCCGAGCTGCGGGCGCGCCTCGATCCGGACGACCAGATGCTCCTGGTCCTCCGCGTCGACAAGGACCTGGAGTGGCGCGACGTCGCCCGCATCCTCAACGGCGACAAGGCGCCGGCCGCGCTCGATCGCGACGCCGCGGCCCTGCGCAAGCGCTTCGAGCGCGTGAAGGGGCGCCTGCGCGATCTGGCCCGCGAGGCCGGGCTGATGGAGTAGCGCGGGCAGGGCGCGGACGGTCGACCTCCTGGCGAGCACCCCGGGCGCACCGGGTGTGAGCTCGAGCGTGAAACTCGGACTTGTCTGACCGGCCGGGTTGGTGGACCATTCGCGGCAGGGGAGCCTCCATGACGTTCCGTACTTCCGTCCGCGGGCGCGCCGCGGGCTGGTCTTCGTTCATCTTCTCGCCGGGCCTCGCGCTGGGCCTCGCGCTCGCCCTCGCCTTCGTCATCGGGGTCGGGGCCGGCTGCGCCTCCAGCCGGCCCGGGACCGGCGACGGCGACGCCGCCGTCGATCCCATCGACGCCCGAACCGGGGCCGGCTTCGGCGAGCCGTGCGACGAGGACGCCGACTGCGCCACCGCGGTCTGTCACGTCCCGCCCGGGCAGACCGAGGGCACCTGCTCGCGCGAGTGCATGTTCGACTGCCCCGACGGCTTCGCCTGCCGCACGATCTCGGTCGGCGGCTTCGATCGCCGGATCTGCATCCCGGCCGAGGACACCTTCTGCGCGACCTGCACCGTCGACGAGGACTGCGGCGACGACAGCGACGCCTGCGTCCAGCTCACCGCCGGGAAGTTCTGCGCCCGCGACTGCATGGCCGACGCCACGATCTGCCCGGCCGGCTTCTCGTGCCAGGTGGTGGCCTCGGTCGGCGACACCACCCGCCGCCAGTGCCTGCCCATCAACGGCCTGTGCTGCATCGACGCCGACGGCGATCGCCGCGGCGTCGGCGGCGGCTGCCTCGCCGCCGACTGCGACGACGACGACCCCGACGTCTACGTCGGCAACGCCGAGACCTGCGACGGCCGCGACAACGACTGCGCGGGCGGGGTGGACGACAACCCGGTCGACTGCGCCGGCCCCATCTGTCAGCTCGGCCAGCTCGGCTACTACCAGCGCGTCGCCGACGTCTGTCCCGGCGCCGCCGGGTGCCAGCAGCAGCCGGCCCAGATGTGCGGGCTCTACACCTGCAGCGACGGCGGCGAGGACGGCGACGCCTGCGCCACCGCGTGCGACGGCGAGGACGATCGCAAGTGCGTGCCCAGCGCCCACTGCGACGCGTCGGTGTGCCTGCCCGACCTCGCCAACGGCCAGGTCTGCGACGAGGCGTCGGACTGCCAGAGCGGCCACTGCCAGAACGGCTTCTGTTGCGCCGACGGCGACTGCTGCAGCGTGGCCATGGACTGCCCGACCTACGGCACCTTCTCGCCCATCTGCGACACGCCCTCCACCTGCCAGGGCAGCCGCGGCGAGGCGGTGTGCAACGCCAACTTCGAGTGCACCACCCAGAACGGCGTGCCCGACGACTCGGCCTGCACCCCGAGTGTCGTCGCCAACGAGTGTGGCTGGTGGCGCCCCATCTCGTGCGCCGGCGGCGTCAACCAGACCGCGCCGGTGTGCCCGACGACCTGCAGCACCCACAACGACTGCGACGCGGGCGGGTGGTGCGACCCGGCGAGCAACACCTGCCGCGAGGATCTCGACGACGGGCTGGCCTGCGGGACCGACCCCCTGCGCTGCAAGAGCGGGCACTGCCAGAACGGCTTCTGCTGCGCCTCGGGCGACTGCTGCGCCACCGCCGGCAACTGCCCGGCCGGCTACAGCTCGCCGCCGGTGTGCACCTCGCCCACCGCATGCGACGGCGAGTCCGACGTCGCCACCTGCGTCAACAGCGTCTGCGGCACCGCCTTCGACGTCGACAACGACTCGGCCTGCACCAGCGGCACCCTGGCCAGCGACTGCGGCACCTACCCGTCGGTGTACTGCTCGGGCGCCGCGACCCAGACCGCGCCGCCGTGCGCGACCTCGTGCAACGGCGACGCCGGCTGCGACGCCAACGCCTACTGCAACGTCGCCGGCCAGTGCGTGCCCGATCAGCCCGACGGCGGGGTCTGCACCACCGCCAGCCAGTGCCAGAGCGGGCACTGCCAGAACGGCTTCTGCTGCGCCTCGGGCGACTGCTGCGCCAGCAGCACCGACTGCGACGCCTACGATCAGGCCGCGGTGTGCAACACGCCGGGCACCTGCCAGGGCACCCGGGTCGATGGCGTGTGCTCGCCGACCAAGCAGTGCGGCGTGACCACGGTGCAGGACGACTCGGGGTGCGCCGGCATCGAGGCCAACGCCTGCGGCCCGTACCCGGCCCAGATCTGCACCAGCGCCGTCAACCAGTCGCCGCCGGTGTGCGCCTCGACCTGCATGAACGACTCGGGTTGCGACGTGTCGGCTCACTGCTCCAACGGCCAGTGCGTGCCGGACCAGGGCCAGGGCGGCGCCTGCACCTTCCAGAACGACTGCGCCGCCGGCCTCACCTGCGTCGACGGCGTGTGCTGCAACAGCGCGTGCGGCGGCACCTGCATGGCCTGCGACGTCCCGGGCTCGGTCGGCACGTGCACCGCGGTGCCCGCCGGCCAGGACCTCGACAACGAGTGCGGCGGCGTGTCGTGCGTCGGCTACTACCATAGCTGGAGCGGCGACAGTTGCCGGCGCAAGGCCGACGTCCCGGCCAACGTCGCCTCGTGTAACGGCGCCGGCGCCTGCCGGACCCAGGCCCAGGAGTGCGGCGCGTACACCGGGGTCGGCCCGGTGACGACGACCTGCCACGACAACTGCCAGAACCCCAACCTGTCGACCTGCACCGCCACCACCGCCGGCGCCTGCACCAACGTCAACCCCGGCACCCAGACCTGCGGGGTCGGCGCCTGCACCCGCACGGTCAACCAGTGCGCCAACGGCGCCCCGGTGACGTGCACGCCGGGCTCGCCCACCGCCGAGACCTGCAACGACATCGACGACAACTGCGACGGCGTCGTCGACAACGGCGTCTTCAGCGATGGGTTCGAGCCCAACGCCGACTGCGCCGCGGCCCGCGCCCTCAACGCGGTCGGCTCCGACCAGTCGTTCACCTACAGCAGCATGACGATCTACGGGCAGGGCGACTACGACTACTACCGGGTGGCGATGAACGAGACCGACAACAGTTGCGGCTGCGGCATCCTCTCGACCGACGAGGACTACCAGGTACGGGTGGCGGTCACGCCGCCGGCCGGGGCCGGCTCGTTCGAGGTGTGCATGAACACCAACAGTTGCAGCTTCCCGACCGGCTACTGCTTCGTGGTCGAGGAGGGCAACACCCTCAACCTGAGCCAGTGGCTCGACGGCGCCTGCCCGGGCAGCGACAACTACACGCTCTACCTGCGCATCCGCGGCTACAGCACGCCCGGCTTCGAGTGCCGGCCGTACACGCTGAGCTACACGTTCGACGCCGGCTACTGCCGCTGAGGCGGCGCGGCGCCGATCCCGCGCGTGGCGGGGCGTCGAGCCGGTCGGGCCGCTGCGCCTCGACGCGCTGCGTGGCGAGCCGAGGCGCCGCCTACTGGAGCTTCCCGGTGGGGGGAGGGCTCCCTCCAGGCGCCGCGGGGCGCAGGTGCGCATCGCGAATCATCCTCGGTGGATAGGCCTCAGCGCCGACATCTCGCGAGGTTGGAACCGTTGTTGCTGTGGGTCTGGCTCGCCACCGATGAGGGAGACCGGAATGCGCCAGCTCACGATCCTCGGACTCGCCACGCTCGCCACGCTCGCCATCGGCTGCTCGCAGCCCGAGGCGCCGGTCCGGCCGGAGCCGCCGCTGCTCCAGGTGCTGTCGCCCGACCGCGGCACCATGCAGCCCGACCTGGCGACGATCGAGGTCCGCGGCACCGTGGCGCCGAGCCCCGACAGCGGCGCCGTCATCACCCGGGTCGAGGTCAACGGCACCGCCGCGCGCCTCGACGCGCAGGGCAACTGGAGCGCCACCGTCACGCTGGCCTCGGGCGCCAACCTCCTCCGCACCACCGCCACCGACGCCCTGGGCCACACGGCCAGCGACACCCGCGGCGTGGTCACCGGCGATCTCCGCCCCCTCGACACCGTCATCGAGAACGCGCTGGCGGCCGGGCTCTCGGCGCAGGCGTTCGACAAGCTCGGCGACACCGCCGCGACCCTGGTCGAGCAGAGCGACCTGGGCGCCTTCGTCGCCCCCTACAACCCGGTCATCGCCAAGGGCCTCACCAACGGCGAGGAGGACTGCCTGTTCGGCAAGGTCAGCGTCAAGCCCGGCCTCGACGTCGCCGCCGCCTACCTGTCGCTGGTCCCGACCGGCAGCGGCCTCGCCCTCGACGCCGAGCTGGTCGGCCTCGACATCCCGCTCCACACCCGCTACGCCGCCGCCTGCATCAACGGCCAGACCGACATCCGGATCACCGCCCAGCGCGCCCGCATCCGCGGCGCCCTGGCCATCACCGTCAAGGCCGGGCGCTTCGACGTCAAGCTGCTCGACCCGAGCGTCACCTTCACCGGCTTCGACGTGCAGGCCAGCGGCGTCCCCGGCGCCGTGATCGACCTGCTCGACCTCGATCAGGAGATCGCGAAGACCCTGGCGTGGGCCGTGGAGCGCTTCCTCGCCCCCATGGTCGACAAGGCGCTGGCCGGCGTCGAGGTCGGCAACCAGGACGTCTCGCTCCTGGGCCAGACCCTGCGGGTCGGCGTCACCCCGGCCGGCGTCGCCTTCGACGCGCGCGGCGCCGAGGTCGTGCTCGACGCGGCGCTCACGGTGCAGGGCGCGAACGCGCGGTTCGTCTCCACCGAGAACCAGGTGCCGCCGGGGCGCGGCGACGCCGGGGTGGCGCTGGCGGTCGCCGACGACACCCTCAACCAGCTCCTCGCCGGCTTCTGGGCGCGCGGCGGCTTCGACCGCGTGCTCGAGCAGCACCTCGGCATGTTCGACGCCGTCCGCCTCGACGCCATGCTGCCGCCGGTGGTCAGCGCCGGCGCCGACGGCGAGCTGCGCCTGGTCCTGCCCGACCTGATGGTCGAGCTGCGGACGCAGGGCCAGATGATGGTGCGGCTGGCGATGAACGTCGAGGCTCGGCTGAAGGGCGAGCCCGCGGCCAGCACCTACGCCGCCCGCATCACCCTGGAGCTGCCGACGATGAAGGCCGACATCCTCGAGAACGTCATGGGCATCCCCGACACCGAGCTCGAGAAGCTCTTCCCGGGCGCCATCGCCAGCACGATCGACACCTTCGCGCCGCTGCTCGGCGCCGTGCCCCTGCCCGCCGTCTACGGCATCGTCGTCAGCGACCTGCGCATGGGCGGCAGCGCCGGCTACGTCACGGTCTCGGCCAGCATCCACTGAATCCACTCGCGCGCCCGGTCGGTCGGAGCTTGCGCGCGGTCGGAGACCGCGGGAAACGAACGGCGAGCCAATCTCTGCGGTCGGCGTGAGCTCTTCACCGACCGCGGTCGGAGATTGCGGGCAACGAACGGCGAGCCCATCTCTGCGATCGGCGTGAGCTCCTCGCCGACCGCGGTCGGAGCTTGCGGGCAACGAACGGCGAGCCCATCGCTGCGGTCGGCGTGAGCTCTTCGCCGACCGCGGTCGGAGCTTGCGGGCAACGAACGGCGAGCCCATCGCTCCGGTCGGCCTGAGCCGCCCGAGCGCCAGCGAGGGCGTGTCGAAGGCCGACAGCCGACAGCCGACACGCCGCGGCCGTCGCGCGCGATGTCAGGCGCTTGCCGGCGCCGGGACGCGAGTCAGCGGCCGAGCACGGCCACCGCGTCGGCCAGCTCGCCCTGGTGCGCGAGCGCGACCTCGAGCGGACCGACGGGCGTGGTGAAGCGCAGGCGCGCCGCGAGCCGGTAGGTGCGAGCGCCGCGCGCCAGCTCGGTGGCGACCGCCACCGCGTCGCGGGCGTCGATCGCGAGCGAGGTCGTCACCGGGGCCACGCCGCGGGCGGGGATGGTCTGCGACAGCTCGACCGAGCCGGTGACCGCGCGGGCCGAGCCGATCGCGAGCTCCCACTCGATGCCGGCCAGCGGCACGCCGAAGCCGTTGGGGTTGCTCACGTCGAGGCGCAGCTCGCCGGCCACGCCGCTCCAGCCGACCGTCGACACCGCGACGTCGCGCACGTCGGCGGTCGGGCGCTCGATCGAGCGCGTGAAGATCGAGCAACCCGCGGCGAGGACACAACAGGCGACCAGCGCGGCGAGGGTGGTGGGCGTCGGGCCGGGGCCCGGGGGGATGAGGCGCATGGCTCGAGCCACAGCAAGCCGCGCGCCGCGCGCAAGTCCGCGGACCGCCGTGGCTCGCCGTGAACGCCGCTTGACGGCCGTGGTGGCGGCGCGCCACGCCCTGAGCGACGCCCCGAAGGGGCGGAGTCGAAGGGGCTCGGGGCTCGGGGCTCGGGGCTCGGGGCTCGGGGCTCGGGCTCGGGGCTCGGGGCTCGGGGCTCGGGCTCGGGCTCGGGCTCGGGCTCGGGCTCGGGCTCGGGCTCGGGTTCGGGCTCGGGCTCGGGTTCGCGGCGTGCGGCGCAGGGGCCCGGTGCTGGCCGACCGCTTCCACCAGGTCAAGCTGACGACGCCGGCGCAGGTGCGGGCGGCGCTCGGGTACGTGCTGAGCAACTGGCGGCGGCACGGCGAGGACAAGCGGGGGCCGCGCCAGGCCTTCGACGGTCGAGCGGCCGTTCTCGCCGCGCCCGCGAGATTCTCGTTGACCTCGGACGCGATGCGCGTACCTTGCACGCACTCCCTCCGGGAGGTGGATCGTGGTGACCGCCGGCTCGACCCTCGCTGTGACCGTCCGCGCCCGCTAGCGTCTGCTGGCCGGGTGCGGTCGCTGGTCATCGAGCGGCCCCGGTGTCTCGCCTGCAGCGCGCGCCGCGGGTCGTCCCTCCACCTCGTGCCGTGACCGCCTCGGTCACGGACGGAGACGACATGTCCGCAACATCCCGTGGCCATCGTGGCCACAAGGATCGACAGCTCTGCCGTCAGGTCGCCGACGCCGTGGCGTGGTTCCTGGCCGAGACCGACGATCCGTTGCTCGCCCAGCTCCTCGTCGTCCAGGTCGATCCCGCGCCCACCGCGGCCCGGGTCCTGGTGACGCTGGTGGCGGCGCGCGACGACGTCGACCCGGCCGAGCTCCACGCCCGGCTGCGCGCGGCCGGAGACGAGCTGCGCGAGGAGGTGACCGCCGAGGTTCACCGCCGTCGCCCGCCCGAGCTGTCGTTCCGCGTCGCCCGCCGGGCCGACTGGTCCGACGTGGTGTGAGGGCGCGCCGGGCCGACACCCGGCGCGCCGTCGGCGCCGCGCCGGCGCTCGAACTTTGCCGCCGCCCGCCGGGACCGCGCGGGCGCGGTCGCGGTACCACCGGGGCGTGACCGACTTCCAGGTCGCCGCCGTCCTCCTCACCCTGACCGCCGCGCTGGCCTACGTCAACGCGCGGGTCCTCCGCATGCCGCCGGCCATCGGGCTCATGGCCATGGCGCTCCTCGCGTCGCTGGTCGGCCTCGCGCTCGACGCCACCGGGGTCTCCGACATCGGCGCGCAGGTGACGACCCTGCTCGACAAGGTCGACCTCGCCTACGCCCTGCTCCACGGCATGCTCGGCATCCTGCTCTTCGCCGGCGCGCTCCACGTCAACCTCGGCGATCTCCACGCCCAGCGCTGGCCGATCGCGGTGCTGGCGCTGGTCGGCACCGCGCTGTCGACCGCCGTGGTCGGCGGCGGCGCCTACCTGGTCTTCGACCTGCTCGGGCTGCCGGTGCCGCTCATCTACTGCCTGCTCTTCGGCTCGCTGATCTCGCCCACCGATCCCATCGCGGTGCTCGGCATCCTGAAGTCGGCGGGGGCGCCCCACGGCCTCGCCGTCACCATCACCGGCGAGTCGCTGTTCAACGACGGCGTCGGCGTCGTCATCTTCCTCGTGCTCCTGGGCGTGGCCGCCGGCGGCGAGCCCGACGCCGTGTCGATCGGCCAGATGTTCGTGCAGGAGGCGATCGGCGGCGCGGTGTTCGGGTTGCTCGTCGGCTACGTCGGCTTCCGCCTGCTGCGCAGCATCGAGCAGTACTCGGTGGAGATCCTCATCACCCTGGCCATGGTCTTCGGCGGCTACGCCGCGGCCGAGGCCCTCCACCTGTCGGCGCCCATCACCGCGGTGACCTCGGGCCTGCTCATCGGCAACCACGGCCGGACCCTCGCCATGTCGGCCTCGACCCGCGAGCACCTCGACACCTTCTGGGAGCTGATCGACGAGATCCTCAACGCGGTCCTGTTCCTGCTCATCGGCCTCGAGGTCGTGCACCTGACCCTGACCGCCGACCTGGCGCTGGCCGCGATCGTCATGATCCCGCTCGTGCTCCTGGCGCGGCTGCTCGCGGTCGGGGTCCCGGCGGCGATCATGCCGCGCTTCCGCCGCGCCAACCCGGGCGCGGTCGCGATCCTGACCTGGGGCGGGCTCCGCGGCGGCATCTCGGTGGCCCTGGCGCTGTCGCTGCCCGCCGGCCCCGAGCGCTCGACGATCCTGGTGGTGACCTACGCCGTGGTCGTGTTCGCGATCCTGATCCAGGGCCTGAGCCTCGGTCGGTTGATCCGTCGGCTGACGGCGCCGGGACGCGCGTCGCCGCCGGCGTGAGCCGATGGGTGGCGGTCGCCGCCCGGGGCCCGGGCCATCGTGCGATGATGCCGCCATGTGGAAGACGATCCTGGTGCCCCACGACTTCTCGAGCTGCGCCAACCACGCCGCGGCGCTGGCCCGCGACGTCGCCAAGATCCACGGCGCGCGGCTGATCCTGCTCCACGTCGCCGAGATCCCGCCCATGCTCGGGCCGTTCGCGTCGGTCGTGCCCGACGAGGGCGGCGCCCCGATCAACGTCCGCGACTACGCGATGCGCTCGGCGGAGGCCCACCTCGACGATCTCGCCGGGCGCCTGCGCGCCGACGGCATCGAGGTCTCGACGGTGGCCACCACCGGCAACACCGCCGGCGAGATCGCGGCCTGCGCCGAGCGCGAGCGGGCCGAGCTGATCGTCATGGGCACCCACGGCCGGACCGGGCTGGCCCACGTCGTCCTCGGCAGCGTCACCGAGCGGGTGGTCCGCCACAGCGTGGTGCCGGTCCTGACCGTGCGCGTGCCCGACCAGGGCTGACGCGGTCAGTCCGGCGGCAGGTACTCGACGCCGAGCGCCGGGAAGATGGGCAGGCCGCGGGTGTAGCGGCGCTGACTGAAGTCCTCGTTGTAGGTGACGCCCTCGGGGTTGGCGCGGTGGGTGGCGTTCTGGACGTCGAGGAAGAGCGCGATCGTGCCCCAGCGCCGGCGCCAGGTGCGGTCGACCCGCACGTCGAGCTGGACGAACGTCGGCAGGCGCTCCGACAGGATCGGCCCCGAGATCGCGACCCACTCGTCGCGCGCCGGGTCGAAGTAGGCGTCGGCGACCGGCGTGATGGGGTTGCCGCTCGCCACCCGCAGCCGGCCGCCGAGACGCCAGCGCCCCAGGGGGCGGGTCACCAGCAGCGTGGCGACGTGGGGCTGATCGAGGACGTACGGGTAGGAGGCCGGATCGCGGCGGGGATCGCCGGTGCGCAGCGATCGCGACCACACGTACGACAGCCAGCCGGTGGTGCGGCCGAGCTCGCGCCGGAGCTGGACCTCGACGCCCCACGCCCGGCCGCGGCCCACCGCCTCGCGATACGAGTACGAGCCGAACTGCTCGTCGACCAGCTCGCGGCTGACGGCGAGCAGGCCGCCGGCCTGGCCGCTGCCGTTGTCGGCGACGGGCGTGGCGCCGGTGACGACGTCCACCGGCAGGTCGCGCATCTCCTGGCCGTAGATCGTCACCTGGAGCCGGGCGAGGTCGCCGAGCGGCGCCGCGGCGCCGACCGCGGCCTGGGCCGCCCAGCTCCCCTCGAGGGTGCGGTTGCCGAACACCGGATCGAGATCGGTGGCCGACGGCGGCTGGTGGTAGAGGCCGAGGGACTGGCTGAGGAGGAGGTCGCGGGGCAGCTCCTCGGTGACGGTCAGCCGCGGCCCCAGCGTGAGCTCCCCCGACAGCCCGAAGCGATCGAGGCGGAGCCCGGGGCGGATCGCGACCCGGTCGTCGGCGAGCGACCAGCGCTGCTCGAGCCACAGCCCGGTGTCGGGAGCCCAGTGCGCGCCCGCGCGGTGGACGACGCCGACCGGCGGATCGGGATCTTCGGGCGAGGGCGGCGGCGTGGTGTCGAGGGTGTAGGCGTGGCGGGTGAGCTGGGCGTCGAGGCCGGCGGCGAACGTGCCGCCGGCCAGCGGGCGCTCGAGCTCGGCGCGCAGGCCGGCGGCGAGGTTCCAGCGGGTCATGCCCTTGTCGACGCCGCGGTGGTTGGCGGCGGCCACGACCTGGTCGGCGCCGAGCCAGGGCAGGAGCGCGTAGGCGGCCTCGCCGACGCGGCCGCGTCGCCGCGCCGCGAGGCGGGCGAAGCGCGAGCCGTAATCGAGCGAGCGGACGTGGGTGGTGTCGATCCCGCCGGCGCTGCTCTCGCCGGGGTCGCGCAGCAGGCGAAGCCGGTCGTCGGAGACCAGGCCCAGCACCAGCCAGCGGCGGTCGGCCGACTCCCAGCGCACCTGACCGTCGAGGTAGCGCGGCGCCAGGGTCAGGTCGACCGGGGCGGCGGCGAGGATGGCGTCGACGTAGGAGCGGCGCACCGCGACCAGCAGGCTGCCGCCGCGCGGCCCCGGCCCCTCGCCGAGCGCCGCGGCGTGGAGCAGAGAGAGCTCGCCGGCGGTGCGCCAGCGATCGGCGCGGGGGCTGCGGGTGGTGGCGATCACGACGCCGCCGGTGGCGCGGCCCCAGCGCGCGCCGAAGCCCGACGGCTCGAGCGTGACGTCGGCGATGACGCCCACCGGCACGAAGGAGGCCAGGCCGCCGAAGTGGTAGAGGAGCGGGACCTCGATCCCGTCGAGGAAGACCGACGAGGCGCGCGGCGCCGCGCCGCGGAGGGCGAGGCCGCCGAGGCCGAACGGGACGCGGGCGACGCCGGGCAGGCTCGACACCGCGCGCAGCGGGTCGTTGCCGCTGGCGGGCAGGGTGCGGAGCTGGTCGGCGTCGAGGGTGTGCCGGGGCGGCTCGGCGACGAGCGGCGCGCGGCCCTCGAGCTCGATGACCTCGAGGCCGGCGAGGTCGGCGGCGGAGGGGGTGGCGTCGGGATCGGGGGCGGCGGCGGGGGCGGGATCGGGGGCGGGATCGGGATCGGGGGCGGCGTCGGTCGCGGGATCGGGGTCGGGATCGGGCTCGGGAACGGGGTCGGGATCGGGAACGGGATCGGGCCCGGGAACGGGATCGGGCTCGGCCTCGGGCGGCGGCGGCGTGTCGGGTGCGGGCGGTGACGGCGGGTCGGGTGCGGTCGGCGACGGCGCGTCGGGCGGCGGTGGCGCGTCGTCGGCGCGGGCCGGGGCGGCGGCCAGCGCGATGGCCAGGCCGAGGAGGCGCGCCGTCACGGTCCGCGAGTGTGCCACCGCCGGACACCGGACCTCGGGCGTCGGCGCGCCGGGGGCGTCGTCGCGTGACATGCCCCACGCAATAGGCGGCCGGGGTCGCGCGTTGGGGCGGACATGGGTCGTGGTCAGCGCCTCGGCGTGGTCGTCCTCGTTTCGTCGGCGCTGGCGGGGGCGGCCTGCTCGAGCGCCCGCTCCGACGCCGGCCACGAGCGCCCGCTGGCGGCGCCGCCGGCGACGCGCGAGGCCGCGGCGACGGCGTGGGACGACGCCCGGGACGACGTCGCCGCCGAGCGGGCGCGGCTGGCGGTGGCGTGGCGCGCCGCCTCGACCCCGGCCGAGCGGGCCGCGGTGCGCGACCAGGCCAGCCGCTTCCTGGTCGCGACCCTCGTCGATCGCCTGGTGCCGCCCTGGCTCGGGATGCCGTGGGGGCTCGGCCGCGACAGCACCGCCACCCGACCCCACCAGCCGGGCAAGACCATCGCCTGCAGCTACTTCGTCGGCGCGGTGCTGCAGGGCGCGGGCTTCACCCTGCGCGATCGCTTCCGCCTCGGCCAGGCCGCGGCGCTGGTCATCCAGCGCTCGCTGGTCGGCGGCGCGGGCAAGGTCCACCGCTTCCTCAGCATCCCGCCCGCCGAGCTGGCGACCCGGCTGGCCGCCCTCGACGACGGCGTCTACATCATCGGCCTCGACGTCCACGTCGGCCTGGTCGTGGTCCGCGGCGACGAGGTCCGCTTCGTCCACGCCAGCTACACCGGCGACCAGGTCGTCACCGACGAGCCGCTGGCGACCGCCGCCGCGATCGCCCGCTCGCGGCCCCGGGGCTACTTCGTCTCGCCCCTGGTCACGACCCAGGGCGTCGCCGACGACTGGCTGGTCGAGCGCTGGCTGGAGGGCGATCCGGTCGGGCCCTGACCCGGGCCCCCGGATGGATCGAGGCGCCGGCGGCGCGCGGGCCGCCGGTCACCTCTGGCCGGGCGGCGGACGCGGGGGGCCGCGAACGACGGCGCGATCTCGCGTATGCTCCGGCGTCGTGGCCGAGCCCCCGCCGCCGCTCCCCATCCGCGCGATCGCGGCGCGCGAGCGGGGGGACCTCATCGAGGTCGTCGAGGAGGTGGTCGGCCTGGGCACGTACGTCTGGGTGCCGGGCCGCGACCTGGCGTGGTCGCGCGGGGTCTTCCGGCTCCTCGGCCTCGATCCCCAGGTCCCGGTCACCGCCGACGTCTACTACCGCCACGTCCACCCCGACGACCGGGCGCGGGTGGTGATGGCGGCGAGCACGGTGGTCACCCGGGGCGAGGTCGAGTCGTTCCCCTACCGCCTGGTCCGGGCCGACGGCTCGTTCGACTGGGTCACCGGCAACGTCACCGTCGAGCGCGACGCCGCCGGCGCGGTCGCGCGCGTGATCGGGACGATCGTCCGGATCACGGACAGCTACCAGGCCGCCGAGCGCCTGGCCCAGGTCAACGCCCTGCTCGCCGACACCCAGCGCGCCGCCGGCATCGGCAGCTACGTCTTCGACCTGACGACCGGTCGGCTCGAGTGGTCGGACGAGCTCTACCGCGTGCTCGGGGTCGATCCGGCGACCCCCATCGACGGCGCGCTGGCCCACCACCTGGTCCACGAGGACGATCGCGCCCGCCAGTACGACTGGGGGCGGCGGGTGGCCCAGGGCGAGCGCCTGCCGCCGCTCCTGGTGCGCATCGTCCGCCCCAGCGATGGCCGCGTCGTCTACCTGGAGTCGATCTCGCGGCGGGTCGAGCGTCCGGGCGGGCCGTGCGTGGTCGGGGTCAGCAACGACGTGACCGCGCGGGTCGAGCTGGAGCAGGAGCTCCGCCACGCCGCGCGGGCCGAGGCGGTGGGCGCGCTGGCCGCCGGCATCGCCCACGACTTCAACAACTACCTGACGGTCCTGGCCGCGCAGCTCGAGCTGCTGCGGCTCGACGGCGGCGCGCCGAGCGCGCGGGATCTCGACGTCATGGGCACCGCGCTCGAGCGCTGCGCCGGGCTGGTCCGCCAGCTCCTGGCGTTCGCCCGCAAGCTGCCGTACCGACCCGAGCGCCTCGACCTCGCCGGCCACGTCGAGGGCGTGCGCCACCTCTTCGAGCGGGTCGCCGGCGGCGCGGTGGCGCTCGAGGTCGTGATCACGGCGCGGCCGACCGTCGAGGGCGACGCCACCCAGCTCGACGGCGCGCTCATGAACCTCCTGGTCAACGCCCGCGACGCCATGCCGGCCGGGGGCACGATCCGGGTCACGCTCGACGAGCTCGAGCTCGCCGCCGGCGATCCGCGGCTCGACGGTCGCCTGGTGCCCGGCCGCCACGCGCGGCTCGCCGTCCGCGACACCGGCACCGGCATCGCCCCCGAGCTCCTGCCGCGGGTGTTCGAGCCCTACGTCACCACCAAGAGCGGCGACGGCGGGACCGGGCTGGGGCTGGCCGCGGTGCTCGGCACGGCGCGCCAGCACGGCGGCACCGCCCGCATCGAGAGCGCGCCTGGCCAGGGCACTACCGTCGAGCTCCTGCTGCCGGTGATGACCGGCGTCGGCGCGGCGGCGGTGGCCCCGGCTCACGCCCGGGAGGCGCCACGGGCGCTGCGCCTGCTCCTGGTCGAGGACATGGCGCCGGTGCGCGAGGCCCTGGCCGCGCTCCTGCGCGGCGAGGGGCACGAGGTCACCACCGCGGTCGACGGGCAGGACGCGCTCGATCGGCTCGCGACGACCGGGGTCGACCTGGTCCTCAGCGACGTCTCGATGCCGCGGCTGTCGGGCGTCGCGCTGGCGCGGGCGCTGCGCGCGCGGGTGCCGCCGATCCCGGTCGTGCTCATGACCGGCTACGCCGATCACGGCGAGGCCCACGACGTCGCGCTCACCCTCGACAAGCCGTTCTCGCGCGACGAGCTGGTGGCCGCGATCGAGCGCGTGCTCGGCTAGCGCCGCGTTCGGCCGTGGGCTCGGCCCGTACCGCGCGCGACGTGGGCTCGCGCGGCGCGGGCACGGGCGCCGACGCGGGCGCCGACGCGGGCGCCGCGCGCGGCCGCGCCACGTCAGCGCGGCGGCAGGCCCCAGGCCGCGGCCAGGGCGTCGTGCTCGGCCGCGGTCAGGAGCGCGAGCACCGGGCGCGCCGCCGGGTCGAGCGCGATCAGCAGCGCGCGCAGGCGCGCCTCGTCCATCGCCGTGCAGCCCACGGTGGGGTCGCCGGGGCCGCCCCAGACGTGGAGGAAGATGCAGCTCCCGCCGCCGGGGACCGCCGCCGGGTTGTGGCGGACCTCGACCACCCAGGCGTAGAGGGCGTCGGCGCGGCGCATGTCCTCGGCCGAGCGCCAGTCGGGGCGCACGGCGCGCTCGTCGAGGACGCGGTTGTAGAAGGCGGAGGCCGGGTCGTCGACGCAGCGCCAGCGGTCGTCGACCGCGGTGTAGGGCAGGCGCGTGGCCGCCGGCGCCGAGCGCGCGTACCCGAAGGCCGGGCCCAGCTCGAACAGCCCGGCCGGGCTCCGGCCGTCGCCCTCACGCTTGACCGGTCCGGGGCGCGGGCCGGGGGCGCCGTCGCCGTGCAGGCCCCGACCCCAGGCCACGCCGGCGCGGCCGACCGTGGCCGGCCACGGCGAGCCCGCCGCCTGCCACGGCGCGCCGGCGGCGGCGCGGGTCCACAGCCGGAGCTCGGCGTCGACGTCGTCCCAGCCGGCGACCACGGCGGTGACGAGCTGGCGGGTCTCGTCCGGGATCCGGACCGCTGGCCTCGCCGCGCCGGCGGCGTCGGCCCCGGTGGTGGCGTCGGCGTCGGGTGCGCGCGCGGCGTCGGGTGCGCGC
>CAADGB010000506.1 GCA_900696455.1 uncultured delta proteobacterium
CGCAGGACCGCACGAACCTCCTCGTCGGCTACCACGTCTGCTGCCTGCGCTGCGGGTTCAACACGCCCGCGCTCGCCGGCAACGATGGGCTCGACATCGACGAAGGCGACGCGCCCGACGACCTGACGTTCTCGAAGGCGCTGCGCTGCACATTCTGCCGCGTGCTGATGCACGTGGTCCACGGCGAGCTGCGGCTCGAGGAGGACGCCGATGTGCGGCACATCCGCTTCCGCTGATCGGTTCCTCGTCGTCCACGCGGCCCGCGTCGCCGCCGACGAGCTCGTCGAGCGCTTCCTCCGGCTCCCCGTGGCCAAGGCCATGAACCTCGGCACCCGCGCCGGGTTCGATCGCGCCGTGGCGCTCCTGGCCGCCCAGCTCCGGCGCGCCACCGGGCGTGCGGATGTCGACGCCGTGCGCGAGGCGATCGCCGTCCTGGACGTCGATTGGGCGCGCACGACCGCCGCCGAGAGACGGCGCCTGGTCGCCGAGGCGATGGCCGCAGCGGGCCGCGCCACGGCGATCGTGCCTGCGCGCATCGAGGCGCCGTTCAACGACGCCGCGCAGGAGGTGGTAGCCGCCACCCGCACCGACGCCCGGCGGGGACAGCGGCTGGCGATCGGCGCCGAGTTCAACGCCGTCGATCGACGCGTCGTCGCTCACGTGACCATCTCCCAGGGCAACTTCGTCCGCGACGAGTACGGCCGCCGCATCGAGGGCTTCGGCGAGGAAGCACGACGCATCGTCGCGGCCGGGCTCGAGGAAGGCCTCGGGCGAGACGACCTCGCCGAGGCGCTCGAACAGGCCGCGCGCGCCGCGCTCGTCGACCGCGCCCCGTTCTACTGGGAGACGGTCGCCGCCTCGTTCATCGCGCAGGGCCGCTCCTACGCGCAGATGAGCAGCTACGCCGAGGCGGGCGTCCGGCAGTACCGCATCGAGGCGGTGCTCGACGAGCAGACCACGAACATCTGCCGCTACCTGCACGGCAAGACCTTCTCCGTGGCCGACGCCCTCCGGCGCTTCGACCGCATCGAGGCGCTCGACGACCCCGAGGCCATCAAGCAGGCGATGCCGTGGGTTCGCGAGTCCACCGACCCCGAGACGGGGCGCACCCGGCTCTACGTGAACGGCGGCGGCGGCCGGACCGATCTCGCCGAGGTCACGCGCTCCGCGACGGGCACCCGCGACGAGCGCGGCGACTTCCGCGCGCTCGCCAGCGACAGCGCGTTGAACGAGGTGGGGATCGGCTTCCCGCCGTACCACGGGCTCTGCCGGTCCACGACGCTCGCGGTCGTGTAGCCGCCAGCGTTCGTTCGCCAAGATGTCGGGGCACCCGGCTCCGCGCGGTTATGGTGAACCTGCGCTCCGGCCGCGAAGCCGCAAGGCGTTGGCCACGACGGACGCTGAGCTCAGGCTCATTGCCAGCGCGGCGAACATCGGAGAGAGCAGCCAGCCCGTGAAGGGGTAGAGCAAGCCGGCCGCGAGGGGGACGCCGAGCGCGTTGTAGACGAAGGCGAACCCGAGGTTCTGCTTCATGTTCGCCACAGTCGCCTGGGAGATCGCGCGAGCATGAGAGATGCCTCTCAGGTCGCCCTTCACCAGCGTGACCTGGGCGCTGCTCATGGCCACGTCGGTGCCTGTGCCCAGGGCGATGCCCACGTCGGCCTTCGCGAGCGCAGGGGCATCGTTGATGCCGTCGCCCGCCATCGCGACGACGCGGCCCTCCTTCTGCAAACGTTCCACGAGCAGCAGCTTGTCTGCGGGCTTGACCTCGCCGTGCACCTCCTCGATCCCCAGCCGAGCTGCTACCGCCCGCGCCGTCGTGAACCCGTCGCCGGTGGCCATCACGATTCGAACGCCCGCGCGCTTCAGCACAGCCAAAGCCTCCGGCGTGCTGGCCTTGATCGGGTCCGAGACCGCCAGCAGGCCCCGCAGGCTGCCGTCGACCGCGAGGTACATCACGCTGGCTCCTTCGGAGCGCAGCGTCTCGGCTTGTGCCGTCAGCGGGGCAACGTCGACGCCGTGCTGGGTCATGAGGGCGGTGTTGCCGAGCGCGAGCTCGCGGCCCTCCACCTTGCCCCGGACGCCGATGCCCGTGCCCGAGTCGAAGTCCTCGGGCTTGTCGAGAGCGAGGCCCTTGTCGCGAGCCGCGCGCACGATCGCGTCGGCGAGCGGATGCTCGCTGCCCTGGTCCAGGCTCGCGGCCAGCCGCAGCACCTCGTCGGCCTGCTCGCCCTGAACCGGGACCGCGCGATCGAAGGCTGGCTTGCCCTCGGTGAGCGTACCGGTCTTGTCGACGATCAAGGTGTCGACGGTGCGCAGGCGCTCGATCGCGGCGGCGTCGCGGAAGAGGACGCCCTGCGTCGCTGCCTTGCCCGTCGCCACCATGATCGACATCGGCGTGGCGAGGCCGAGCGCGCAGGGACACGCGATGATGAGCACGGCCACGGCGTTCACCAGGCCGTAGACCCAGCCCTGCTCGGCCCCCAGCAGGCCCCAGCCGAAGAACGTCGCGATGGCGACCGCGAACACCACGAGCACGAACTTGCCGGCGAGGGCGTCCGCCATGCTCTGCATGGGCGCACGCGAGCGCTGGGCTTGCGCGACGAGCTGAACGATCTGAGAGAGCATCGTCTGTGCGCCGACCCGCTCCGAGCGCATGACCAGCGCGCCGCTCGTGTTGAGCGTGGCGCCGATGAGCTTGTCGCCGGGGCCCTTGCTCACGGGGATGGGCTCTCCGGTCAGCATCGACTCGTCCACCGAGCTCCTGCCTTCGAGCACCACGCCGTCTACCGGCACTTTCTCGCCTGGCCTGACCCGCAGCGAGTCGCCGACGTGAACGTGCGAGAGCGGCACGTCCTCTTCGGTGCCGTCGGGCTTGATGCGCCGCGCCGTCTTGGGCGCGAGGCCGAGCAGCGCCTTGAGGGCCGCCGAGGTCTGCGAGCGCGCCTTGAGCTCGAGGAGCTGCCCGAGCAGCGTGAGCGAGATGATCACGACGGCGGCCTCGAAGTAGACCGACACGCGGCCCATCGAGACGAACGAGCTCGGGAAGATGCCGGGCGCGACCGTAGCGACGACGCTGTAGAGGTATGCGGCGCCGGTCCCGGTGCCGATGAGCGTCCACATGTTCGGGCTCTTGTTGGCGATCGACTGCGCCCAGCGCTGGAAGAACGGCAGGCCAGCCCACAGCACGACCGGTGTCGACAGCACGAGCTCAACCCAGGTCTGGGTGGCCATGTCGAAAAAGCCGAGCCGATGGCCGAACATCGCCAGCACCGTGACGACGACCGTGAGAGGCAGCGTCCACCAAAACCGCCGCCGAAAGTCGACGAGCTCGGGGTTCTCCTCGTCGTCGAGGCTCGGTAGCTCGGGCTCGAGGGCCATCCCGCACTTTGGACAGTTCCCCGGCTCGTCCCGACGGATCTCCGGGTGCATTGGGCAGACGTAGACGGCGCCAAGCTCCTTCGCGGCGACGCTTGGCCCTGGCGTGAGGTACTTCGTCGGATCCGCAGCGAACTTCGCGCGGCACTTCTCACTGCAGAAGTAGTACGCGCGGCCTTCGTGCTCGTGGCGGTTCGGCGACGCTGAAGTCACCGCCATCCCACAGACGGGGTCCTTCAGCGCGCCGTTCGCGTCGTGCAGCTCGGTCGCCGGGTGTCCATGGTGCTTCGTGTGCTCGTGCATGATCGACCAACTCCGTGGGGTCGTCATAGCGACCTCGGAGTGAGGGACGCTACCACCTAAAGCCGTCCCAGCCTGCACGCTGGATGATCTGCCGCCGACCACCGGTCAGGGCCGCAACACGTCGATGGCTCGATACTTCCTTGCGGTCGTGTGATTCGCGATGTCGTGTCCCCTCCGCGCGAAGTCGGCGGCTTTGCCTCTGCGGAGGACGACGCATGCCCGAGACCAAGCCGCGCGAGCCCGAGACGACCGCCCCGAGCACCGGGGACGGGACGCCTGCGTCCGCGCCCGGGCCTGGCGCCAAGACGGAGAAGCAGGGCGCGCCCTTCGTCTGGCCGCGCGACCTGAACGCGCCGGCCACCAAGGACCCGGTGTGGGGCACCGACCCGGAGGCGCTGCGCGATGTCTGACCGCCGCGAAGCCGCCATCACCCACGCCCGTCGCGTCCTCGCGGCGAACGCCGGGGTGCGCGCCGAGTCCACGGAGGTCGAGAAGACCATCTGGGGCTCGCCTGCGGGCAAGAAGCGCCTGGCGAACCGCCTCGTGGCGATGCTCCCGGCGCACAAGACCTACGTCGAGCCGTTCGCCGGCAGCGCGGCGGTCCTGTTCGCGAAGGAGCCGAGCGACGTCGAGGTCATCAACGACGCCGACCTCGAGATCGCCGACGCGTACCGGCTCGTCAAGAAGCTCACGCCCGAGGGGCTCGCGAAGCTGAAGAAGCTGCCGTGGGTCGGCGACGAGAAGACGTTCAAGCGGCTCCTCGACGTCGAGCCCGAGGACGACGTCGAGCGCCTGCACCGCTTCCTCTACCTGACGCACTTCTCCTACGGGAAGATGCGCGGCAAGAGCTTCAGCCCGACGGTGGTGGGCGTCGAGGCGACGACCATCAAGCGCATCGAGAAGTTCGGGCCGCGCCTGAAGAAGGTGAAGGTCTACGGCGGCGACTACGAGAAGGTCGTCCGCAAGTACGACAGCAAGGACACGCTCTTCTTCCTCGACCCGCCGTACCCCGGCTACAACGTCGACGTCGGTGAGAGTGAGTTCGACGAGGAGCGCTTCTTCAAGCTGCTCAAGTCGCTCAAGGGCCGCTTCCTCATCACCTACGGCATCCGGGGCAAGTTCCCCGAGCTGGTGAAGGGCTCCGACTTCTGGTCGAAGCGCATCCGCACCCGCCGCTCCATCGCGC
>CAADGB010000507.1 GCA_900696455.1 uncultured delta proteobacterium
GACCGCCGGTGACCGTGGCCGCCGCCCGCCGATGGGCGTAGGATGCGCGGCCGTGGAGCTGCCGGTCGCACCCAGCGAGCTGTCCGCGACCATCCTGGCCGCGGTCGAGCGCGCCGGCCTCGGGCTCACGATCGTCCGCGTGCGCGGCGAGCACCTGGAGCGGGTCTACAGCAACCCGGCCTTCTGCCAGCTCACCGGTTACAGCGCCGCCGAGCTGGCCGCGATCGCGCCGATCGCGATGGTGCCGCCCGACGAGGCCGCGCGCCTGCGCGCGATGCTCCAGCGGTTCCAGGCCGACGGGCAGCACCCGCCGACGATCGAGAGCCGCGTGATCGTGCGCTCGGGCGAGGTCGTGCCGGTCGAGGTGTCGATGGCCAGCGTCCCCCACGGCGACAGCGCCTACACCGTCAGCTTCGTCCGCGACATCCGCGAGCGCGACGCGACGGCGCGGGCCCTGCGGGAGTCCGAGCTGCGCTTCCGCACCCTGGCCGAGGCCTCGGCCGAGTCGATCACGGTCATCGCCGATCGGCGCTTCGTCTACGCCAACCCGGCGGCCGCCCGCCTGCTCGGCTTCGACAGCCCCGCGGAGCTGATGGCGCGGCCGCTCGAGCAGCTCCTCCTCGATCCGGCCGAGACCCGGGAGATGATGACGCGGGTCGGACGCGTCCTGGCCGGAGAGACGCTGCCGCCCCGCGAGTACCGCGGCCGTCACAAGGACGGCTCGGCGGTGGTCATGGAGATCTCGACCTCGCGGGTGTCCTTCGACGGCCGGCCGGCGACCCTGTCCTTCGGCCGCGACACCAGCGAGCGCCGCGCGTGGGAGGCCGAGCTCCTGCGCAGCGATCGCCTGGCGGCCCTCGGCCTGCTCGCGGCCAGCGTCGCCCACGAGATCAACAACCCGCTCACGTACCTCCACCTCCACCTCGACCGCCTGCGCGAGCTGGTGCCGGGCGCGGTCACCGACGCCGAGGTCCGGCGCCGCCTCGAGGATCACCTGGCCGCCGCCCGCGACGGCGCCGAGCGCGTGCGGACGATCGTGCGCGAGCTGCTGAGCGTCGCCCGGCACGACCACGAGGCCTCGCGGGTCGCGGTCGGCGAGGTGCTCGACACCGCGCTCCGCCTGGCCGGGCCCACCCTGCGCGAGCGCGCCGAGGTGGTGCGGCGCGGCGGCGAGGTGCCCCCGGTCCGCGCCAACCCCGGCCGCCTCAGCCAGGTCTTCGTCAACCTCGCGCTCAACGCCGCCGACGCCTTCGACGCGCCGTCGCCCGACAACCGGGTGGAGATCGCGATCGCTCACGAGGGCGACCAGGTGGTGGTCACCGTGGCCGACAACGGCCGGGGCATCGCGTCCGAGGATCTCGAGCGCGTCTTCGAGCCGCTGTTCACCACCAAGCTCGCCGGCCAGAGCACCGGCCTCGGGCTGTCGATCTGCCGCGGCATCGTCGCCGAGCTCGGCGGCTCGATCACCGCGGCGTCGCAGCCGGGGGGCGGCACGCGCATGACCGTGCGCCTGCCGGCGGCCACGGCGACCTCCCTCGCGCCGCCCGCGGCCGCCCCGGCCGCCGCCACCCCGCGCCGGCGGATCGCGGTCATCGACGACGACGTGCTGGTCGCCCGCTCGCTCGCGACCCTCATCGACCAGGCCCACGAGGTCGAGACCTTCACCTCGCCGCGCGCCGCCCTGGCCGCGCTGGTCGATGGCCCCGCCTTCGATCACGTCCTGTGCGACGTCAACATGCCCGGCCTCTCCGGGCCCGAGCTCTACGAGCGGCTGTGCGAACGTAGGCCCGAGTACACGCACCGCTTCACCCTCATCACGGGTGGCGCCAGCACGCCCAGGATCGACGCCATGATCGAGGACGGTCGGCTCCAGCTCCTGCGCAAGCCCTGTGACCCGGGCACGATCCTCGCCGCGGTGTCACGCGCGGGTTGATCCCGGCCCGGCTGCGCCACGAGCTGCGCTATGATCGGTCCGTGACGCGTCCCCTCCTCCCGGGCGCCGTGTTGCTGGTGGCGCTGACGCTCACCCGCGTGAGCGCGGCCGAGACGCTGGTGATGGTCTCGCCGGCGCCCGAGCTCGACGCCGCGGTGCGGGCGTCGCTGGCGCCGTGGCGCGTGACGATCATCGTCGTCGACCTGGCCGCCGGGACCCCGGCGGAGCTGGCGCTGAGCCAGGGCGCGGGCTACGTGGTGTGGAGCGATCAGGGCGAGCTGGTGCTGTGGGACGCGCGCGCCGCCACCGGCGAACGCCGCGGCATCCCGGCGCCGCTCGATGACGCGACCGCGGCGGCCCTCGCCCTGTCGATCAAGTCCTGGATGCGCCTGGGCCCGCCGCCGGTGCCGGACGCGCCCGTACCGGACGGGCCCGTGACCGAGCTCGTCGCCGAGACGCCGGCCCCGGCGACGGGACGCGAGCGCGTCGACGGGGCACCCGCGCCACCAGCGGTGTCCCCGCCCCGGCTCCGCCTCGAGGCCGGCAGCGGCGCGCGCGCCAACGCCGCCGCCAGCGGCCGGACCGCGCTCCGCCTGGCGGTGGCTGCCGCCGGCCGGGTCGGCCCGGTCGACGTGGTCGCCGGCGTCGAGCTGGGCCCCTCCCACCCGGGCGGCGACCTCATGACGAACGGCGAGCTAGCCACCCTCGCCGTCACCGCCCACGCCCGCTGGCCGTTCGCGCTCGCGCCGGCGGTCACCGCCGGGCCCGCCATCGGCGCGGTGCTGGTCCACACCACCTACCGCGGCCTCGATCAGATCGCCCGCCCCTTCGCCGCGACCGGCTTCATGCCCGGCCTCGACGTGGCCGGGGTGGTGGAGTGGCGGCGCGGCCCGCTGGTGGTGGGGGCCGAGGTCGGGGCCACCGCCATCCCCTGGGGGCAGTCGCTCAAGGACCGCAACATCCGGCTGGATACACGCGCCCACATCGAGCCCCACGGGCTGGCGCGGGTGGGCGTGATTCTGTGGTGACCTTTCGGCGGGCCGCGCCACTAACTCCCTCGTGCCCTCCCTCGCGCCGGCCAGCCGCGACCGCGACGCCGACCTGGCGGCCCGCTGCGTCGGCGGGGAGCGCGCCGCGCAGCGCGAGGTCTTCCAGCTCACCCGCGCCGCGGTCCACCACACGCTGTTCCGCATCCTGGGCAGCAACCAGGACATGGAGGACGTGCTGCAGGAGACCTTCCTCGAGGTCTTCCGCTCGATGCCGCGCTACGCGGCGCGCTCGAGCCTGGTCACCTGGTCGTGCGCGATCGCCGCCCACGTCGCGCTCGGTCACCTGCGCGGCCGCCGCCGCCCGGCGACCGAGCTGTCCGCCGAGCTGCCGACCTCCGACCCCGACCCCGAGCGGGTCACGGCGGCGCGCGCCGCCGCGCGCCGCCTCTACGCCGCCCTCGACCGCCTCGACCCCACCCAGCGAGTCGCCTTCGCCCTCGCCGTCATCGACGGCCGGCCGCTGCAGGAGGTCGCCGAGCTCACCGACGCCAGCCTGTCGGCGGTGAAGACCCGGGTGTGGCGCGCGCGCAAGGAGCTCGACCGCCTGGCGAAGCGCGACCCGGTGCTGACCGCGTACGTCGCCGAGCTCGCCGACCACTCCGCGACGGAACCGGAGGGCGCATGAGCGATCACGGCCGCCCGCCCGTCGAGCCCCTGCCCGACCTCACCTGGGCCCGGGTCGAGCGCGATCTGTGGGCCGCCCTCGATCGCCCCGGGTCCAGCGCCGCCGCCGGCGCCCGCGGCCGGAGCACGCCGCGCCTCCGCCTGCCCCCCCGGCTGGTCCGCGGCCTCGCCGTGGGCGCGCTGGTGGCGGCGGCGGCGATCGCCGTGATCGCGGTCTGGCCCGCCGGCCCCACCGGCGGCGGGGCTCCCCGCGCCAGCGACCTCCCGTCGCGGGTCGCCACCGCCGCCGCGCCGACCACGGTCAGCTTCGGCGACGCCGAGATCACGATCGCGGCGCAGTCGACGCTGGTGCTGGCCGGGACGCCGGCCCACGGCGTCGACATCGTCCTCGAGCAGGGCAGCGCCACCTTCGCGGTCGCGCCCCGCCGCGGGCGTCCCCCGTTCCACGTCCACGCCGGGGCCGTCGACATCCGCGTCGTCGGCACCCGGTTCACGGTCACGCGCAGCGGCGATGCCGCTCGTGTCGATGTCGCCCATGGTGAGGTCGAGGTCGTGGCCCACGGCCGTCGCGAGCTCCTGCTCGCTGGCAGCTCGTGGGATTCGAGTCGCGATTGGGAGGCCGCGATTCGAAGCTCAGCCACGATCACAAACCCGGACGACATCGCCGCTGCGCAACCTCTCGCCGCCGAGCGCCCCGGCGCCGAGCTCCCCGGGACCGAGCTCCCCGGCGACGGCGCCATCGCGGCGCCGCCGGTGGCGCCGCCCGACGGCCGCGCCCCCCTGCCGGACAGCCGCGCCGCCTACGAGGCGGCCGCCGCGCTCGAGCGATCGGATCCCGCCGCCGCCCTCGCCGCGTATCGCCGCCTCGCGCGCGGCCGCGGGCCGTGGGCGGCCAACGCCCTCTACGCCGCCGCCCTGCTCGCCGAGCAGCGCGGCGACGCCGCCCTCGCGCTCACCCTCGCCCGCCAGTACGGCCAGCGCTTCCCCCGCGGCGCCAACGCCGCCGACGCCGCCCGGCTGGTCACTCGCCTCGAAGGAGCCCCCCATGCGCCCACGCCCTGACCCTCGCCGGCTGCGCGCCGGCCTCGCGCTGTCCCTGGTCCTCGCCCTCGTCGCCGCGCTCGCGGCGTGTGGTGACAGCAACGGTGACGGCAACAACGACGGCGACGGCGGCGGCGACGGCGACGGCAGCGTCGACGGCGACGGCGGCACCGGCGTCGACGCCAACACCACGCCCGGCGAGTGCATCACCGGCGTGAGCCAGTGTACCGACGGCATCGACAACGACGGCGACGGCCTCATCGATCTCGCCGACCCCGAGTGCACCTCGGCCTGCGACAACGACGAGAGCAGCTTCGGCACCGGGCTCCCCGGTGACAACCGCGACCCGATCTGGCAGGACTGCTTCTTCGACGGCAACAGCGGCCACGGCGACGACGGCTGCCGCTACCACTCGTGCTGTCTGTACCCCACCGGTCACCCCTCGGCCTGCACCCAGCAGCAGCTCAACCAGGGCGCGTGCGACGTCAGCCAGGAGTGCATCAACACCTGCGCGCCCGCGACCCCACCTGGCTGCGACTGTTTCGGCTGCTGCACGGTGTGCGGCGTCACCGGCGGCTGCGGCGACGCCAACGGCTGCGTCCAGATCGTGCTCCTGCCGACGTGCAACTTCGAGGACATCTGCAGCGACCAGATCAACTGCCCGCCGTGCCAGCAGTCGAGCCAGTGCACCACCCAGTGCGCGGGCGGGAGCACGGAGTGCACCGCGGACGAGCAGTGCAGCGCCGCCGAGTTCTGCATCGACGGCTGCTGCGTCGCGCAGATCCCCTGACCCCCGCGGCGGGCCGCACGCCGCGATCGCGCGCCGCGGTCAGCGGCGGCGGCGCCGGCCCAGCATCGCCGCCGCCAGCGCGATGAGCGCCAGCGCCCCGCGAGGATCGGCGCCGGCGCTGCAGCACCCGCCGGCGTCGGGCGCGAAGCAGGCGTAGCGCTCGTCGTCGGCGTGCAGGCACGCCAGGCCGTCGGGGCAGGTCGACGCCGCCGGCCAGCACGGCTGGGTGCAGGTGGGCTCGCCGTCCCGCGCCACGCACGCCTTGCTCGCGCACTCGGCCGCGCCGCCGCAGGCCTCGCCCACCGCCGTGGTCCCGGCCGGGGCCAGGCAGCGGCCCTCGCTGCAGGTGTAGCCGCCGGGGCAGGCGGCGGGGCCGGCGCAGGGCGCACCCTTCTGCACCGTGATCGTGCGCGTGGCCAGGGTGCCGAGGTCGTCGTAGACGCGGACCTCGAGGTCGAGCACGCCGTCGAAGAGCTCGACCGGGGTCACGAGCTCGTACGGGGCGGTCGAGACCTTGCCGGGCACGGCGCCGACGAGCGCGCCGTTGACCCACAGCTCCACGGTGGTGACCGGGCGGCCGTCGACGGCGACGAAGACCGAGAACCCCGGCGCGACGGTCGTGGCCGGCAGCGGGCTGCGGATGTCGAGCCCCGCCGGCGCCGGGAGCGCGCCCGGTCCCAGCCGGTCGTAGAGGTGGCGGTGCGACGACTGGGTCGCGCCGCACTTGCAGGCGCGGGTCCCATCGAACTCGCCGCAGGCCAGGGTGCGGTTGAGGAAGATCTTGCGCCCGCACCCGGTGAGGTAGGTCATCGGGTCCTTGCACTCGAACGCGTGGTCGAGCCCGTAGACGTGGCCGGCCTCGTGGGCGACCGTCGCGCACAGCTCGGACACCAGCTCGGGCCCCGCCAGGTGGGCGTTGGCGAACGCGAAGCCGATCGCGCTGGGCAAGGCCGAGCAGTCGTTGGCCAGCGGCGCGATGCCCAGCGTGTTGCCGGCCAGCGCCAGCGCGTCCGCGGTGCCGGCGACCATGACCTCGACGTGGGGACCGCCCGGCGGCGCGGTCACGACCTCCACGCCGTAGATGGCGTAGGTGTCGCGGACGCACGCCACCATGCCGTCCCAGGTGGCGTCGTCCCAGCCGAACGGCTGGACGCTCACCCGCGACGGGATGCCGCCGCGGCCCAGGATGGACGAGCGATCGGCGACCGCGTCGTCGCGGCCGGACTCGACCGTGCAGCCGTCGACGCAGCGGTTGAGGTAGAGGTAGTGGGGGCCGCCGTGGTGGAAGAACACCGGCGCCGGCTCGACGACGACGTAGTCGAGCCCGTCGACGCCGGGCCCGGGCCCCCGCAGCCGGCCCTCGGCCGCCGCGGTCCCGACCGAGGCCAGCACGAGGAGCGCGACCAGACGCGGCATCGAGGCAGCGTATCACGCGACCCGAGCGTCGCCCCGCGCGGCGGGGGTCGCCGCCGTGCGCTGCGACACGCAGCCGCCGGCGCGCCCCGGAGGTCGCAGGCCGGTGCCAGGCGCTGTCAGGGACCGCGAGCCAAGGCCTGCCGTTTCGAGGCGGCAGGAGGATCCCATGCCCCGCTCGCTCGCGTTCGCGCTCGCCCTGGCGCTGGCGCTCGCCGCCCGTCTGCCCACCGCCCACGCCACCGGCCCCGCCGCCGACGACCGGCGGCCGATGATGCTCGCCGTCGACGGCGACGCCCGCGCCGAGCTACCGCTGGTGGCCAGCGCGATGCGGGTCGTGGTCCGCGGCCCCATCGCTCAGGTCGAGGTCACCCAGCGCTTCAGCAACCCGAGCCCGCGGCCGATCGAGCTGGTCTACGTCTTCCCGCTGCACGAGGACGGCGCGGTCGGCGCCATGACCATGCGCATCGGGGCCCGGGTGATCCGGGCCCGCATCGAGCGCCGCGAGCGGGCCCGCGCCGCCTACGAGCAGGCGCGGCAGGAAGGCAAGACCGCGGCCCTGCTCGAGCAGGAGCGGCCCAACGTCTTCACCCAGTCGGTCGCCAACGTCCTGCCCGGCGAGGTCATCGACGTCGCGCTCACCTACGACGTCCTGCTCGATCCCGACGGCGACGTCTACGAGCTGGCGCTGCCGACCGTCGTCGGCCCTCGCTACATGCCGGGCGCGCCGCTGGCCGCGCTCCCGGTCGGCACCGGGGTCCAGGCCGACTCCGATCAGGTCCCCGACGCGTCGCGCCTGTCGCCCCAGGCGGCGCCGCCGGGCAAGCTCACCGGCACCACCGTCACCCTCGACCTCGACGTCGACGCCGGGCTCCCGATCACCGCGATCGACAGCCCGACCCACCGCCTCACCACCACCCGGGTCGCCGCCGATCGCTACCGGATCGCGCTGGCCGACGGCGACATGGTCGCCGACCGCGACTTCGTCCTGCGCTGGCGGGTCACGGTGGCCTCGCCGACCCTGGCGGCGCTGGCGCACAAGGACGGTGGGCGCGGCCACCTCGCGCTGATCGTGCAGCCGCCGCCGGTCGACGCCGGCCGGGCGCCGCCGCGCGAGCTGGTGTTCGTGGTCGACACCTCGGGCTCGATGTCGGGCGAGCCGCTGGCCCTGGCCCGGCGCGGCATGCGCCACGCCCTCCAGCACCTCCGCCCCGAGGACAGCTTCCGCCTCCTCAACTTCTCGTCCTCGGTCGAGGCCTTCGCCGACGGGCGAGCGCTGCCGGCGACCCGCGACAACGTCCGCGCCGGTCTGTCGTACGTCAACGGCGTCGACGCCGGCGGCGGCACCGAGATGCTGAGCGGCATCGTCGCCGCCCTCGACCGGCCGCCCGCCGACGGCCGCCACCGCTTCGTCGTGTTCATGACCGACGGCTACATCGGCAACGAGGCCGCGATCCTCGCCGCGGTGACGCAGCGCCTCGACGACCGCACCCACCTGTTCTCGTTCGGGGTCGGCTCGTCGGTCAACCGCCACCTGCTCGACGGCCTGGCCCGCCACGGTAAGGGTGTCGCCCACTACCTGCTGCTGGACCAGGCGCCCGAGCCGCAGATCGAGCGCTTCTACGCCCGCCTCGACGCGCCGCTGCTCCACGACCTGCGCGTCGACTGGAACGGGCTCGACGTCCACGACGCCACCCCGGCCACCGTTGGCGACCTCTTCGCCGGGCAGCCGCTGGTGATCGCCGGCCGCTACGGCCGCGGCGGCGCCGGCTCGGTGCGGGTCACCGGCAAGGTCGCCGGCCGCACGATCGTCCTGACCGTCCCCGTCGTCCTGCCCGAGCGCGGCGGCGACGGCGCGGTCCTCGCCCGGCTGTGGGCGCGCCGCCGCATCGGCGAGCACCTCGAGCGGCTGGCCAGCGGCTGGCACCAGGCGCTGGCCGACGAGGTCACCGCGATCGCGCTCGAGCACGCGCTGCTCTCGCCGTGGACCGCGTTCGTCGCCATCGACGAGCGACCGCGGGCCGAGGGCATGCCCACCGACACCGTCGCGGTCCCGGTCGAGCTGCCGGCCGGGGTCACGCCGGCCGCCGGCAACGTGATCACCGGCGAGCACCTCGCCAGCATCCCGGTCGGCAGGACCTTCGGGACCGTGCTGAGCGCGGCGCCGGGCTCGAGCGGAGACGCCCTCGGCGTCAGCTTCTCCGGCAGCAGCGGCGGCGAGAACCACTACTCCCTCGACATCGTCGACGACGGCGACCGGGACGGCCTGCTCGGCCGCTACCGGCCGCGCCGGACCGGCCTGCGGCTGGCGCTGGGCGCCGGCCTGGGCCTCGGCGAGACCGGCCGCGACTACCTCGACCTCGGCCTCGGCGTGGACCGCCGGGTGGCGCGCCGCCTGGCGCTCGGCCTCGACGCCCGCCTCCTCGTGCGCGACGGCGCGCCCGACCTCGTGCAGCTCATGCTCACCCTGGCCCGGCTCTCGCTCCTGCCTCGCCTCGATCTCCGCCTCGGCCTCGGCGCCGCCACCACCCCCGCCGGGGAGGTCGGGCCGAGCTGGAAGGCCGAGCTCGCCCTGCCGCTGCCGCTGCGCGGCCGCCTCGCCTCCGAGCTCACCCTCGGGCTCGGCGGCGCCGGCGCCGGCGAGGCCCAGACCGGCGCCGGGCTCGGGCTGGGGCTCAGGTGGTGACGGCCTCGATCTCGGCCTGCCGCAGCTCGTCGCCCTGGCCGCGGTCGACGACGTCGGGCTTGCGCAGGACGCGGCGGACCAGCCGGGTCGCGCGCGCCGCCACGCCGTCGAACAGCGAGTAGAAGACCGGGATCGCCACCAGGGTCAGCGCCAGCGACAGCGTCTGGCCGCCCACGACCACGCCGGCGATGGCGCGGGAGAAGCCGGAGCCGATGCCCTCGCTGGTGATGAGCGGGATCATGCCGGCGACGAAGGCGAACGTCGTCATGAGGATGGGGCGCAGGCGGTCGCGGGCGGCCTGGACGATGGCCTGGTCGCGCGGCATGCCCTTGGCCCGGAGCTGGTTGGCGTGATCGATCTGGAGGATGCCGTTCTTCTTGACCATGCCGAACAGCACCAGCAGGCCGAGCATCGAGAAGATGTCGAGGTGGTTGCCGAAGGCGATGATCGAGAACAGCGCGAACGGCAGGGTCAGGGGCAAGGTCAGCATGATCGTGAACGGGTGCAGCCACGACTCGAACTGCGCCGCCAGCACCAGGTACATGAACAGGAACGACAGCAGGAAGGCGAAGCCGAAGGCGGCGGCGGTGCGGTTCATCTCCCGGGTCTGGCCCCAGGGCTGGGCGCTGTAGCCGGGCGGGAGATCGAGATCGGCGAACGCCTGCTCCAGCGCCGCCGCCACCGCGCCCTGGCTGTGGCCGGGCGCCACGTTCATCGTGATCGTGATGCTGCGGGCGCGGAAGGTGCGGTTGATCATCGACGGCCCGGTGCTGTCGCGGCTGGTGACGACGTCGGACAGCGGCACCTGGCCGAGGCTGCGTGACGGCACGGTCATGATGCCGAGCAGCGCCGGATCCCAGCGGAAGCGCTCGCTGGCGCGCAGGAAGACGTCGTACTGGCTGCCGCGCTCCTCGTAGGTCGAGCTCGCGAGGCCGCCGAACAGGAGCGCCAGGGTCGAGGTGATGTCGGCGGGATCGACGCCGAGCGCGGCGGCGCGGTCGAGATCGGCGCGCAGGGTCTGCTCCGGCAGCGGCTCGGGGATGCTGGAGTCGAGGTCGACCACCCCCGGCACCGTCCGCATCTTGGCCAGCACGCGCTCGGCGTACATCGACAGCCGGTCGAGATCGGGCCCGCTGAGGAGGTACATGACCATCGCGTTCTGCTGGGCGCCGAGGTTGAAGTCGTTGACGAGCTGGGCGGCGACCCGGGTGCCCTCGGGCAGATCGACCAGCACGTGCTTGCGGACGTCGTCCATGATCTGGGTCTGCGAGCGCTCGCGCCGGTCGGGATCGGAGAGGCGGACGTAGACGCTGGCGACGTTCTGGGTCTTCTGGTCGTTGTCGGCGACCGTGACCAGGGTGTGAGTGACCTCGGGGATCTTGCGGGTCTCGCGGGCCAGGCGCTCGGCCAGGACCGTGGTGGCGTCGAGGCTGGTGCCCTCCTTGGTCCGGACGTAGATCTCGAACTGGGCCTCGTCGTTGTCGGGCAGGAAGCCGAAGCCGGCGCGGGCACCCAGCGGCACCACCGAGGCCAGGACGGCGAGCGACGCCACGACGACGATCCAGCGCCGGCGCAGGAGGAAGGCCAGGACCTTGCCGTAGCCGCGCTCGAGCGGGCGGTAGCCCCAGTCGATGCCGCGCTCGAGCCAGCTCCGGCGCGGCGCCTCGCCGGGGGGCGGCGGCAGCGGCAGCATGCGGGCCGCCATCATCGGCGTCAGCGCGAACGACACCAGCATCGAGACCGCGATCGCGAACGACATGGTCAGGCCGAAGCTCATGAGGAAGCGGCCGACGATGCCGCTCATGAAGGCCACCGGCAGGAAGACCGCGAGCAGCGACAGCGTGGTCGCCAGCACCGCCGAGGCGATCTCCTTGGTGGCCTTGATCGCGGCCGGGAACGGCTTCTCGCCGTGCTCGACGATGTGGCGGTGGATGTTCTCGAGGACGACGATCGCGTCGTCGATGACGATGCCCACGGCCAGGGCCAGGGCCAGGAGCGTCATCAGGTTGAGGGTGAGGCCGAACACCATCATCAGGGCGAAGGTGCCGATGATCGAGATCGGGATCGAGATCGAGGCGATGATCGTCGAGCGCACCGAGCCCAGGAACAGGAGCACCACCAGCGACGCGAAGAAGGCGCCGAGGATGAGGTGCTCGATCACCTGCGACGCCGAGGTCCGGATGACCTCGGAGTTGTCGCGCACGACGTCGAGGGTGATGCCCGGCGGCAGGCTGGCGGCGATCTCGGCGGCCGCGATCTTGGCGCGGTCGACCACGGCCACGGTGTTCGAGCCCGACTGCTTGCGGATGGCGAGGCCGACCGAGGCCTCGCCGTCGCGGATCGCCGCCGACTCGGCGTCGATCTCGGTGGCGAGGACGGTGGCGACGTCGCGGACCTTGATGGCGTGCCCCGGGAGCTGGCGGACGACGATGTCGCCGAGCTGTTCGGGGGAGCCGACCCGACCCTCGATCCGCAGGCTCGCGGTCTCGGGGCCGCGCTCGAGCCGGCCGCCCGGGATGTCGATGTTGGCCACGCCGATCGCGCGGTAGACCTCGAGCGCCGAGACCCCGGCCGCCTGCAGGCGGATGGGATCGACGGCGACCTCGATGCGACGCTTGCGGCCGCCGACGACCCGGACCTGGCCGACGCCGTCGATGGTCTCGAGCCGGCGCTTGACGACGTCCTCGGCCACCCGGGTCAGCTCGCGCACCGAGGCGTCGCCCTTGACCGCCAGCATCAGCACCGGCGCGGCGTCGGGATCGGCGCGCTGGATCACCGGCGCCCGCGCGCCGGTGGGCAGGTCGGTGATGGTGGCGATGCGGTCGCGCACCTCCTGGGCGGCGACGTCGGCGTCCTTCTCCAGCGCGAACTGGACGATCACCAGCGACGCGCTCTCGGTCGAGATCGACGACAGGGTCTCGATCCCGCCCACGGTGTTGACCGCGGCCTCGATCTTGTCGGTGACGTCGGTCTCGACCGAGGCCGGGGCGGCGCCGGGGTAGACCGTGGTGATGAGCACCAGCGGGAAGTCGATCTTGGGGAACTTGTCGACGCCGAGCGAGCGGTAGCCGACGAGGCCGACCACGACGATGGTCAGCATCATGACCACGGCGAGGACCGGCCGGCGGACGGTGAGGCGACTGAGCCAGTTCATGACGTGCTCCCGGGGGGGCGGAGGAAGGCGGGGGGGACGGCGGGCATCACTCGACCCGCAGGCCGTCGACGATCCGCTCGTCGATCGCCGCGGCGACGCGCTCGCCGGCCGCCAGGCCCCGGACGATCGCGACCTGGTCGCCGTCGAGCTCGGGCCCGAGCTGGACCACGCGCTCCTCGAGGCGGCCCTTGACCACCGCGAACAGACGCCAGGTGTTGCCGCGCCGGACCACCGCGGTGCGCGGCACCGCGGGCCGTGCCGTGGCGCCGACGGTGATCGTGGCCTCGGCGAACATGCCGGGGACCAGCGGCGAGCCCGGCGCCAGCTCGGCCTCGGCCACCAGCGCGCGGCTCATGCGCCCGATCTCGGAGCCGACCTTGGTCACCCGGGCGGAGAAGCGCTGCCCGGGATAGGCCACGGCCTCGACCGCGACCTCCTGGCCGACCTGGAGGCGGGGCACCCAGGCCTCGGGCACGCTGAGGTCGACGCGCAGCGGCTCGTCGTCGACCAGGGTGAGCAGCGGCATGCCCGGCCCCGCCCACTCGCCGGGCGCGATCATGCGCTGGGTGACGACGCCGGCGAACGGCGCCCGCACCACGCCGTCGGCCACCGACTTCGACGCGAGCTGGAGCTGGGCCTTGGTCGCCGCCACGTTCTGGGCGGCGGCGGTGCAGCTCGTCATCTCGCGCTCGTACTGGGAGCGGGTGATCGCGCCCTTGTCGAGGAGCTGCTGGGCGCGCTTGCACTCGTCGGTGGCCAGCTTCTCCTGGGCCTCGGCGGCGGCGAGCTGGGCGCGGATCGACTGCGCCGACAGCGACGCGCTCGAGGCGTCGAGGCGGAGCAGCGGGTCTCCGAACTTGACCCGGCTGCCGCGATCGACGAGCACGGTCAGGACCTTGCCCGGCACCGCGGCGGTGACGTTCGAGGTCTCGTCGGCCATGACCGTCCCGGTCAAGGTCAGGCGGTCGGGCGCCGGCCGCTCCGCCGCCTGGTGGAGCGCGACCGTGACCACCGGCTCGGCGGCGCCCCGGGCGTCGGCGCCCTTGGCGTCGGAGCGGTTGCAGGCGGTGGCGGCGAGGCCGAGCGCGGCGACGAGGGCGGCGGCGGTGACGAGCGCGCCGGGGGCGCGCGGGGGGCGGGGCGGGATCATGGCGTGGTCTCTCCGAGGACGTGGGCCAGGCGGGCCCGGGCGAGGCGACGGTCGATGAGGGCGTCGATCACGGCGATGCGGGCGCGGGTGAGCTCGGTGTCGGCGTCGATCAGCTCGATCGCCGTGGCGCGCTCGGCGGCCAGCAGCTCCTGGCGCACGCGGTGGCTCTCCTCGGCGGCGGCCAGGCCGCGGCGGGTCGCCTCCTGGGCGGCGTCGGCCAGCACCACCGCCTGCCGCGCGGCGGTGACCTGGGCGCGGACGCCGAGCTCGAAGGCGGCGCGATCGGCGTCGAGGGCGCGGAGCTGGGCGTCGAGCTTGTCGACGCCGGGGCCGTGATCGAGGAAGTCGTTGAGCGACCACGACACCTGGGCGCCGGCGGCCCAGGTGAACGTGAACGTGTCCTCGGCCGGGATGATGCGCTGGTTGGGGTTGTCGTAGACGGCCTGGGCGAAGACCGACAGCCGGGGCAGGCGGTCGATCCGCGCCGCTCGCCGCTGCTCCTCGAGCGCGGCGCGGGCGGCGCGCAGCGCCTTCAGCTCCTCGCGCCGCTCGAGCGCGGTCCGGGTCAGCTCGGTCGCCGCCGGGATCGCGGCGGCGGCCGCGGCCTCGCGCACGTCCTCGCCGATCGCGAGCGCCTCCTCGGCGCCGGCGCCGATCGCGATGCGCACCTGCTCGGCGCGCAGCCCGGCCAGCTCGCGGACCTGGGCCAGGGCCAGCTCGACCTGCGCCTCCTGGGCCTCGAGGCGCAGGACGTCGGCGCGCGACACCCGGTTGACCTCGGCCAGGGCCTGGACGAGCCCGAGGTTGGCCCGCACCTGCTGCAGCAGGCGCTCGGCCACCACGACCTGGAGCTCGGCCCGCACCCACTCGTAGTAGGCGAGCCGCGCCTCGAGCGCGGCCTCGCGCTGGGCGCTGCGCTGCCCGCTCTCGGCGGCGGCGACGCCGTGCTCGGTGGCGCGCTTGAGCGGCGGCAGGCGGACCAGCAGGTCGCTGACCGGCACCGCGACCTGCGCGCCGAGGTGGAACGAGTTCAGGATCACCGGGAACGAGAAGCCGGGCGCGAGCTCGGGGTACTCCACGTCCGACAGCCGGGTGTAGCCGGCGGTCACCGTGGTCCGCGGCACCAGCGCGTACTTCGCGGACTGGGTGTCGGTGCGCGCCGCCGCGACCTCGGCCGCCTTGCGCTGGACGGCGGGGCTGGCGGTGAGCGCGCGACGCGCGGCCTCGTCGGCGGTGAGCCCGCCCGGCCGGCCGAGCAGGGCGGCCAGCGCGTCGTCGAACGACGGCAGCGCGCCCGCCGCCGGGCCCGGAGGCGGGGCCGGCTGGGCCTGCGCGGAGCCGGGCGACGCCGCCAGCGCGAGCGCCGCCACCACCACCGTCACCAGCACCGTCGGCATCAGGGAGAAGGAACGCATGACGCGCCTGCCAAGCAGCGGCCATGCCACACCCCCGGCGACGGATTGCGCGCAGTTACGATCGCGCCCACCGACGCCTGTCGGATCTCCGTACAGCGATCGACGGTTCACCAGACGACTGGCGGTGCTCCGACCACGCCGGGCCGGGCTACCATGCGGCGCATGTTCCCAGATCCGCCACCGTCGGCCGGCGCCCCGCGCGTTGGCCCGGCGCTCGCAAAGCGAGCGGACGTGTGGCGCGGCACCCGCAACGAGGCCATCCTGGCCACCGGACGCGAGAACGTGCGGTTCGCGGCGGTGTGCGGGCTGGTCTCGATCGGCCTCATCGTCGCGATCCTCGCCCACGCCAGCTACCCGACCTGGCGGATCGCGGTGCCCCTGGGCGCGTGGTCGGTGTTGCTGGTGGTCCAGTTCAGCGTGCTGCGATGGGTCGAGCATGATCCGCGGCGCCTGGACACCGCGGTCTACGTGATGCACGGCATGGCCCAGGCGTATCTGCTGACGATCGTCGCGGTCACCGGCGGCCTGCGCAGCCCGATGCTGCCGGCCCTGGGCACCGCCTCGGTCATCCCCGCCGTGTTCTACGGCGCCCGGGGCGCGACCCGCTGGCTGACCGCGTCGGTCGTCGTCCTGTTCGCGCTGGTCGGCCTCATGCCCCGGAGCTGGCTCGGCCCGACCTTGCCCCACGGCCACTACGTCGCCGCCGCCGTCGTGTCGTTCGCGTGGACGATCGCGATCGTCACCAACTTCATCAGCAAGGTGCTCACCGCCAACCAGGCGGCGGCCTGCGCCGTCGACGAGCTCAACGAGGAGCGGGTCACCGCCGCCGCCGAGCACGCCGGGCGCCTGCAGGCAGTGGGCGAGAAGGTCGCCCACGAGCTCAAGAACCCGCTGGCCTCGATCAAGGGGCTGGTCCAGCTCGTGGCCCGCGCCCCCGACGCGCCGCGCACCCGCGAGCGCCTCGAGGTCATGCAGGCCGAGGTCGCGCGCATGGAGGCCATCCTCGGCGAGTACCTGTCGTTCTCGCGCCCGCTCGAAGATCTGCGCCCGCAGCCCCTCGACCTCGCCGAGGTCACGGGCCAGGCGCTCGGCGCCATCGCCGGTCGGGTCGAGAGCGCGCGGCTGACCGTCCAGGTCGAGCGCCGGGCCACGCCGATCGAGGGCGACCCGCGCCGCCTGCGCGAGGCGCTGCTCAACGTCCTCACCAACGCGGTCGAGGCCACGCCCGCCGGCGGGACGATCCACGTCCGGGTCGGGCCCGGCGGCGGCGACGGCGACGGCCGCGGCGGCGGCGTGGTCGAGATCGAGGACCGGGGCCGCGGCATCCGCTCCGAGGACCTGGCCCGCCTCGGCACCAGCTACTTCACCACCCGCGAGGGCGGCACCGGCCTCGGCGTGGTGCTGGCGCAGACCGTGGTCGCCCAGCACGGCGGCACGCTGCACTACGCCAGCGCCCCCGGCCGCGGCACCACCGTCACCTTGCGCCTGCCGGCCCGGCCGCGGCCGGCCCGCGCCGGCGACGTCCTCACCACCTCGGCGCGCGGCCACGTCGAGCCGGCGGCGTGAGCGCCACGGACGAGGCGACGCGCACGCCATGACCCGCATCCTCCTGGTCGACGACGAGCCCGGCGTCCTGTTCACGCTGCGGGAGGTGCTGACCGATCGCGGCCACGAGGTCGTGACCGCGACCTCGGGGGCGGCGGCCCTGCCCCGCCTCGGCGGCGCCGACGTCGTGCTCACCGACCTCCAGATGCCCGGCATGTCCGGGCTCGAGCTGATCGCGGCGATCGCCGCCCGCGACGCCACCGTGCCGGTGATCCTCCTCACCGCCCACGGCTCGGAGCGGGTCGCGGTGGCGGCGGTCAAGGCCGGCGCCTACGACTACCTCAAGAAGCCGTTCGACATCGACGAGGTCGCGGTCGTCATCGAGCGCGCGCTCGAGGCCCGGCGCCTGCGCGTCGACAACCGCCGCCTCGCCATCGAGCGCGCCCTCGGCCGCCGCATCGTCGGCGACAGCCCGCCCATGCGCCGCCTGCTCGACGCCACCGCCCGTGTCGCCGCCCGCGACGTCACGGTGCTGGTGCGCGGCGAGACCGGCACCGGCAAGGAGTTCATCGCCCAGCTCCTCCACGCCCAGTCGCCGCGCGCCGACGGTCCCCTGGTCCGCTTCAACTGCGCCGCGATCCCCGCCGAGCTCGCCGAGGCCGAGCTGTTCGGCCACGCCCGCGGCGCGTTCACCGGCGCCACCAGCGCCCGCCCCGGCTTCTTCGCCGCCGCCGACGGCGGCACCCTGGTCCTCGACGAGGTCGGCGAGCTGCCGCCGGCGGTCCAGGCCAAGCTCCTGCGCGCGCTGCAGGAGGGCGAGATCCAGCCGGTGGGCTCGGGCCGGGTCGAGCGCGTCGACGTGCGGGTGGTGGCGGCGACCAACCGCGACCTCGCTGCCGAGGCCCGCGCCGGCAGGTTCCGCGAGGATCTCTACTACCGCCTGGCCGTGGTCGAGCTGGTGGTGCCGCCCCTGCGCGAGCGCCGGGAGGACATCCCGGCCCTGGCCGCCGAGCTCACCCGCCGCTGCGCCGACAAGTTCGGCCTCGGCCCGCTCACCCTCGAGCCGGGGCTGATCGAGGCCTTCGGCCGCGAGCCGTGGCCGGGCAACGTGCGCCAGCTCGAGAACACGATCGCCCGCCTCGCCGCGCTGTCCTCGGGCACGGTGCTGCGCAAGGCCGACTGGGCGGAGCAGCAGGCGACGGCCGGGGCCCGCGCCGCGCCGCCAGCGCCGACCGCGCCGTCGCCCGAGCCCGCCGCCGCCGACGCCGACGCCGACGCCGACGAGGCCGCGGGGACGCCCGAGCTCGGGCCGTCCCTGCGCGAGCAGGTCGAGGCCTTCGAGCGCGGCGTCCTCGCCCGCGCCCTGGCCGCGACCGGCGGCAACCAGAGCGAGGCCGCCCGCCGCCTCGGGACCAGCCGGGTCACGCTCATCGACAAGCTGCGCAAGTACGGCCTGACCGGGCCCGGCGCGACCGCCGCCCCGCCCCTCCGGGGCGCCAGGAAGCCCGACTGATCCCGTACCATCGGCGGGTGCCGAGCGCCGCGCCCCACCATCGCCGCCCCCCTCGCGCCGTGACCGCCGGCGCGGCCGCGCTGATCGTCAGCGCCGCCGCGCTGGTCGCTGGCGCCCGTCCCGCCCGCGCCGACGACACCGTGGCCGCCCCCGACCGTCGCCTCCACGTGCCGCTGACCCTGGCCCTGGGCGGGATCTACCTCCTGGCCGAGGCGCCGTTCAAGGGGCCGCTGTCGAAGGACACCTGCCGCTGGTGCGGCCCGATCCTCGTCGACGACGCGGTCCGCGACGCGCTCCTGTGGGACGATCGCCACCTCGCCCACGACCTCAGCAACTGGTCGGGCTTCGTCACCGCGCCGCTGTTCGCCCTCGGCGGCATCGGCCTCGCCGCCCACCTCGACGGGCGGCGCGGCAACTGGTTCGACGACGGTCTCGTCATCGCCGAGACGGCCGCGATCGCGGGCGTCACCAACTTCGTCATCAAGGCGGCGGTGGCCCGCGAGCGCCCGTTCGTCCACCAGCTCGCGCCCGAGGACAAGCCGCGGACCGACCGCCCCCAGGACAACAACCAGTCGTTCTACTCGGGGCACGCGACCCTGACCATGAGCCTGGCGGTGTCGGCGGGCACGGTGGCGTCGATGCGCGGCTACCGGTGGGCGCCGGCCCTGTGGGGGGGCGGCGTCGGGCTGTCGCTCGCCACCGGCTACCTGCGCATCGCCGCCGACAAGCACTGGACCACCGACGTCGTCACCGGCTGGGTGCTGGGGGCCGCCATCGGCTACGCCGTGCCCCGCTTCCTCCACCGCCGGGGCACCGAGGTCGCGCCGATCGCCACCGCCTCGACGGTCGGCGTCGCGATGACCTGGTGATCACGGCGCGCCGCGCCACCGTCGGGCGTCAGGGCCGCGGCGGCAACGTGCGGTAACGCTCGAGCAGCCGGGTCTGGTGGTCGACCGTGGGCTGGATCGCGCCGCCGATGAGCACGACCTCGGCCGCGCTCGTCAGCTCCAGCGGATCGCCGCTCCACACCACCAGGTCCGCGATCGCCCCGCGCTCGACGGTGCCGCGGCCGGCGAGGCCGTAGATCGTGGCCGGGACGGTGGTGACCGCGGCCAGGCCCTGATCCCACGTCAGCCCGCCGGCGACCGCGACCCCGGCGAGCTGGCGGAGGGTGCGGGCCTCGGCGCTCTTGCCCAGGGTCGAGACCGCGACCGCCACCCCCGCGCGCGCCAGGATCGCGGCGGCGTCGGCGCGGACGTCGCCGGCCTCGAGCATGCGCGGCAGGTTGTCGGTGGGATCGAGCACGACCGGCACCCGCGCCCGCGCCAGCTCGGGCGCGACCCGCCAGGCCTCGGCGCCGCCGGCGATCACCAGGCGGAGGCGGAAGTCGCGGGCGACGCGCAGGGCGGCGCGGATGTCGGCCTCGGCGTGGACCGCCACCACCAGCGGGACCGCGCCGCGCAGCACCGGCTGCAGCGCCTCGAGGTCGAGGCGGTCGGCGATCATGCGGCGGCGGGCGTTGCGCTCGAACGCGGCGCGATCGCGGCCGTAGGCGCGGGCGTCGTCGAGGACCTCGCGCAGGAGCGCGATGGCGCGCCCGCGGGAGCCGCCGGCCGCGGCCCCGCCGCCGGCGCCGAGCTGGCCGTGCATCGCCAGCGGCGCCCGCACCGGCTCGATCGCGCCGTCGAGGGTCCACGCCGCCGACTGCCCGGCGAGCAGGCCGCCGCTGGGCGCCGCCACCACCAGGGTCAGCCCGCCGGCGCGGGCGACCGCGACCGAGACCCCGCGCGGATCGAAGCCGTCGCGGGCCTCGTAGGCGGCGTGGACCGGATCGTCGTGGACCTCGTCGCGAGGCCCCAGCCGGCCGTCGTTGGCCGGGCCCTCCTGGTCGATGCCGATCAGCCCGACCCCCGACAGCGGCTCGATGAGGCCGGCGGTGACGACCTTGCCGGCGCCGTCGATGACGCGGGCGCCGGCGGGTGGGCGGACGCCGACCCCGACCGCGGTGACCTTGCCGCCGTCGACGATCACGGTGGCGCCGGCCACGACCTGCCCGGGCTTGACGTGGACGGTGGCGCCGACGATGGCGATGGGCTCGGCCACGGCCGGTGCCGCGGCGACGGCGGCGGCGACGGCGAGCGCCAGGGCCGCGGTCCCGACGCCGGCCGGCCGCGGTGTCCGGAGCGCCGGACGCGGCGCGCGCCCGCTCACGGCGCCCCTCCGACCGCGCCCACCCCCAGCTCGTGATCCGACGGCCGCAGGCCGGTGGCGCGATCGAACCCGATCTCGCCGCCGACCAGCACCAGCTCGGCCCGGGTGTAGACCGAGAACGGCGGGCCGCTCCACAGGACGACGTCGGCGCGCTTGCCGACCTCGAGCGTGCCGGTCACCGTGTCGATGCCCAGCACCCACGCCGGGTGGGCGGTGATCCAGCGCAGCGCGGCGTCGTCGTCGAGGGCGACCCCGGCGCGGCGGCCGGCGGCCAGCGCCTTGGCGGCCTCCTGGTTGAGGCGCTGGATGCCGATGGGCGAGTCGGAGTGGATGGTCGCGCGCCCGCCCTGCTCGGTGACCAGCGCCGCGTTCTCGGGGATGCCGTCATAGGCCTCGAGCTTGAAGCCCCACCAGTCGGCCCAGGTGTTGACCGCGATGCCCTCGGCGGCCAGCCGGTCGCGGATCTTGTAGGCCTCGAGCGCGTGGTGGAACGAGCGGATCGTGAAGCCCAGCTCCTTCGCGATCGCGATCATGTGGGCCATCTCGTCGCCGCGGTAGCAGTGGACCTGGACCAGGACCTCGCCGCGCAGGACGGCGGCCAGGGTCTCGAGATCGAGATCGATCGCGGGCGGCTCGGGCGCCGGCTCGCCGGCGATCTTCTTGCCGTCCGGCGCGCGGGCGTCGAGCTCGGCGGCGCGGGCCCGCCGCGCCTCCCACTGCGCGCGCGCGCTGGCGTGGGCGGCGCGCTTGCCAGCGTAGGCCGCGGCCTCGTGGAAGGCGGCGCGGAACGCGGCGTAGACGCCCATCCGCGTCGACGGGCCGCCCTTGTCGCCGTGGACCCGCTTGGGATTCTCGCCGCACGCCATCTTGAGCGTGGGCGGCGCCCCGGGGAAGGCGACCTCGTCGACGGTGCGGCCGGGCCGCATCGCCACCGTGAAGCCATGACCGCCGATCAAATTGGCCGACCCCGGCAGGATCAGCGCCGCGGTCACGCCGCCGGCCACCGCCCGGGCGATCTGCGGATCCTGGGGCCAGTAGCCGTAGGCCGCGCGGGCCCGCGCGGTCACCGGCTTGGTCGCCTCGTTGCCGTCGTTGTGGGCGCGGCTCGACGGCGCGGCGTAGACGCCGAGGTGCGAGTGGGTGTCGATGAGGCCGGGGGTCACGAACTTGCCGGCGCCGTCGACGACCCGGGCGCCGAACGGGACCTCGACCTCGGCGCCGCCCAGCGCCGTGATCGCGCCGCGCTCGAGGACGATCGTCCCGCGCTCGATCCGCCGCCCGGTGGCGGTCAGGATCGTCGCGCCGCGGATGGCGACCGTGGGCGCGGCGATGTTCTCGAGCGCGGCCGACAGCGGGAGCGCCGCCGGGACCACGCCCCGCGGCTGGAAGCCGGCGGTGTCGATCCAGGGTGCGACCACGTCGAGCTTGGGCTCGTCGGGCGGACGCGGCGTCGCCGGCGCCGGTCGCTCGCCGCATCCGGGGCCGGCGGCCACGAGGACCGCCGCGCAGGCGGTGAGGGCGCGTCGCGTGCTCATCGATGTGCGGTTGTACACGATCGTGCGTAAGGCCTTGCGCACCGATCGAGCGAACAGGCGCGAAGCGGCTTGCGCGGGGGATCGAGCGCATTGCCGAAAAGTTGCCGGCAGGTTGCATCCCCCCCGATGCTGGTGCGTACTAGGCCCACACGGGTTGGCCGGGGCCTCAACCATGCCGTCCCCAAGGGGTGGGGCCGGTCAACTCAACGAGGACAGCATGAAGAACAAGCTCACCATCGGTATCTCGTCGCTCGCCATCGCCGCCACCGCCTCGATCGCCGCCGCGGAGGTCAACCAGCCACAGGAGATCATCATGCGGCCGATGACCACCCCCGCCAGCCAGATCACGGTCGGCGGCTCCCTCGGCATCCTCATCGCGCCCGACCCCATCGGCACGGCCATGGGCCTCGCCCTCGGCGGCAGCTACGGCGTCTCCGAGAAGATCGAGGTCGGCGCCTCCTACGGCTTCTCGCTCAAGGAGTTCGAGGCCAAGGGCAACCTCAACATCGAGGGCGCCTTCAACATCATGGAGGGCAACCTCGGCGTCGCCGCCAACCTGACCGCCGGCTACAGCATCGTCGGTGAGGCCATCAACCCGCTGGGCCTGGGCGCGCGCGTCCGCTTCCGCCTCAACGACAAGCTCGCGATCCAGTCCCCGGGCAGCCAGCTCCAGATCGCCCTCGACGGCGATCCCAAGCCGATCACCCTCGGCCTGCCGGTGGGCGTCGCCTACCAGGCCTCGCCGCAGCTCCACGCCTTCCTCTACACCGAGCTGGCCAACCTGTCGATCTCGAACAGCTCGACGGTCATCTTCGGCGCGGACTACGTCCCGGTCACCGTCGGCGCCTTCTTCTCGCCGTCGAACACGCTGGACGTCGGCGCCTCGATCGGCTGGTTCGATCTGGTCGACGCCTCGGACTTCATCAACATCTCGCTCGTCGGTCGCCTCCACATGTGAGGTCGCGGACCGACCGCGGTCGGTCACCGACGCCGGATCGGGTCGCCCCGTCCGGCGTCGTCGCGTTTCGGGGCGGCGGCGACGGGCGCCAGGTGGCGCCCGGGGCGCCCGCAGGCCCCGCCCATCACAGACGCTGGCCCCAGGCGTGGCGGGCGATCAGGGCGTCGGCGCGCGCGCGCGTCGCGCCGTCGAGCTGCCCGTCGGCGGCGAAGGCCATGGCCGCCGCCAGCTCCACCGGCGTGCCGAACCGATCGGCGCGGTCCTTGGCCATGCCGATGGCCAGCACGCGGTCGACGTCCTCCGGCAGCTCCGACAGCACCGACGCCCGGGTCGGCATCTTGTAGACCATGTCGTAGAGCGTGGTCGGCACGTCCTTGCCGGTGAAGGCGGGGTGGCCGGTGAGGCAGCGGTAGGCGATCGTGGCCAGGGCGTAGACGTCGGTGCGCAGGTCGACGTCCTCGCCCCGCGCCTGCTCCGGCGACATGTAGCCGGGGGTGCCGACGACGTGGCCGGCGGTGAGCGTACCGCCGCTGCCCGCCATCTTCGACACGCCGAAATCGAGCAGCTTCCAGGTGAAGCGGCCCTCGAGCTCGGACAGGAACAGGTTGTGCGGCTTGATGTCGCGGTGGACGACGCCGGTGCGGTGCGCCACCGCCAGGCCGCTGGCGACCTGGCGGAGCAGGCTCACGGTCTGCGGCAGCGACAGGCGGCGCGCCCGCCGCAGGTGGTGGGCGAGATCGAAGCCGCGCAGCCGCTCCATGGCGATGAACGGGATCTCGCCGGCGGTCATGCCGACCTCGTGCACCGCGCACAGGTGCGGGCTGTCGAGGCGCGCGGCGACCTCGGCCTCGCGCAGGAAGCGGGCGACGGCCTGCGGATCGGCGAGCGTCGAGGGGTGGAGCAGCTTGACCGCGGCCTCGCTGCCGTCGTGGACGTTGCGCGCCTCGTAGACCTCGCCCATGCCGCCGCGCCCGATCAGGTTGCCCAGCCGGTAGCTGCCGACCTCCTGCTCGGTGTAGCGGCCGGGGCCGCCGACCTTGAGCGCGCGATCGAGCTCCTGCCGGACCTCGGCGAGGAGCGCCTCGCGCATCGAGATCGCCCGCACCGCCCGGTCGAGGCGCTCGACGGCGGCGAGGGTGGCGCGCCGGCTGCGGCGGCCGAAGAACAGCGCCGAGGCGTAGAGGAGCTGGATCGTGACCTGGCTGATGAGCTGCTCGCGCAGCGGCATCTGCGCGGTCTTGATGACGCCGACGTCCTCGATGGCGCCCGACATCACCAGGATCGCGAGCACGAGGTGACCGCCGGTGGCGACGACGTACATCGTCAGGGTGCCGCGCAGATCCTGGCCGAGGCTGAAGAAGTAGATCCCGAACAGCATCACCGCCGCCGCCGGCGAGGCCACGCCCCAGTAGAGGACGCCGCCCAGGACCGCGATGAAGCCGGCGATGCCGGGCAGGACGACCCGCGACGGCGTGAAGCGCTGCGGATCACGGAGCTGGAGCAGCAGCCAGCCCACCGCCGCCACCATCACCGCGACCGTCGCCGCGAACACCGCCTTGGCCAGGGGGTGCCCGCCCGCCATCGACACCGCCGCCATCGCGCCCACGCCGATGGCGATCGCGAGCTTGCTGAAGGCGCGCGTGCGCTCGACCTCCTCGGCCCGCATCGCCTCGAGCGGCGTGGTCGCCGTCGACAGCCGGGTGTCGCCCTCGGCCGACGGCGGCAGGCCGCGGGTGGCCGGGAGCTGCTGGGTCGGCTGGCTGTGGACCGGCTCCACCGGCAAGGCCGGGAGCCGGACCGCCTCGCTCTTGCGGCGGGCCGCCGGGGCCGCGGCCTGGGTCATGGCCTCGCGGGTGACGCCGTCGTCGCCGCCCTCGCCGTCACCGTCGTCGGCGGCGGCCTCCGCGCCCGCCTCGGGGACGCCGCGCGGACCGCGGGCGGACGCCGGAGACGCTCCGGCGAGCTCGGCCTCGGGGGTCTCCGGCTCGGCCACCTCCGCAGATCCTACCCTAGCCGCGAGCCCGCTGCCCGCCGGCGCCCGTGAGGCCCCCGCCCGACACCAGCGCGGCGCGGCCCTACGGCGTCATGAAGCCGCACGCCCACAGCGGGATGCAGTAGCCGGTCCAGCAGCCGTCGCGGATGCCGGGGGTCGTCTCCGCCGGACACGCCGGCGGCAGCGAGTCGCAGACGACGACGCCCGTGCACGCGCCCGGATCCTGGTTGGGCGCGCAGGTGGCGGTGCAGGCGCCGTTCGGCCCGCAGCTCTCCTCGCAGTGGTAGCCGGGGCCGCAGTCGACCGCCGCGCACAGCCCGCCGCCGCCGGGCACGCACACCGGGCGGCACGCGCCGACCCCGCCGTTGGGCTCGGTCGCGCACTGCAGCGCGCACACCTGGCCGCTCGGACACTGCACGTCGTTGCACGTCGGGCCGAGCGGCACGCACTCCCACGAGCACTGCGGCTCGGGGGCCTGCTCGTCGTTGCCGCCGCCGCCGCTGCCGCCGCCGCCGCCGCTGCACACCTCGACGCACTGACTGTCGGGCGGGCACAGGATGGGACACATGTTCTGGTCGGGGACGCAGGTCGGGATGCAGGCGCTGTCGCAGTTGCCGGCGGGATCGCAGGCGCCGGGCGTGCACAGCTCCTCGCAGTGCTGCCCCGGCGGGCAGGTCGTGCCCTGGCAGGTGCCCGCCGGCGGCTCGCACCAGCCGTAGCAGACCGCCGGGCAACCGGCGCCGTCCGCCGGATCGCAGCCGGGCGGCGGCAGGCACTCGGTGTCGGCGGTGCAGTTCCAGCCCGGCGGGCAGTCCTGCTCGCCGTAGCAGCCCTGGACCTGCTCGCCGGCGCACGACACGAAGGCCAGCGGCGGCGCCTCGAGCGCGAACGCCCACGCGGTCTGCTCGTACAGCCCGACGCAGTCGTTGTGTCGCGAGCACTCGTAGGCGTCGAGCGACTCGCAGGCCACGCGCTCGTACGCCGGACCCGAGGGCGCGATGCTCCAGCACCCGTAGAACGCGGTCGGCGGCTGCTCGCAGGTGCCGTCGGCCGGGCACGGGGTGACGGTGTAGACGGCGCGACAGCGCTCGGCGGCGAGGCACGCGCTCTCGCCCAGGGCCTCGCACGCGCTCGGGCACGCGCCCCAGTCGGGGAGCGGGGCGCGGGCGCCGTCGGCGTCGGCCTCGGCGTAGCCGTAGCAGCGGCCGCCGCCGTAGCTCTCGCACGCGCCGTTGTAGGGGTTGCGCAGGCCGGTGAACGCGATGTCACCGGCGCCCGAGCACGGATCGTCGTCGCCCCAGTAGATGTGGCAGCCGGGGACGGCCGCGGCGGCAACGACGGCGAGCAGGGCGAGACACAGCCGGTTCCTCATCGGATGCTCCTCGATCGGAATGGTAGGCCAGACGGGTAGGTGTGTGGGGCTCCAGCAAGGCGCAGGCCACGGGCGGGGGCGGCACACGTCCGCCCAACTGGGCGACCCGGCAGGGTGCAGGGCCCCGGCGGTCATGGATTTCCGAGGCTTGACTCGGGGGCGATCGCGGTTTACCCAGGCCTCCGACCCGTCCATGTCCCGCATCGGCCTCGCGTTCTCCTCGTTCTTCCGGCTGCTTTTCGGCAAGAAGCTCGCGCCCGAGGCGGTCGCCTACCTGCCGGAGGAGGCCGTCGCGAAGCTCGCGCTGCCGGCGGGCAAGGCCGAGACGGCCGGCCCGGACAAGCCCGCCGACAGGCCGGCAGCGGACAAGCCCGCCGACAGGCCGGCGGCGGACAAGCACGCCGACAGGCCGGCGGCGGACAAGGACGCCGCGCGCCCCCGCAGCGCCGCGGCCGAGGGCGAGCGCGCGCGCGCCCAGCGCGACGGCGCGCTGGCGCTCCTGGCCCTGCTCCAGCGCGAGGGGCGGCTGGTCGACTTCCTGCGCGAGTCCCTCGACGGCCACGGCGACGCCGACATCGGCGCCGCCGCGCGCGACGTCCACCGCGGGTGCAAGAAGGTCCTCGACCAGTGCTTCACCTTCGAGGCGGTGATGCCGGGCGAGGAGGACGCGAAGGTCTCGGTGCCGCGCGGCTTCGACCCGGTGGAGGTCCGCCTCATCGGCGAGGCCCGCGGCGAGCCGCCGTTCGGCGGGACGCTGCGCCACCACGGCTGGCGCGCGACCCGCGCCCAGCTCCCGGCGCTGACCGACGGCGTCGACCGGACCGTCGTCGCCCCGGCCGAGGTCGAGGTCTCGTGACCGCGCCGCGCTGGGTGGTCGGCATCGATCTCGGCACGACCAACTGCGCGGTAGCGGCGGTCGACACCGCCGCCGACGAGCCACGGGTCGAGCACGTGGCGGTGCCGCAGGTCGTCGGCCCGGGCGAGGTCGCGGCGCGGGCGACGATGCCGTCCTTCCTGCTCCTGCCCGCCGCCCACGAGGTGCCGGCCGACGCCATGGCGCTGCCGTGGACCGGCCCCGCCGGCTTCGCGGTCGGCGCGTTCGCGCAGAGCCGCGGCGCCGAGCTGCCCCATCGCCTGGTCTCCAGCGCCAAGTCGTGGCTGTCGTCGAGCCACGTCGATCGCAGCGCCGCGATCCTGCCGTGGCGCGGCGCCGATCGCGAGGTCGACGGCGAGCGGGTGTCGCCGGTCGACGCCTCGGCCCGCTACCTCGCCCACCTGCGCGCGGCCTGGGACCACGCGCGCCCCGACGCGCCGCTCGCCGATCAGGACGTGCTGATCACGGTGCCCGCCTCGTTCGACGCGGTGGCGCGCGAGCTGACCGTCGCCGCCGCCCGCCAGGCCGGCCTCGAGCGGGTGACCCTGCTCGAGGAGCCGCAGGCGGCGTTCTACGCCTGGCTCGGCGCCGCCGGCGACGGCTGGCGCCAGCGCCTGGTGCCGGGCGACGTCGTCCTGGTATGCGACGTCGGCGGCGGCACCACCGACTTCTCGCTGATCGAGGTCAAGGACGAGCGCGGCAACCTGGCGATGGAGCGGGTCGCCGTCGGCGACCACATCCTGCTCGGCGGCGACAACATGGACCTGGCGCTGGCCGCGATCGCGGAGCGCACCCTGACCGAGCAGGGCAAGCAGCTCGACGTGCTGCAGCGGCGGGCGCTGGTCCACGCCTGCCGGCGGGCCAAGGAGACCCTGCTCGCCGACGACGCGCCGGCGTCGGCGCCGGTGTCGCTCCTCGGCCGCGGCTCGCGGCTCATCGGCGGCACCCTGCGCGTGGACCTCGCCCGCGACGACGCCCGCGCCCTGCTCGTCGACGGCTTCTTCCCGGCCTGCGCGGCCGAGGACCGGCCGGCGCGGCGGCGCGCCGCCGGCCTGCGCGAGCTCGGCCTGCACTACGCGGCCGACGCGGCGGTCACCCGCCGCCTCGCCGAGTTCCTCGACCGTCACGACAGCGCGCCGACCGCGGTGCTGTGGAACGGCGGCGTGATGAAGGCGGCGGCGATCCGGACCCGGGTGCTCGCGGTCCTCGCCGACTGGTACGGTCGGGCGCCGCGCGAGCTCGAGGGCACCGATCTCGACCGGGCGGTGGCGCTGGGCGCCGCGTACTACGGTCAGGTGCGGCGCGGCAAGGGCATCCGCATCCGCGGCGGCACCGCCCGCGCCTACTACATCGGCATCGAGTCGTCGATGCCGGCCATCCCCGGCTTCCCGCCGCCGGTGAAGGCGCTGTGCGTGGCGCCGTTCGGCATGGAGGAGGGCGCCAGCGCCGAGCTGCCCGACGACGAGCTCGGCCTGGTGGTGGGCGAGCCGTCGACGTTCCGCTTCTTCGCCTCGTCGAGCCGCAAGGACGACGCCGCCGGGACCCTGGTCGAGCCCGAGGCCGCGGAGCTGGTCGAGCTCGATCCGGTCGAGCACGAGGTGCCGGTTGCCGGCGACCGGGCGGCCGGCGACGTGGTGCCGGTGGCGCTCACCGCCCACGTCACCGAGGTCGGCACCCTCGAGCTATGGTGCCGGGCTCGCGACGGCAGCGGCCGCTGGAAGCTCGAGTACTCGGTCCGCGAGCGCTGACCCGGCTAGGCGCCGCGCGCCGCCGTCACCGCCGCCACCACCTCGGCCTCGGTCGGGAACTCACCGCCGGCCTTGTCGACGACCTTGCGACCGTCGAGCCAGACCGTGTACTCGCCGCGACCGCCGGGGACCAGCGTCGCCTCGACGCCGAAGGCTCGGCGCAACGCGGCCGCCGCACGGGCGGCCCGGGGCTCGTAGCTTCAAGCCACGCAGTAGCGGATCTCGAGCGTCACCCCGCGAGCATACCGCGTCCGGGGCTCAGGCGACAGGGTCGGGCTCGAGCTCGAACAGCTCGACCGCGGCCGGATCCGGCGCGCGGTGGAGGGAGGGATCGATGAGGTAGAGCACGGCGTCGCCGGGTGCCGCCGGCGCCAGGCCCAGCTCGTAGCGCACGTCGTCGCCGCCGCGCGCGCGCAGCGTCCGGCGACCGGACAGGGTCTCGGGCATGGCCGGATCGCGCCAGCGCACCAGCTCGGCCACGCACTTGGGGTGCCCGGTGTGGCCGGCGACCTGGACCAGCCCGGCCGGCAGCGTGCGCGGGTGGTAGCGGCGCGGCCGCGTCATCTCGGTCTCCCAGCTCCGGTCGGCGCCGGGGCGGTCAGGGTCGGCCGGCCGGTGGTAGAGCATGCCGCCGCCCTCGGGCAGCGCCCCCAGCCCGTCGGCCGCGGTCGCGCCCGCCACGTGCAGCGGCGCCAGGGACAGCGGCGCGAGGTCGCCGGCGAGCCACCGCGGTCGCACCTCGTCGATCGCCATCGCCAGTCGGGCGTCGAGCGCGGCGGCCAGGATCGCCGGATCGCGTTCGTCGGGCAGCCCGAGCAGGGCCAGCTCGCGCCCGGTGATCGCGGCGTGGGTGAGCAGGAGCGGCGGGCCCCCGGCCGCCCGGGCGCTCGCGCCGAGCCGCAGGCGGCCGGCGAGGAGCTCGGCGACGACCAGCGCCCGCTGGGCGGCCGTGAACGCCGAGAAGTCGCGCTGGACCACGCCCAGCGCCGGCACCTCGGGGAACCGCGCCATGTACTCGGCGGCGACCCGCGCCGGGTGCTCGTCGGGCGCGTCGGCGCGGGCCGCCAGCAGCGCCTCGGCCACCGCGGTCGCCGCGGCGAAGCGCTCGTCGCTCACCCGCGCCAGCTCCATCACCCGCGCCACGTCGTGGTTGCCCACCAGGATCGTCACCTGCGCCGGCGGGTGCGCGCACAGCCAGCGCAGGAACGCCGGCCCGTCCACCCGCGCCGCGTCGATCGTCCCCTGCGCCCGGGTGCCGAAGTCGAAGTGATCGCCGATGCTCACGAGCTGCACGTCATCGCGCAGCCGCCCGTCCTCCCCCAGCAGCCCCTGGTGCTCCAGCACCGCCAGCAGCTTCTCCAGCGCCGCCTGCGGATCGCCCATCGCCACCGCGCGCCGCGGCGTCACCGCCCGCGCCGCCAGCCGGTCGCCATCCCCCAGCTCCCGGGCCAGCCCCAGCGCACGCGCGACGCGCTCCATCCCAACATTCTCGCACACTTCCGCCGTGGGGACAGGATCCCATATCCCAACCACCTGAGATAACAATGCAATCTGGGGCCGTTGTGTTCGGGGAAAACGAACCGTCCCACCTGCCAGAGACCGGGGACTCAGGTGGCCCAAGATCTCGTGAGGTTGACAACCAGTCGGTGGATGCCGTGAGCTCGGCAAGGCACTCCATCAGACGCGAGACCGCGACCGCTGCGCAGTGCCCCCGATAACCTTCGTGATTCCAGTGTCTTGAAGATGAGGATCCTGTCCCCTCTCCGAAACGAAACTGATAACGCTTTTCAAAATCGGTCTGGTCGTGGTAGCACGGGGGAGATGTCGCGACTGGCGTGTCTGAGCGTGCTCCTGGCGGTCGCCTGTGGCGGAGGAAACGGCGGTGGGGCTCCGGATGCGGACGTCGTGGCGTTCGATCGACGGGCGATGCTGGCGCACCTGGCCGATCACCTGTTCGTCCCGACCTACGCGCAGTTCGAGGCCGACGCGGCGGCGCTGGCCACCGCGCTCGAGGCCCACTGCGCGGCGCTCGACACCGGCACCGACGATCCGTCCGCCGCCCGGACGGCGTGGGCCACCGCGATGGACACCTGGGAGCTCGCCGACGCGGTCCAGGTCGGCCCGTCGGCCGCCGACGACGGCCGGGTGCGCAACCGCATCTACGGCTGGCCGCTGCTGGCGCCGTGCACGCTCGATCAGGACGTCATGGTGCGGTGGACCACGCCCGCCGCCTACGACGTCGAGACCCGCCTCGACAACGCCCGCTCGCTGGCGGCGATCGAGTACCTCCTCTTCTACACCGACGTCGTGTCGAGCTGCCCGGTGCCGCCCACCGGCTGGGACGCCCTCGGCGCCGACCGCCCGCGCGCCCGCTGCCGGCTGGCCGCCGCCGTGGCCGCCGACGTCGCCGCCCAGGCCGCCGCGCTGGCCACCGCGTGGCGTCCGACCGGTGGCAACTACCGCGACCAGCTCGCCCTGGCCGGCACCGCCAGCTCGTCGATCGCCGGCGAGCGCGAGGCCGTGAACATGGTCTCCGACGGCATGTTCTACATCGACACGATGGTCAAGGACATGAAGCTGGGCGAGGCCGCCGGCATCATGATCAACGCCTGCGGGACGATCGAGGAGCCGTGCCTGCGCGAGGTCGAGCACCGCTTCGCCGACCACAGCACCCCGGCCCTGCGCGTCAACCTGCGCGCCCTGCGCGCCGCCTTCACCGGCACCACCGCCGGCGCCGACGGCCCCGGCTTCGACGACTACCTGACCGCGGTCGGCGCGCCCGAGGTCGCCGCTCGCATGACCGCCAGCATCGACGCCGCGATCGCCCTGGCCGACGACCTCCCCGCCAGCTTCCTCACCACCCTCACCACCGACCGCGCGCGGGTGGTCGCGCTCCACGCCGCGACCAAGGCCATCACCGACGACATGAAGAGCCAGTTCCTCACCGTGCTCGGGCTCGACATCCCCGACGACGTCGCCGGAGACAACGACTGATGCCGACCTCGGTCGCGCCCGACCCGCGCCTCGCGCCCTCGCTGGGGCAGCGCGTGGTCGCGCGCGCGACCCGTCCGGTCGACGTCGCCTCGCTGGCGGCGTTCCGCATCGTCTTCGGCCTGGTCATGTTCGCGGGCCTCGTCCGCTTCCTGACCAGCGGCTGGATCGAGGAGATGTACGGGCGGCCGGACTTCTTCTTCCACTGCGCCGGCTTCGCCTGGGTCGAGCCGTGGTCGGTCACCGGCATGTACGTGCACTACGGCGTGCTGGCCGCCCTCGCCCTGGCCATCGCCGCCGGCGCCTGGCACCGGGTGGTCACGCCGCTGTTCGTCCTCGGCTTCGCCTACACCCAGCTCGTCGACGTCACCAACTACCTCAACCACCACTACCTGGTGGTCCTGCTCGGCGGCCTGCTCGCGGTCCTGCCCGCGCACCGGGCGTGGTCGATCGACGCCTGGCGCACGCCGGGGCTCGCCACCGACGTCGTGCCGGCGTGGACGGTGTGGCTGCTCCGCTTCCAGGTCGGCGTGGTCTACGTCTTCGCCGGCCTGGCCAAGGCCCAGCCCGACTGGCTCGTCCACGCCCAGCCCCTCAACGTCTGGATGTCGGCGCGCACCGACACCCCGCTGGTCGGGCCCTGGCTCGACGAGCGCTGGCTGGCCTACGCCATGAGCTGGGCCGGCTTCCTCTACGACACGACGATCGTCCTGTGGCTGTCGTGGCGACGGACGCGGGTGCCGGCGTTCCTGGTGGTATGCGCCTTCCACGCCGTCACCGGCTACTTCTTCAACATCGGGATGTTCCCGTTCATCATGACGACCTCGGCGCTCGTCTTCTTCTCGCCGAGCTGGCCGCGCCGCATCCTGGGCCGCCTCGGGGTCACCGCCGCCGCGACCCCGCCGGTCACCGCCGGGCGGGCGGCCCCGCGCGTCGCCGGTCGCGTCCTCGCCGCGGTCCTCGTCGTCCACGTCGCGCTGCAGGTGGTCCTGCCCCTGCGCCACCACGTCTACCCCGGCACCCTGGCCTGGGGCGAGGACGGCATGCGCTTCGCCTGGCAGGTCATGGTGCGCGAGAAGCACGGCAGCGTGACCTACATCGTCCGCTTTCCGGACGGAAGGCGCCTCGAGGTCCCGCCCCGCCGCTACCTCACCGCGCGCCAGGAGCGCGAGATGGCGGGGCAGCCCGACCTCATCCTCCAGCTCGCCCACCACGTCGGTCGCGATCTGCGCGCCGCCGGCCACCGCGACCTCGCGGTCCACGTCGAGACGCGCACCTCGCTCAACGGCCGCCCGCCCGTGCCCCTGATCGATCCCGAGGTCGATCTCCTGCGCGTCCGCGATCTCGGCCCCCGCACCTCCTGGGTCACCCCCATGCCATCGACACCTCCCATCCACCTGCGGGCCCGACCGTGACCACCCGCCCCGCGCTCTTCCCCCCTCGCCCCCGCACCCGCGCCCTGCTGGCCGCGGCGCTGGCCGTCGCCACCGCCACGCCGGCGGCGGCCCAGCCGGTGGCGACCGCGGTCCGGCGCGCCATCGCGCCGCGCCCCGCGCCCGCCCCCGTCGCTGCTCCGGCTCCGAGCCCGACCCCGGC
>CAADGB010000508.1 GCA_900696455.1 uncultured delta proteobacterium
GCCGCCGCGGCCCGGGCCGCGCTCGAGGCCGAGCGCGCCGCCGAGCGCCGCCACCTGGCCGAGCTCGAGGCGGCCATCGCCGCCGAGCGCCTCCGCGCCGGCAAGCTCGAGGCCGAGGCCGAGGCCGAGCGCGCCCGCGCCGGCCAGCTCGAGGACACTGCCCGCGAGCTCGAGCGGCGCGCCGCCCAGCTCGAGGCCCGCGTCGACGAGGCCGAGCACGCCGGCGCCCAGTCGCTGACCAGCGAGCGCCAGCGCGTGACGCAGCTCGAGGCGGCGGCCGAGGCCGAGCGCGCCCGCGCCGCCCAGCTCGAGGCCGACGCCGCCGAGCTCGAGCGACGCGCCATCGCCGCCGAGGCCCGCGTCGCCGAGCTCGCCGACGAGGCGTCGGCCCTGCGGCGGGAGCTCGCGGGCGCCAGCGACGGCGCCGGCAAGGCCGACGAGCTCCTGGCCGAGGTCGAGCGCCTGCGCGGCCGCCTCGACGGCCAGGCCGCCGAGGCCCACGCCGCCCAGGACGAGCTGGAGCGCCTGCGCGCTCGCCTCGAGGGCGAGGCCGCCGAGGCCCGCGCCGCCCAGGCGGCGCTCGACGGCGAGCGTCGCCGCCGCGAGGACGCCGAGACCCGCGCCGCCGGGCTGGAGGCGGCGCTCGTCGCCCAGGCCTCGCAGGCGACCGCCGCCGCCGACCCGCCGGCCGCGGGCTCGGCCCTGGCCGCCGCCGGTGATCACCTCGGCGTCCTCAACGACTCGCTCGGCTCGCTGCGCCAGCAGATGCGGACCGCCTCCGACGAGACCGCGGTCATGGATCAGTCCAGCTCGGTCGAGATCGTCACCCAGGCGCTGTCGCAGGCCGCCGAGGACATCGAGCGCGCGCGCGACGCCGTGCGGGCGTTGCTCGACCTCGTGCCCCCGAGCTGAGCCCAGGACCGAGCGCGCCCATGTCGCTGGTCGGGTCGATGGTCGGTCGCTACCGGGTGCTGCGGCTCCTCGGCGAGGGCGGCATGGCGCGGGTGTTCCTCGCCGAGGACACGACGGTCGGCCGCCACGTCGCCATCAAGGCGCTCCTGCCCGAGTACAGCCAGCACGCCACGATCCTCGAGCGCTTCATGAACGAGGCCCGAGCCATGGGTCGGATCCAGCACCCGGGCGTGGTCGACGTCTTCGACGTGACGATGGGGCCGGGCGGCGAGCTGTGCATCATCATGGAGCTGCTCGGCGGCGCCACCTTGCGCGAGCACCTGTGGAAGCACGGGCCGTTCGCGATCGCCGAGGCGCTGCCGGTGATGCACCAGCTCGCCGACACCCTGGCCGCGGCCCACGCCCAGCGGGTGGTCCATCGCGACCTCAAGCCCGAGAACGTCTTCGTCATCCCCGACCCGCTCGGCCCGCGCATCAAGGTCCTCGACTTCGGCATCGCCAAGGTCCTGGACGCCCAGAACGTCAAGACCGCGACCACGGCGCAGATGGGCACGGCCACGTACATGGCGCCCGAGCAGTTCCGCAGCGCCAAGCTCGTCGATCACCGCGCCGACATCTACGCCGTCGGCTGCCTGTTCTTCGAGCTCCTCACCGGCAAGCCGCCCTTCGGCGGCCGCAACCTGTTCGAGCAGATGAGCGCGCACCTCGGCCAGCCCATCCCGCTCGAGCGCCTGCCTCCCGAGCTGCCCGCCCACGTCCGCGACCTCATCGGCCGCATGCTGGTCAAGGATCGCGACCAGCGCATCGGCTCGATGTCCGAGGTGACCGCCGCCCTCGGCGGCGCCGCGCCGGCCCCGTCTCCGCCGCCGGCCGCGGCCGCGGCCGCAGCGCCGCGCGATCGCTCCTGGATCTGGGCGCTGCTCGCCATCGTCGTCGTCGGCGTCGGCGTCGCCCTCACCATCGCCCTGACCTGAGGCTGACCCCGAGGCGGGCCTGCCGCTGGTCCGGACCTGGCCGGCGCGGCCGGGTCCGCGCCGGGATCACTGCAGGTTGATCTGGCCGGAGGAGTAGCTGGCGGTGACACGGGCGGAGGCGGGCATGGTGAAGGCGCCGGCGAGGTTGTTGACGCGGACGCGGCCGATGCCGCCGCCGCCACCGCCGGTGCCGTCGACGTTGCCGGCGCCGTTCTGGGCGGCCGCCGTGGGGGTGCCGCCGGCGCCGCCGAAGCCGCCCATGTTGTCGCCGACCCCGCCGGGGGCCTGCATGCCATCGCGCCGGCCCCAGCCACCGTCGCGATCGGTGGTGCTGGACAGGGTGGTCACGCGGCCACCGGCGCCGCCGCCGCCGCCGCATGCGAACAGCGCGCTGGTGACGGTCACCGCCGGCGCCTCGATGAGCACCGCGCCGCCTGCGCCGCCGCCGCCGCCACCGCGGGTGGTGGTGAACGTCCCCTTGCCGCCGGCGCCCGCCATGAAGAACGTGGCGCGGTCGCTCGCGCTCACCGCGGACAGCGTGACGCTGGTGAGCGAGGTGAGCTGGAGCGCGCCGCCGCCGCCGCCGCCCACGCTCGACCCCGACGGCGCGCCGGCGCCGCCGCCGCCGCCGCCGAGCAAGGGCACCAGCGCCGGGCCCGGGCAGCCGGTGATCGCCGCCGCCGCCGGCGTGGTCTTCCCGGGCGCGCCGCCGCCGTTGCCGCCCGCGGTCGCGAAGCCGCCGCCGGCGCCGCCGGTCTCGTTGCCGCCGTCGCTGCCGCCGGTGCCGCCGGCGCAGCCGTCGCCGTTCACCGCCGCGCTGGTGCCGCCGTCGCCGGCGCCGGGGCCGCCGCAGGCGCGGGTGAAGGTCTGGCCGAGGAAGCACCCGGCCGAGAAGTCGATCTCGCCGCCGACCGTGATCGCGTTGCGGGCGAGCACGATCAGCGCGCGGTTGCCGAAGCCGTACACGCGCGCGGTCGCCGGCAGGGTGAAGGTGTCGACCGCCAGGACCGCCAGCGTGTCGCTGACCACGCGGAAGCGCGTGCCCGCGACGTCGCCGCCGGCGGCGCGCAGGGTCATGCGGGTCCCGCCGACGTCGTAGACGATCTCGCCGGTATCGGTGAGCAGGTAGTAGTCCTGCGCCGGCGCGAAGGTGAGCCCGGCGGTGACGCCGGTGAGGTCGCTGGCGTCGGGCAGGTTCGACGGCACCATGACCCGGCAGTGGACGCCGCCGGTGGTCGAGCAGCCCAGGTCGCAGCGCTCGGACATCGGCGTGCCGCCGCTGCAGGTGATGGCGTCGTCGCCGCTGCAGGTCTCGACGCAGCCGGCGTCGGGCGGCGCGGCGTCCGTGGTCGCCGGCGCGTCGGGCGTGACGGCGTCCACGCCGGGCGCCGCGTCGTCGCCGGCGGCGTCGTCGCCCACCGCGGCGTCGTCGTCCCCGCCGCTGCCGTCCCCCGACGGCGTGAACGAGCAGGCCACGAGCGCGCCGAACGCGCACGCCAGAGCGCGGTACATCCCCATGGCCGGGGATGATAACCACGGTTGTCGCGTGGGCGCCGCAACGATCCGCGGCCCCGGGCCGCCCCGGCCGCCGGCCGCGCCGGTCGGGCCGCGCGGACGACGGCGGGCGACCCTGCCCGCCCAGGCTGGCGTCCCGCCGCCGGGGCGACCACAATGCCCCCATGTCGGAGCCAGACCAGGGTCCCGCGACCGGGACCGCCCTCGTCCGTCGCCCGCAGTACGGCAGCCACGGCCGCGTCCTCCACGTCGATCTCGGCGACGGTCGCCACTGGGTCGAGGAGGTCGACGAGCAGGTCTACCGCCAGTTCCTCGGCGGCTACGGCCTCGGCGCCTGGCTCATGTGGAAGCACTTCCCGGCCGGCGCCGATCCGCTCGCGCCCGAGGCCTGCTTCGCGATCTGCGCCGGCCTCCTGACCGGCACCGGCACCGCCTTCTCCGGCCGCATCCAGATCGTCGGCAAGTCACCGCTCACCGGCACCTGGGCCGACTCGAACTCCGGCGGCACCGTCGCCGCCCACCTCCGCCGCGCCGGCTACGACGCCCTGGTGGTGCGTGGCAAGGCCGCCCAGCCCACGCTCCTGGTCATCCAGGACGACGAGGTCCGCCTCGAGCCCGCCGGCGAGCTGTGGGGCCAGCAGATCCCGGAGGTCTTCGACGCGCTCAAGCGGCGGTTCGGCGGCAAGCGCGAGGTCGGCGTCAGCGCCATCGGCCCGGCCGGCGAGGGCCAGGCCCGGATCGCCTCGGTCATGAACGACCGCTACCACGCGTTCGGCCGCCAGGGCTTCGGCGCGATCTACGGCAGCAAGAACCTGAAGGCGGTCGTGGTCGGCGGCACCGGCGAGGTGCCGGTCGCCCATCCCCGGGACCTCGACGCGCTCAACAAGGCGATCACCCGGCAGTACAAGAGCTCGATCGGCATCTTCATGCGGATCGTGGTGTGGATGGCCAAGCCCAAGAGCTGGATGGGCTGGCTGTATCGCGCCTTCAAGCGCCGCGGCATGAAGATCCAGGCGCCGACCGCGGCCATGCGCCAGCTCTGGGCCGACCGCGGCACCACCGGCGCGGTGGCGGTGTCGATCGAGAACGGCGACGGCCCGGTCAAGAACTGGAAGGGGGTGGGCAGCCGCGACTTCCCGCTCCGCACCCGCGGCATGAAGCTCGACGGCAAGGAGGTGGACAAGTACATCACCAAGAAGCTGTCGTGCGGCGACTGCCCGGCGCCGTGCAAGGGCATCGTCAAGGTCAAGAGCAAGGGCCTGTCCGACGTCCGCCGCCCCGACTACGAGACCATCGTCGGCTTCGGCGCCAACCTGCTCAACGACGACCTCGAGCTGGTGACCGCCTGTCACGACGCCTGCAACCGCTACGGGATCGACGCCGTCAGCGCGTCGGCGACGCTGGCCTGGGTGTGCGAGGCGGTGGAGGTGGGGGCGCTCACCGCCGCCGACCTCGACGGCGTCGACCTGCGCTGGGGCAACGGCCTCGCCGCGCTGGCGCTCACGATCAAGATGGGCGAGCGCAGCGGCTGCGGCGCCTGGCTGGCCGACGGCGTCAAGCGCGCCGCCGCCCACGTCGGCAAGGGCTCCGAGGCCTACGCCGTCCACGTCCATGGCGGCGAGCCGGCCTACCACGACCCGCGCTTCACCTCGCTCATGGGCGTCACCTACATCGCCGACCCCACGCCCGGCCGCCACACCGCCGGCTCGGCGTCGTGGAACGAGACCTTCGGCTTCCAGTTCCCGCTGCCGCAGGCGGCGCCCAAGGACGAGGTGGTGGTGGCGTGGAAGGGCACCAAGGGCAAGGGCGTGGCCCAGGCCCACCACTCCAACGCCCACCAGGCCATGAACGGCCTCGGCCTGTGCATGTTCACGCTCGTCACCGGCAACCTGCCGTGGCTCGACCTCACCCGCGCCGCCACCGGCTGGGAGCTGACCGAGCACGATCTGCTCACCGCCGGCGAGCGCATCCAGAACCTGCGCGCCGCCTTCAACTGGCGCGAGGGTCTGCGGCCGGGCGACTTCACGCCCCACCCGCGCATGATGGGCGAGGGCGACGGCCACCTCGACGCCGGTCCGCTCAAGGGCGTGCGGGTGCCGCTGCCGGTGCTGCGCGACGACTACTTCACCGCGATGCGCTGGGATCCGACGAGCGGCCGCGTCTCGCGGCAGCGCGCCGCCGAGCTCGGCCTGAGCGAGCTGCTCGGCGAGTACGTCGCCTGATGGGGCTGTTCGGGCGACGCGGCGCCGGCGACGCGATCCGCGTCCACGTCCTCATCCGCGGCCGCATCGGCGAGGGCTGGTACGACGTCGACGAGACGGTGAAGCTCGCGGCCGGCACCACGCTGGCCGAGCTCATCGCCCGCGGCGATCAGCTCGGGCTGCCGCTGCGCGCCGCGGTCGAGGACAGCCCCCACCTCGCCCACACCCTCATGTGGAACGGCGAGCGCTGTCCGGTGGCCGAGCACGGCGGGCGCGCGCTGGCCGACGGCGACGAGCTGTTCCTGCTGGCGCCGCTGGCCGGCGGCTGAGGTCCCCTCGCCGGCCCGGCGCGGACCCTCGCCCTCGCGGTCGGCTTCCGGTCGGGCCGCTGCCGTAGTACCTTGACCGAGGCGTGTCGACGTCGGACTTCCACCCCAGCCTGACCATCACCGCGGTCAGCGGCTCGGCCGACGAGACCAGCGCGATCCGCGTGCGCCAGCTCCGGGTGGTGCACGCGCCGCGGGCCGGCCGCTGGGCGATGTCCACGATCGGCCGCACCCCGGTGGAGATCGGCCGCGTCGGCCAGACCCAGAGCCCGCTCGCCCTCGACGACAAGGAGGTGTCCCGCCTCCACGCCGTGGTCGAGCCCGACGGCGCCGGCGGCTTCCGCCTGGTCGATCGCGGCAGCCGCAACGGCACGTTCGTCGACGGTCAGAAGATCGAGGCGGCGCGGCTCGAGCACGGCGCGGTGGTGCGGGTCGGCAAGACCCTGCTGCTCTTCCTCGATCACGCGGTCACCGGCGACGTGACGGCGGTGGCGGAGAGCCCCCGCCTGCTCGGCCGCAGCGAGGTCATGCGGCGCCTGCGCGCCGACCTCGCCATGGTCGCACCCCGCACCATCCCGGTGCTGGTGCTGGGCGAGACCGGGGTCGGCAAGGAGCTGGTCGCCGAGGAGATCCACCGCCAGAGCGGGCGCAGCGGCCAGTTCATCGCCGTCAACTGCGCCGCCCTGCCCGAGGCCCTGGCCGAGAGCGAGCTGTTCGGGCACGTCGCCGGCGCCTTCACCGGCGCCAAGGCCCGCAGCGACGGCCTGTTCATGGCCGCCAACCACGGCACCCTGTTCCTCGACGAGGTCGGCGAGTCGCCGGCGCCGATCCAGGCCAAGCTCCTGCGCGCCCTGGCCAAGGGTGAGGTGCGCGCGGTCGGCGCCTCGGAGGCGGTCACCGTCGACGTCCGCATCGTCGCCGCCACCAACCGCGACCTGTCGGCCGAGGTCGCCGCCGACAGCTTCCGCGCCGACCTGTTCGCCCGCCTGTCGGGCTGGGTCCAGCGCATCCCGCCGCTCCGCGAGCGCAAGGAGGACATCCTGCCGCTGGCGGCGATGTTCCTGGCCCGGGTCGCGCCGTCGGCGACGATCTCGACCAACGCCGCCGAGGCGCTCCTGCTCTACCACTGGCCGTTCAACGTCCGCGAGCTCGAGCAGGTCATCAGCGCCGCCGGCGTGCGCGCCGCCGGCGTCAACCGCGTGCGCTGCGAGCACCTGCCCGAGGCCATCGCCGCCACCCTCGGTCCCCGGGCCCAGCTCAAGGAGCCGGTGGCCAACGAGAGCGAGCCGCACCCGGTCATGCCCCAGGTGCCGCGCGACGCCGTGCCCGCCCGCGACGATCTGATGGCGGTGCTGGCCTACTTCGGGGGCAACGTCGCCCAGGTCGCCGAGTACTTCGGCAAGGACCGCAAGCAGGTCTACCGCTGGGCCGAGCGCTACCAGATCGATCTCGACCAGGTGCGCCGGCCCTGACCGGCGACGCTGACCGTCGGCCCCCGCGCCGCCGACCACCGTCGGCGACCGGGGCGCGGCGGCGGGCTCACAGGCCGGCGCGGTTGCGCACCCACCACACGGCGTCGGCCAGCGCCTGCTTCTCGACCTTGTCGAGCAGCGAGCGGACCTGGCTCTTCACGGTGTTCTCGCTGACGCCCATGACGTCGGCCAGGCGGCTGCGCGGGATGCCCTCGGCGGCGAAGGCCAGGATCTGGCTCTCGCGCTGGGACAGCTTGTAGCCGTCCGTGATCTCGGAGATCACGACCGCGAGCTTCTCGCGATCCCCGTACTGGCTGCCCGACAGGGTGCGCTGGACGAACTGGGCCAGGTTCTCGGAGAAGAACGGCTTGCACACGAACTCGACGCGCAGGGCGTGGGCGCGGTTGATCGTGGCCGGATCGTTGGAGCCGGTGAGGATGAGCACGGGCAGGTTGCGATCCATGCGGCGCAGCAGCTCCACGACCTCGAAGCCGGTGCCGTCGGGCAGGCCGATGTCGACGACGGCCGCCGCCAGCGCCTGGCCGCCCTCGATCAGGTCGATCGCCGACTCGACCGACTCCTTCATGACGACGTCGAAGTAGGCGCGCGTCCCGCGCTGGAGCGAGCGCCCCAGCGCGGGATCGTCTTCGACGATGAGCAACTTGGGCTTCGTACTCATGGGTTTCGCCGCCACGGACTCCATCTGAGGACCACCCCCTTTTTGCCATATTCGCGCGCCGCCGTCGACGCGCTGGCGCGGCTGCGATCGTCACCCGTCCCGGGTGATGTGGGCGCGGGTGGTTGACCACCAGGTCAGCCGGACCGTTCAGCCGGACCGTTCAGCGGGAGATCAGCGCGCCCAGGAGGCCGCCGTACAGGAACAGCATCCGGTTGAGGTCGGTGTCGGTGAAGTGCAGGGACAGGCCCAGGAAGTAGTCGCGGCCGTAGCGCAGCTCGTCGAACTGGATCGGCACGTCCGCGGTCGCCGGCCACGGCGCGATGGGCAGGTCGCCGCCCGGGGTCAGGGCGTCGTCGACGCCGCCCACCACGTACAGCGTGCGATAGACCGCCAGCGCCGCCGCCAGCTTGACGCGGGGGACGCGCTCGAAGGAGGACTCGATCGCGTCGAGCGACAGCTTGAGGCGACCGCCGGCGAGCAGGCCATCGACGCCGGCGCCGAACATCGACTCCTTGAGCCCGATGCGGAGGGAGACCGGACCGAAGCGCTTGCCCCACTGCGCGGTGAAGCGCAGCCGCTCGCGGACGAGGGTCTGCCGGGTCCAGGTCGGCGAGCCCGCCTGGTCCTCGAGCCGCGGCGCCGGCACGTCACCCCACGGCCCCTTCTCCAGCTCGACCAGGTAGAACTGGTCGGCGCGCGAGGCGATCTCGGCGATGACGTAGAAGCGTGGCTGCACCGCCAGCAGGTTGTTCTCGATCCGGAACCCGATCACCGTGCGCAGGCGATCGAGGGAGTCGGTGAACGTGGCGCCGCCCGCGGCGACGTCGGCGAGATCGTCGGCCAGCTCGCCGTCCTCGATCAGGCCGGCGAGACGCCCGGGGCGCTCGCCGCGGCCGTCGAGGGCGGCCACCACGTCGACCGCGTCGGCGAGGAACGGATCGACCCGGTCGAGCTGGTCGCGCACGCCGCCGAGGCCGCTGGCCACGTCGGCGCGGGCGGTGCGGAGGTCGGCGGCCACGGCCGCGACGTCGGCGGCCCAGCCGGCGAGGCGGCGGCCGGCGGTGGGCGCGAGGCCGCCGACCTCGGCCTCGACCTCGGCCAGGCGGCGATCGAAGTCGTCGAGGGCGCGGTCGACGTCGCGGAGCGGCCGGCCGACCGCGTCGGGGTCGAGCGCGCGATCGAGCGCGACCACGCGCTCGTGGAAGGGTCCGGCCACCCACTGCCGGCCCTCCGCGAAGAAGGCCTCGGCCGAGGCCACCCGCTCGTCGAGGCGGGGCATGGCGTTGCTGATGCCGCGCAGCACCTCCTCGGTCGAGGAGGCCTCGATCACGCGCGGCACCGGCTCGCCCGAGCGCAGGCGGCGGTGCGGGGCCAGGCACCCGCCGGGCGCCGCCGGATCGGCCTCGCCCGGCGACAGCTCGACGTAGCTGTCGCCCAGCGCCGAGGTCGCCTTCTTGGTGGCCCAGGCGTCGTCGCACAGGAGCACGTCGTCGCGCAGGCGCATGCCGACCCGGGCCTGGTTCCCCTCGACCGTGAGGCGGTCGATGCGGCCGACCGCGCCCCCCGCGATCACCACCCGCGAGCCCAGGGGCAGCCCGGAGGCGTCGCGGAACACCGCCGAGGTGTGGAAGCCGCCCGGCCGCGACGGCCGCGCCAGCCGCGCCACGCCCACCGCCACCCCGGCGATGGCGGCGCCGGCGATGGCCACGGTGGTCAGGCGCGACAGCCAGCGCACGGCTCATCCTAGCGCGGAAGCCGGGGCGCGTCCGCGACGGCGGCGCGGCGCCGCGGCGCGGCCCCCGCCCGCGTCGCGTCGATCACGCGCGGCCACGCGCGGCGCGCGCCAGGTCCACCGTGAACACCGCCAGGCCGACCCAGATGAAGGCGAAGGCGGCCAGCTCGCGCGCCGCCAGGGGCTCGTCGAACACCAGCACCGCGGTGAGGAACTGGCCGGTGGGCGCGAGGTACTGGAGGAAGCCGAGGGTGGTCAGCGGCAGGCGGCGGGCGGCGGCGGTGAACCACACCAGCGGCAGCGCGGTGACCACCCCGGTCCCGACCATGAGCCCGTGGGTGCCGGCGTCGACGTGGGCGAACGCGCCGCGCGCCGGGTCGAGCGCGATCCACGCCAGGTAGCCGACCGCCACCGGCGCCAGCAGCACGGTCTCCGCGGTCGAGCCGGCCAGCGCGGCCACCGGCGCGGTCTTGCGCAGGAGACCGTAGAGCCCGAACGAGCCGGCGAGCAGGAGCGCGATCCACGGCGGCCCGGCGCCGACCGCGAGCCAGCCCACGCCGGCGGTGGCGAGGGCGAGGGCGACGAGCTGGAGCCGGCGCAGGCGCTCGCCCAGGAACGCGATCCCCAGGGCCACCGACACCAGCGGGTTGATGAAGTAGCCGAGGCTGGCCTGCAGCAGGTAGCCGCCGAGGGTGGCGTGGATGAACAGGCCCCAGTTGAGCGCGAGCAGCGCCGACGACGCGGCCAGCGCCGCCAGCACCCGCGGCGCGCGCAGCGCCGCCCAGGCGCCGGCGAGCTGCTTCATCGCCGCCGCCAGCGCGGCGAAGGCGACGCCGCCGAACAGCGCGCGGCACGCGAGCAGCTCGATCGGATCGACGCCGTCGAGCTCGCGCCAGTACAGCGGCACCACGCCCCACGCGGCGTAGGCGGCGACGCCGAGGACGAGGCCGGTGCGATGCGCTCCGGCCGCGGCGCCGGCGGTCACGACCGGGCGGCGTCCACCGCCGTCGGCCAGTCGGTGGCGGGCGGCAGGCGGCCCTCGGCGTGCTCGGGCCGGCCGCCGCCGCGGCCGCCGACGGCCTGGGCGAGCCGGCGCAGGAGCGCGCCGCAGTCGAGGGCCGAGCCGGCGGCGCGAGCGAGGACCACCTGGGTGCCGTCGGCGGTGGCGGCGGCGAGGAGCGCGTCCTTGCCGGCGGCGACCAGGTGCGTCGCCACCGGCCGCAGGAGCGCGGCCTCGGGCACGGTGGCGACGATCTCGTCGGCGGTCGCCGTCGCGAGCAGGGCCCGGGCGAGGAGCGCGGCGAGCTGGTCGCGCGCCGCCGCCGCCTCGGCGCGGCTGTCGGCGAGCGCGCGCCGCAGCCGCTCGACGGTCGCCGGCACCTCGGCCGGCGCGCAGGTCAGCTCGCGGGCGAGCCGCGCCAGGACGTCGCCGTGCTCGGCGAAGATGCCGCGGGCCCGGGCGCCGGCCGCGAAGTGGATCCGGGTCAGGCCCTTGTAGCGCTCGGCGGCGAAGACGCGGAGGGGGCCGATCTGGGCCGAGCTCGCGCAGTGGGTGCCGCCGCACGGCGAGTAGTCGACGTCGCCGATCGCGACCACCCGGACCTCGCTGGCGACCTTGGGCTCGCGCCGCAAGGGCAGCGCCGCCAGCTCGCCAGGCGCCGGGAACCAGGCGCGGACCGGCAGGTCGTCGTCGACGATGGCGTTGGCCAGGGCCTCGGCCGCGGCCAGCTCGCGCTCGGGCACGCCGTCGCGCGCGACGTCGATCGTGCAGTCCGACTCGCCGAGGCGGGCCGACACGGTCTCGGCGCCGGCGGCCTCGATCAGCGTCCGCGACAGGAGGTGCTGGCCGGTGTGCAGCGCCATGTGCACGCGGCGGCGCGCCCAGTCGATCGCGCCCTCGACCTCGGCGCCGACCGCGGGCCGCTCCCCGTCGACGACGTGGTGGACGACCCCGGCGGCGTCGACCTGGACGTCGAGCACGGGGCGTCCGCCGAGCGTGCCGCGATCGGCCATCTGCCCGCCGGCCTCGGGGTAGAACGCGGTGGCCGCGAGCACGAGCGACGGCCGGCCGTCGTGGTGGGCGGGGGCGAGGACGGTCGACCGGAACCGGCGGAGGTACGCGTCGGCGTGGTACAGGCGCTCGGTCATCGGCGACCGAGCGTAGCAGGGACGGCGCGCCGCACGCGCGCGCCATCCCCCGCGGCCGGGCCGTGGCCCGGGCCGCGGCCGGACCCTACTCGATGATCACGAACTCGACGCGACGGTTGGTCTGCCGGTCGGACTCGCTCGTTCCCTCGATCCGGCGCCGGGTGGCGCCGAAGCCCGCCGTCTCGAGGCGGTCGGCGGTGATCCCCTTGTCGATCAGGTAGGCCCGGACCGAGTCGGCCCGCTGCTGGCTGAGCTTCAGGTTCCAGGCGTCGCCGCCGCGATCGTCGGTGTGACCCTCGACGCGGATGCGGAGCTGGTCCTGCGACTTCAGCACGGCGACGACCGCGTCGAGCACCGGGTAGCTCTCCCGCTTGATGCGGGCCCGGTTGGTGTCGAAGTGGATCATCTCGAGGATCACCACCTGTCCGCCGGTGACCGTGGCCAGCGCCTCGTCGGGGCACCCGTCGGTGTCGTCGACGCCGTTGATGACCTCGGCCTCGAGCGGGCACGCGTCGTCGACGTCGAGGATGCCGTCGCCGTCGTTGTCGGGATCGGGGCAGCCATCGTCGTCCTGGAAGCCGTCCAGGTCCTCGGGCTCGGTCGGGCAGCGGTCGACGTCGTCGGTCAGCCCGTCGCCGTCGGTGTCGACGGGCGCCGCCGGCTCGGGTTCGGGCTCGGGCTCGGGCTCGGGCTCGGGCTCGGGCTCGGGTCGCGGCGCCGGCGCCGCGGCCTTGCGCTCGGTCCAGCGCACCGCCGCCAGCAGGCGGAACGGCGCGCCGTAGCCGGAGTCGAGCGCCATGCCGGCGCCGCCCTCGATCGAGAGCGTGGGCGACAGGCGGTGGACGGCCGACGCCAGGACCTCGGCGGGCCGCTCCTCCCAGCCGATGTCGGAGAGGGCCATCACCGGATCGGGGTCCGACTGGACGCCGATCCGCCCGAACAGCGCCAGCCCCACGTCCAGCGCCGGCCGCACCTGGTACTGGCCGGCGGCGCTCCACAGCACCTCGTCGTCCACGTACAGGCCGCCGACCTGGCCGGCGTGCGAGCGGAAGGCGTAGCCGAGCCCGCCCGCCAGCCCCAGTCGTCCCCGCCGCCAGTCGAGCAGCGCGCGGTTCTCGACCACCGTGCCGCGGTCGCCGACGAAGTTGTCGCCGCCGCCGGTGGGCAGCGAGAAGGTGAGATCCCAGGCCAGGGCGGCGTCGCCGAAACGGGTGATCCCGAGCTTGCCGCCCAGCCGCAGGTCGCCGACCGCGGTCGCGCTCAGGCTCGAGCCGGCCATCGACGGCCCGAAGTCGCTCCCCTGGTACAGCACCACCGGGAGCTGGGCGTGCGCGGTGACGCGGCCGAAGCCGAACGCCGCCACCAGGTCGGCGCCCATGCGCCCGGTGACCAGGTCGCCCTCGACCTGGCACTGGCCGGTGGCGTGGTCCTGCACGCAGATCGACAGCGGCGGCCCGCCCAGCCGGAGCGCGAGGCCCAGGGCGTACTCGCCGCGCGCCATCGTCCGCGCGCCCTCGGTGAGCCCGATCGAGTCGGGATCCGCGGTCAGCACGAAGCGGTCGGGGTCGAAGTCGGGGGTGTAGACCACCGTCGACTGCGCCACGGCCGACGAGCCCGCGAGCCCCAGCGTCACCGCGACCACCCCGAGCGCGGGGAGCCAGCGCATGGTCAGGCCTCGCCCTGCGGGCCGCCGCGGCGAGCCGCGGGCTGCCGGCGGCGGCGCAGCGCCACCGCCAGCATCGCCAGGCCGAGGGCGAAGCCGGCCGACCCGGCGCCGCCGGCGCCGGCGTCGCACCCGCCGTTGACCAGCACGGTGGTGTCGCAGGCGTCGCCGATGCCGTCGCCGTCGCTGTCGTCCTGATCGGGGTTGGCGTCGTACCGGCAGTTGTCCCGGGCGTCGGGCACGCCGTCACCGTCGAGGTCGGCGTCGTCGCGGCCGTCGCAGGCGTCGCCGAGGTCGTCGCCGTCGGCGTCCTCCTGGTCCGGGTTGGCGTCGAACGGGCAGTTGTCGTCGCCGTTGGGGACCCCGTCGCCGTCGACGTCGAGGTCATCGAACGGGTCGCACGCGTCGCCGAGGCCGTCGCCGTCGGCGTCCTCCTGGCCGGGGTTGGCCACGAACGGGCAGTTGTCCTCGCCGTTGGGGACGTCGTCGCCGTCGACGTCGAGCCCATCGCTGGTGTCGCAGGCGTCGCCCACCCCGTCGCCGTCGGTGTCGGCCTGGCCGGGGTTGGCCACGAACGGGCAGTTGTCGTCGTCGTTGAGCACGCCGTCACCGTCGGCGTCGCGGCTGTCGGTCGGGTCGCAGACGTCGCCCAGACCGTCACCGTCGACGTCCTCCTGGCCCGGGTTGGCGACGAACGGGCAGTTGTCGTCACCGTTCAGCACGCCGTCGCCGTCGACGTCGCGATCGTCCCGGCCGTCGCAGACGTCGCCCAGGCCGTCACCGTCGACGTCCTCCTGGCCCGGGTTGGGCTGGAACGGACAGTTGTCGCCGCTGTTGGGCACGCCGTCCTCGTCGAAGTCCTGCGCGCACGCGCTGGGCTGACCCGTGCAGGTCCACTGCGGCTCGCGCGTGCAGGCGGCGCTGCAGCCGTCGCCGCCCACCGTGTTGCCGTCATCGCACTGCTCGCCGCCGAGCAGCACGCCGTCCCCGCACACCGGGCCGCACACCGAGGGCGAGCCGGCGCAGTCCCACCCACTCTCCTCCGCACACGTCGCCGAGCAGCCGTCGCCGGCCGCGGTCCCGCCGTCGTCGCAGGCCTCGGCCCCGGCCACGATGCCGTCGCCGCACACGGTCACGCACACCGAGGGCGCGCCGGCGCAGTCCCACCCGCTCTCCTCCGTACACGTCGCCGAGCAGCCGTCGCCGGCCGCGGTCCCGCCGTCGTCGCAGGCCTCGGCCCCGGCCACGATGCCGTCGCCGCACACCGTCGCACATACCGACGGCGCGCCGGCGCAGTCCCACCCGCTCTCCTCGGTGCAGGTCGCCGAGCAGCCGTCGCCGGCCGCGGTCCCCCCGTCGTCGCAGGCCTCGGCGCCGGCCACGATGCCGTCCCCGCACACCGTCGCGCACACCGAGGGCGCCCCGGCGCAGTCCCACCCGCTCTCCTCGGTGCACGTCGCCGAGCACCCGTCGCCGGGCGTGGTCCCGCCGTCGTCGCACTGCTCGCCGCCGAGGACCAGGCCGTCGCCGCAGATGGTCGTGCAGCTCGAGGGCGAGCCCGCGCAGTTCCACCCGGTCTCCCGGGTGCAGGTCGCCGAGCAGCCGTCACCGGCGACCAGGTTGCCGTCGTCACACACCTCGGCACCGGCGACCACGCCGTCGCCGCACACCGCCTGCGGCACGCACGTCGACGGCTGACCGCTGCAGTCCCACCCGTTCTCGATCTGGCACAGGCCGCTGCAGCCGTCGCCGTCGCCGGTGCCGCCGTCGTCGCAGGTCTCGAACCCCTCGATCACCCCGTTGCCGCACACCGGCGGCGTAGCGGTCGTGGAGAACGAGAGCCGGTAGGTCACCAGCGCCGGGCTGGCGAGGACGCCCAGGTTCCACTGCACCCCCATGCCGTTGTCGGTGTTGACGTTGGTGTCGAGGTCGTTGCCGAGGTCGCCGCCGCTCGCGACCTGCTCGAACTGCGGGTAGTAGTTCGCCGAGTAGTAGCGGTCCCACAGGAGGTTGCCGGCGATGAAGACCTGGTACTGGTCGACGCCGCCGACGTTCTTGGTGACGCCCAGTACCGTCGGCGTGGTCGGCGGTGGGTTGACGCCGGTGTCGGGCTGCCAGAACGCCGCCCCGTTGTCGCCGCCGCTCAGGTAGGTGTCGGTCAGGTGGTAGAGCTTGACCGCGCTGGTGTTACCGCCCGGCGGCGTCACCAGCACCGACAGATCGAAGAACTGCTCCGGCACCACGTACCGGATGGTCTGGGTCACCTCGAAGCCGGCGGCGTTCTGGACGGTGGTGGACACCACGTAGGGCGATCCGCTGGTGCCGTCGCCGCTCACCGGGGTCTGGCCGATCGTGGTCCAGCCGGTCGCGCCAGGGATGCTGCCAGCCTGGCGCGGGTTCCCCGTCACGGTGGTCCCGACCGCCAGCACCACGCCGTCGGGCTCGTAGAGCTGTCGCGCCCCGGCGCGGTGGATCTGCACGTTGGTGTTCGGCTCGATGACGATCCGCAGGCCGTCGGCCGCGCCGGTGCCCCCGGAGGGGTTGATCGTCTGCTGGGCCGCGGCCTCACCGGCCACGCCGAGCGTGGCCACGGCGACCGCGAGGACTCCCATTCGAAGCGCTGCCTTCATCGTGCTCCTCCGGATGCACCTTCCCCGTGCGCCGGCCCCCTGGTCGGCGCGGAGGAGCGATGCGTGCTCTCTACCTGGCTACACCCCGGGCGCGGTCGACTCAACCCCGACCGGGTCGGAACCAGGGTATCGACCGGGTATCCGGATCGTTGAGGCTCAAAATGACGTCACGCGCTCGATCGCGGTCTCGGGCACCCAGCCGGTGGTCCCCGACGGCAGGCGCAGGCGGCTCCAGCCGTCGCGCCGCTCGACGATCGCGACCTCGACCCCGGCCGGCACCGGCGCGGACAGGCGCGCCGGCGCGCCGGCGCTGTCGGCGGTGCGGGGGACGACCGGCTGCATGACCACGGCGTCGCGCTCGTGGCGATCTTCGACCAGGAGCGATCCGGTCATGACCAGCCACAGCACGCCGGGGCCGGCGGCGACGGCGAGGAGCCACGGCCGGCGGCGTCCGCCTCGTCCTCCCCAGGGGATGCACAGGAGGATCATCAGCGCGAAGCCGGCGGCGCCGACCACGAGCCGGCGGTCGCGGCTCCACGTGCCGTGGAAGAAGAACAGGGTCTCGGTGGCGCCGCCGCCGCGGGGACGCATGCCCTCGGGCATGCGGGTGCGCAGCCAGGTCAGGTTCTTGCGGGCTCGCGCGTCGCTGCCGTCGAGGACGAGGGCGCGGCGGTAGGCCAGGGCGGCGCCGCCCGGATCGCCGGCGCCGAGCGCGGCGTTGCCCCAGTCGGTGTAGAGCGGCGCCGAGCGGGTGGCGCGCGCCGCCCGGGCGAAGGCGGCGGCGGCGGCGGCGAAGTTGCGCTTGCGGATCTGCGGATCGCTGGCGTCGAGCGCGGCCTGGTAGTCGGCGCGGGCGGCGCGCACCGCCTCGTCGGCGCGGGCCGGCGACGGCGCCGCGATCGTGGCCAGCGCGAGCACGAGCGCCGCGCCCGCGCCCGCCGCCCCGCCGCCCCGGGTCGCCGCGCCGGCCGGCGTCCGCTGCCAGCTCTCGATCAGATCGTCGACCTCGTGCCGCAGCTCCGACGGCAGCGGGTGATCGCCGGTGCCGGGCGCGAAGCCGGCGTCCTCGATGCGCTCGAGCAGGCCCTCGTCGAGGGGGCGGCCGGTCGCCCGCGCGGCCGCGCGCAGCGCCCGCGGCAGGGCGACCGCGGCCTCGCGCGCCGCCACCCGCTGCGCGCGCGCGAGCTCGGCGCGCAGCGCCGTCATCGCCACCTTGACCTCGCCGGCCTCCTCGCGCCGCGCCGCGGTGCGGGCGCGCCAGGTCCGCAGCCCGAGCACCCCGAGCGGCGCCAGGTAGAGCAGCGCGACCAGGGTCCACAGCACGCCGCGCGACAGCGGCGCGCCGGCGCCGCCCGGCGGCGACAGCGCGAGCTCGACCCCGACCAGCGCCAGCTCGCCGGGCTCGTCCCCGCCGCCGTCCCCGCCGCCCGCGGCGCGGCTCGTGCTCGACGGCCCGCCGCCCACGACCTGGGCCGCGCCCACGACGGCGCCGCCCTTGACCGACAGCGCGATCGGTTCGCTGTGGATGGTCTGGTAGGTCGAGCGCACCGGATCGAAGTACGAGAACGCGAGCGCCGGCACCGCCGTGGCGTCGGCGCCCACCACCTGCACCGCCACCCGGAAGGTCTTGGTCAGGCCGTCCTCGGCCAGCTCGCCCACCGGCGCGTCGGCCGGCACCACGAACTGGCTGCGCGGCAGCATGCCCGGCGCGTCGAGCGGAGGCAGGCCGACGCCGTCGAGGCGCTGGTCGCTCCGGATCGCGATCTCGAGCTCCACCGGCTCGCCGAGCTGGACCACCGAGCGGCTGGCTCGCACCCCGATCGAGAACGACGAGCCGACCGCGCCGCCGAAGCTCGCCGGCTTGCCAGTCTCGGGCAGGGGCCGCACCTCCAGGGTGCGGGCCTGGTCGCTGGCGCGGAAGAGCTCGGTGCGCGCCGCCGGGAAGCCGAACGCGTCCCGCCCCATGCCGGTCTGCAGCCGGGCGACCACGGTCGCGGGCGGGATGGCGACGGTCCCGGGCCGCAGCGGGGTGGCCAGGACGCGGAAGGTGAACCGCTCGTAGGACGCGCCGTCGCGCTCGACCTGATCCTGGGTGTAGCCCAGGGTGAGATCGCGGCCGCCGGCGGGGAAGGCCAGGACCTGGCGCGGGTTGACCGGCGGCGGCACCGAGATCGCGAAGACGTCCTCGAGGGACAGGAGCGGCACCGAGAGGGTCTGGTCCTGCGGGTCGCGGCGGAGGAGCCACGCGATGTCGACCGGGACCGTCTCGCCGACGTAGATCGGGCGCCCGGGGAAGAGCACCTCGAGCGCCATGTCCTTGGTCGACGGCAGATCGGCGACCCGCAGGCGCGCGCTGGCCACCACCACCTGCGACCCGGCCTGCGCCACCTTGACCTCGGGCAGCGTGTAGGTGCCACCCCGGGCGACGTCCATGCGGTAGCGCAGCACCCAGGTGCCGCTGCCCTGATCGATGCGCTGACCGTTGATGATGACCGTGGGAGCGGCGCGTAGCTCGACGCCCACGGGCGTGATCGTGGCGCCGGGCACGGTGATGGCGGGCGCGGTCGGCTGCGGCTGCTCGGCCAGGCCCTCGACGACGATCGCGAGCAGGAAGGGCTGACCGGCGTAGGCCTCGCCGCCGAGCTGGTAGCGCGCCTGCGGCGGCGCCGCCTGGGCCGCCGCCGGGCGCCACGCCGCGGGCGCGCCGATGACGACGACGGCGGCGAGGGCGGTGGCGGCAGCGAACGCGAGGGCGCGCATGGTCACCAGTCCCGGTCGACGGGCTCGGACGGCAGGCGCTGCCGCTCGCGCCGCTCGCGCTCGCGCTGGGCCTCGCGCTCGCGCACCTGCTGGAGCCGGCGCTGGGCCTCGTCCTTGCTCTGCTGCTGCTGTTGCTGCTGTTGCTGCTGCTGGTCCTGCTGCTGGTCCTGCTGCTGCTGTTGCTGCGGGTCCGGTTGCTGCGGCGGCGGCTGGAGCAGTCGCAGCGCGTTCTCCAGGTGCTCGAGCGCCTTGCCCTGGGCGTCGAGGGCCGGCGACAGGTCGAAGCTCATGGTGGCGGTGGGGTCGGCGGCGCGCGACAAGGTGTCGCTCGCATCATGCATCGTCCCGAGCGCGTTGCGCACCTCGCCGGCCGCCTCGCGCAGGGCCTTGGGGTCCGGGCCGCCGGCCCCCGCGGCCGGTCCAGGCTCGGCCTGCGCCGCGGCATCGGCCTGGGCGGCGAGGGCCTGGGCGATGGCGTCGGCCGCGCGCGCGTGCTCGCCCTCGCGCTCGACCAGCCCCGGCAGGAGCGGCCTGCGCGCCAGGTCGTCCTGGCCGACCGCGACCGCGGTCCGATCCCGGGTCTCGCCCTGATCGCGGACCAGCCGCTTCAGGTGCTCGATCACCGAGAAGAAGAGCTGCTGGAGCTCCTCGAGCTTCCGGTGCGCGGTGGTCGCCGACTCGAGCGCGGGCGCGCCCTTGCCTCCGCCGGCCACGGTCCGGAGCGCCTCGAGCGCGACCAGGGCCTCGGCGCGCAGCACCTCCGCGCGCGCGTACAGCGCCGCGGCCTGCTCGGCCTCGGCCTGGGCCGCCTGGGCCTGAGGATCCGCGGGATCCGGCGCCGCGCCGCCCGCGCCCGCCTGCGCCGACGCGGCCAGGGTCGCGATCATCTCCTGCATGCGCACGACGCGGGCGTGGTTGCGGGTCACGCCGTCGCCGACGACGCGGGCGCGATCGGCCGGCGACAGCGCGGCGTCGCCCTCGGCCGGCGGCGTCAGCGCCGCCACCACCTGCCCCTGCTCGGCGAGGGCGAGGTCGACGAGGCCGCGGAGGTCGAGGAAGACCTCGATCGCCCGCGCCATCGCCGCCAGCGCCTCGCGCTGGGCGACGAGCCCGCCCTTCACGTCGCCGCCGCGCAGCGCCTCGGTGGCGCGCATCATCGCGCCGCTCGCCTCCTCGACCGCGGGCAGGGCCTGGCCGATGAGCGCGCGCAGCCGCGCCCGCTCGGCCGCCTGTGGATCGTCGCCCGCGCCACCCGCGGCGCTCGCCCCGGGACCACCCGCGGCGTCGTCGGCCTGGGCGCCCGCGGCGAGCCGGGCCTTGACCTCCTCGAGGCGCGCCCGCAGGTCGAGCTGACGGCCGCCGAGGCGCACCGGCTCCATCCACGCCGGCAAGGACGGCGGCGCCGCGCCGAGCCGGACGCCGCCCCGCGCCTCGTCGACCGCGGCGGCGTGACCGGCCAGCTCGAGCTGATCGGCGGCGACCCCGCGCAGCACGGTGACCGGATCGAGGAGCTGCTCGCGCGCGCGCTTGAGCGCCTCCAGCGCGCCCTCGGTCCGCCGGTAGGCCAGCTCGCCCTGCAGCTCGGCCAGGTTGCGCCGGGCGTCGGTCATCTCCTTGCGCGCGTCCTGCACGTAGAGATCGAGGTTCTTGAGCTGGACCAGCCGCGCCTGCTCCTCGTCGCTGCGCTGGGCCTCGGCCTTGCCGCCGATGGCGGTGATCTCGTCACCGGCCAGGTCGGCGACCACGCCGGCGTCGGCCGCCACCACGCGCTGCCGGGTGGCGGCGGCCTCGAACGCGTCCCGGTCGGCCAGCGGATCGGCGCCGGCGCCGCGCGCGTCCTGGGCCTGCCACAACCCGCGCACCTGGTCGCGCAGCGCGCGCTCGCCGGCGATGAGCTGCTCCAGCCGGCGCTCGAGCCCGCGCTCGCCGCGGTTGAGCTCGTCGACCATGGCCAGGACCCGGGCCTGCACCCGCTCGAGGTTGGCGCGGGCCTCGGCGTCGTCGGGCGCGAGGCGCAGGGCGTCGGAGAACCAGGTCGCCGCGTCCTGGTAGGCGTCGATCGCGGCCTCGAGATCGCGCTCGGGACCGTCGGCGGCGGCGGCCTCGCCGCGGCGGGCGTGGGCGAGGCCGAGGTTGTAGGCCGCGCGCAGCCGGAGCTCGGGGTCGCCGCTGGCGTCGCCGCGCGCCTCGAGGAAGGCGGCGACCGCGTCGTCGAGCTTGCCCTCGACCAGGGCGGCCAGGCCCTGGTTGTAGCGGACCCGCGCCGGCCGCTCGGGGCCCTCGGCGCACCCGCCGAGCAGCGCCAGCGCCAGCGCCAGCGCCACGGCCGTCCGCGGCCGCAGGACGCGCCGCGCCGCCCGCGGCCGACGAGCGCTCACGACTCCCTCCCGGTGTAGGCGCCGACCGCGAGCGCGCCGAGCAGCGCGGCCAGGGCCAGCGCCACCATCCACGGGTAGCGCTCGGCCGGCACCACCCGCAGGGTGCGATCGGCCTCGGCGCGCATGATCGGCTTGATGTGCTCGCGCACGATCGACTCCAGGTCGAGGGCCGAGGTGCCAGCGGGGACGTAGGCGCCGCCGGTCAGGAGCGCCATCCGCCGCAGGGTGTCGCCGTCGAGGCGCGAGATCACCGGCCGGTCGTCGTGCATGACCTGGGTGCGGGCGCCGGTGCGCGGGTCGGTGACGGTGATCGGCGAACCCTCCTCCGAGCCGAGCCCGACCGCGATGATGCGCACGTCCTCGGCCTTGGCGAGGCCGGCGGCGGCCAGCGGATCGCTCTCGTGATCCTCGCCGTCGGTGATGAGCACGATCAGCTTGGCGCCGCGGCCGGTGGGGAACGAGCGCACCGCCAGGCGCACCGCGTCGCCGATGCGGGTGCCGCCGCGCGACACGGTGCGGGTGTCGACGCCGCGCAGCGCCAGGTTGAAGAACGCGTGATCGGGCGTGAGCGGGCACAGGGTGACGGCGCGACCGGCGAACGCGACCAGGCCCAGGCGCTGGCCGGCGAGCTGCTTGACCATGCCGGCGATCTCGGCCCGCGCCCGCGCCAGGCGGTTGGGCGCCACGTCCTCGGCCAGCATGCTCTTCGACACGTCGAGGACGATGACGACGTCGGCGGCCACCCGCGAGCTCAGGACGGTCTCGCCGCTGGCCTCCGAGCGCGGCCGCATCAGCGCCAGCACGCACGCGAACAGCGCCACCGTGACCAGGGCCAGCCGCACCGCCGTCCGCGTCGCCGACGGCCGGGTCACCAGCCGGCGCTGCATGATCGGGGACAGGAAGCGGCCGAGCGCGTCGCGGCGCTGCCACTCGAGCACCGCCAGGCCGGCGACCAGCGCCAGCACGCCCCACAGCAGGTGCACGCGGTCGCGGTGCAGCCAGTCCCAGTCGGGCCAGGGCACGAGGTCCATCACGGCAGCCTCCGCAGCACGGTCCCGCGCAGGAGCAGCGCGGCCGCCACCGCCGCCATCGCCAGGGCCACGAACCAGCCGTAGTGCTGGTCGTACTCGAAGAACTTCACCTCGTCGATCGCGCTGCGCTCGAGCCGGTCGATCTCCTGGTAGACCCGGCGCAGGCCGTCGCCGTCGGTGGCGCGGCAGTAGGCGCCGCCGGCGCGCTCGGCGATCGCGCGCAGGGTCTGCTCGTCGATCTCGACCCGCACCGAGCGCAGCCGCTCGCCGCCGGTGAAGGGATCGGCGACGCGGATCGGGGCCATGCCGTTGGTCCCGGCGCCCACGGTGTAGACCCGGACCCCGGCGTCGCGGGCCAGCTCGGCGGCGGCCAGCGGGGCGATCTCGCCGGCGTTGGACACGCCGTCGGTGAGGACGATGGCCACCTTGCTGCGCGTCGGCGCCTCGGCCAGGCGCTCGACCGCCAGCGCGAGGCCCTCGCCGACCGCGGTGCCGTCCTCTTGCTCCTCGGTGACGAGCTCGAGCGCGCGCGCCGCCGCCACCAGGTTGGCGTGATCGATCGTCAGCGGGCTCCGGGTGTCGGCGTAGCGCGCGAACGAGACCAGGCCGATCGCGTCGTCGGGGCGGCCCCGCAGGCCGTCGCCGCCGAGCACGAACTGCTCGAAGACCTCCTTGACGGCGTCGAGGCGGGTGCGCTCGCGATCGCGCTCGGACAGGTCGAGGGCGCGCATCGAGCTCGAGAGGTCGATGACCATCGCGATCGCGATGCCCTCGGTGCGGACCCGGCTGTCGCGCTGCCCCTCGCGCGGCCCGGCCAGGGCCACCGCCAGGGCGAGGATCGCGATCGCGATCAGGAGCTCGGGCAGCCAGGCCAGGCGGGTGCGCCAGGTCGCGGCCCGCGGCAGGGCGCCGACCGACGAGTACACGACGCGGCCGGCGGCGCGGTGCGCCCACCACACCGCCGGGATCACGGCGAGCGCGGCCAGCAGGTACCACGGGTGCTGGAGCTCGACACCGAGCACGGTCATGGTCGTCGGCCTCCGTTGCCGCCACCGGCGACCTCGGCCTGGGGCCGGGTGTCGGTGACGAAGGTGCGAGCGACGGCCAGGGTCTCCAGCGACTCGCCGGCGTCGGGCCGGTAGCCGGCGAACTTGACGCGGTCACAGCGGGCCAGGAACCCGGTCAGGTGATCGCGGTGCGCGGTCGCCAGGCCCGCGGCGCGCCGCGCCTCCTGCAGGAACTCCTCGGTGGTGAGCTCGGGAGCGCGCACGCCGAAGCGGCCCTCGACGTAGGCGCGGACGATCCCCGACAGCTCGACGAACCAGGCGTCGGCGGCGCCGGCGTCGGGCGCGCCGCGGGCGGCCAGGGCCGCGAGCCGGCGCATGGCCTCGTCGAAGGCCGACACCCGGACCTGGCGCGCGCGGCGACGCCGCCAGGTCATCAGGCCGAGCCCGCCCAGCGCGAGCGCGCCGGCGACCGCCAGCGGGACGATCAGGTGGAGCGGCACGGCGCGGACCGCGGCGCGGGCGGACAGCGCCGGGCGCGGACCGGCCAGGGCCTCGCCGGCCCGCGCCGGATCGACCGGGGCCACCGTGATCGGCACCTCCTCGGTGAGGACCTCGTCGTCGCCGACCCTCACCCGCAGCGGCGGCACCCGGAACTTGCCGCTGCCCGGCGCCTCGAGGGTGTAGGTCTGCTCCTCGACCACGGTCCCGTCGTCGCGGCGCTGCCGGGACGGGGTCCAGCCGACGACCCGCAGCCGGCCGAGCGCCTCGTCGGAGAACGGCGCCGTCACCTCGGGCGCGCCCGGCGAGCGCTCGAGGGTCAGCCGCAGGTAGATCGGATCGCCCAGCCGCGGCTCGCCCGGCCACACCCGCACCGAGGCCCGCACCTGGCCGTGCTCGGTGACCCGGGCCTCGACGTCGGCCGGCGGCTCCAGGCGCGGCGCCCGCGGCGCCCCGTCGCCACCGCCGCCGCACCCGCCCGCGCCGCCCAGGGCGCCGACGCCGGCCGCGAGCGCGGCGACGATCAGGCGGCCGCGCGCGCTCATCGCCGCGCCCTCCGCTGGCGCTCGCGGAAGAAGCGCAGGAGCGGGTCCACCACCGAGCCCTGGGCGTCGAGGCGCACCAGATCGACGCCGCTCGCCGACAGCTCGTCCTCGAGGCGGTCGAGGCGGGTCCGGGCGTCGGCCGCGACCCGCTCGCGGTAGTCCGGCGAGCGGGTGTCGACCAGTCGCGTGTCGCCGGTCTCGGCGTCCTCGAGCGTGACCAGCCCCGCCGGCACCAGCTCGAGCTCGCGCGGGTCGGTGACCGCCACCGCCACCACGTCGTGCTTGCGGTTGGCGTGGCGCAGCACGTCGAGGTAGCCCTCGTCGAGGAAGTCGCTGATCAGGAAGACCACCGCCCGCCGCGGCAGCACCGGGCGGCAGACCTCGAGGGCGGCGGCGATGCTGGTCGACCGCCGCGCCTCGCGCCGGCTGGTCTCGTCGAGCCGGCGGAGCCACGCCCACAGCCGGCGCGGGATCTCGGCCGGGTTCCAGCGCGCCCGCGCCCGCGGCGGCTCGTGGCCGCGGGCGAAGACCTCGCGGATGATGCGTAGCGCGTGCTTGTCGCCCTTGCGCGGCGGGATGAAGGTGTCGGCGCCGCCGTGGAACAGCAGCAGGCCGACCTTGTCGCCGTTGCCGACCGCCGACAGCGCGAGCAGCGCGCACAGCTCGACCGCGGCCTCGAGCTTGCTGCGCCGGCCCGAGCCGAAATCCTGCGACTGGCTGATGTCGCACAGCAGCATGACCGTCAGCTCGCGCTCCTCGACGTAGCGCTTGACGTGGGGCTCGCCGGTGCGGGCGGTGACGTTCCAGTCGATCGAGCGCACGTCGTCGCCGGGCACGTAAGGGCGGACCTCGTCGAACTCCATGCCTCGACCCTTGAAGACCGACAGGTACGCGCCGGCCATCACGCTGGCGACCTGGCGACCGGTCACGAACTGGATGCGCTTGACCTCGCGCGCGAGCTCGGCGGGCAACACGGCTTGTCTCGTCGGCGCGGTCGGCTCAGGGCACCGGGACGTTCTCGAGCACCTGGGCGATCAGGTGATCGGACGTCTTGCCCTGGGCCTCGGCCTCGTAGCTGGGCAGGATGCGGTGGCGGAGCACGTCGACGGCGATGCTCTTGACGTCGTGGGGGCTGACGTAGGTGCGGCCGCCCAGCACCGCCGCCGCCTTGGCCACCTTGATCAGCGCGATCGAGCCTCGCACCGAGGCGCCGTTGTCGATGAGGGTGGACAGGTTGCCGAGACCGGCGGCCCGGGGATCGCGGGTGGCGGCCACCAGGTCGACGGCGTAGCGCTTGACCTTGTCGTCGACGAAGACGTGGCGGACGACGTCGCGGGCCGCCAGGAGCTCGTCGCAGGTCATGACCTGCTCGGCCCGCGGCTCGCCGCCGGCGCCGGCCATGCGGTCGAGGATCGTGACCTCGTCCTCGCGGCCGGGGTAGCCGACCTTGACCTTGAGCATGAAGCGATCGAGCTGGGCCTCGGGCAGGGGGTAGGTGCCCTCCTGCTCGATCGGGTTCTGGGTGGCGAGGACCAGGAACGGCTCGGCGAGCTTGAAGGTGTGCTCGCCGATCGTCACCTGGCGCTCCTGCATGGCCTCGAGCAGCGCCGACTGGACCTTGGCCGGGGCCCGGTTGATCTCGTCGGCGAGGATGAAGTTGCCGAACACCGGCCCCTTCCTGACCGAGTACGTGCCCTCGCGCGGGTTGAAGACCTGGGTGCCGATGACGTCGCCCGGCAGCATGTCGGGCGTGAACTGGATGCGCGAGAAGGTCCCGTCCAGCGCCTCGGCCAGGGTGCGGATGACCAGGGTCTTGGCCAGGCCGGGCACGCCCTCGAGCAGGACGTGGCCGCCGGCCAGGAGGCCGAGCAGGAGGCGCTGGACCATGTCGTCCTGGCCCACCAGCACCTTGCCGATCTCGGCCTTGAGCGCGGCGAAGCGACCCTGGTAACGAGCGACGTCCTCGGACTGACGATCAGACATACGGCCTCGAAAGCACGGTGGATTCTGCGGCTGTGTAAGGCGGCTCGGCCGCCGTGTCAACCGGGCCGGCGCCGGCGCTATTCCCGGGGCGCGGGCGGGTCGCGAGCGGCCGCGAACCCGAGCCCGAGTCCGAGTCCGAGTCCGAGCCCGAGCCCGAGCCCGAATCCGAACCCGGATCCAACCCCGAGTCAGAAGTCGCGGGCGACGCCGACCCCGGCCTGCACCACCGCGCCGTCCACCGGCACGTCGCCGTGGAGCGTCCGGTGGACGGACAGCTCGGGCACCAGGTGCCAGCAGCCACCGAACGACCAGCTCAGGTTGCCGAAGGCGCCCGCCAGCAGGCCGGTGGCGTGACCGCCGGCCGCCGGCAGGTAGAGCGAGGCCGTGACCACCGGCCCGAACGACCACGCGCGGCGCGGCGAGGTGCGACGGGTGACGGCGGCGGTGGCGCGCGCGTGTCCGGACAGGGCGTCGGGGAGCGAGCCGCGCCCGGTCGTGCGCACGCCGCCGAGCGCCCCCAGCGCCGCCACCGACCAGCCGGCGGCGGTGGCGTGGAGACGATGGCGCACGCTGGCCTCGACGCCGAGGGCGTAGAGCTTGAGCCCGACATCGGTGCCGGCACCGACGCCGCGGCGGGCCGCGACCTCGACGTGGAGGCTCGGGGTGCGCGTGTCGCCGGGGCGGTCGGCGAAGGCGCCGGCGCCCAGCGCGGTCGCGCCCTGCCAGCGCCCGCGTGGCAGCGGCTCGGCGGACTGGTAGGTGGTGTACGAGCCGCAGCCGGCGAGCGCGAGCGCGAGCGCGGCGGCGGTGAGCCTCGCCAGGGCGTCACGGCCGGGGGTGGGCATCGAAGAAGTCCAGGATGACCTCGTTGCCGAAGTCGCGGGTGACGCGGCCGATGCGATCGGTGCCGAGGTAGCTCCAGCCCGACGGCCAGGTGTGGCCGCCGAGCACCATGACGATGTCCTCGGTGGCCGCGACGCAGCCGGCGCGGACGCGGCGGAAGGCGGTGACGCCATCGCCGGGATCGGCGTCGGGGAGGGACTGCTCGCTGGTCGGCCCCGCACAGCCGTTGCGCGCGGCCCAGCCCGCCATCGTCTCGTCGACCGAGGTCTTGCGGCCCTCCTGCTCGAGGCAGCCGCCAATGCCGCCCGCGAACGGCCAGCACGGATCGTCGGTGCCATGGATGTGGAGCACCGGCATCGCGCCGCACGCCCCGCCGCCGTCGGCGTGCTGGTTGGCGCCCCCCACCGCCGCGATCGCCGCGATCACCTGGGGCCGCTCGCAGCCGAGGCGATGGGCCATGGCGCCGCCGTTGGACAGGCCGGTGGCGTGGACGCGCTGCGGATCGACCGGGATGGCGCGCCCGACCTCGATCAGGAGGTCGTCGGTGTAGCCGAGGTCGTCGATGCCCTGGGCGCAGGCGGCGCCGCTGGCGCAGTACGCCCCCGGCCCGCCACCGCCGCCGTTCCAGGTGCGGACGTCGCGCAGCGGCCTCCCGCCGGTGCCGTCGGGCGAGACCACGGCGTAGCCGCGAGCGGTGGCCATGGTGTCGAGGCAACCGGGGCCGCCCAGCTCGCCGCCGGCGCAGGTGACCCGCTGCGCGCCCTCGCGGTTGCCGCCGCCGCCGTGGTACGCGATGACGAGCGGCAGCGGCGTGACGCCGTCCCACGCCGCCGGCACGGCGAGATCGAAGCCGCGATCGACGTGTCCGGGCACCTGGCAGCTCACGCGCGCCCCGGGCCCGACGAGGATCGCGCCGCAGTCATCGAGGAAGTCGGGGCGACAACCGACCGCGCCGGCGACGAGGCCGGCGACGCCGGTGAGCCCGAGCGAGCCGAGGCGCGGCACCCGTCCAGTACACACCAGGAGGCGGGGCGCGCCTAGCCAGAACGCCGCGGTCTCGCGGCTGCTGCGACGCGGCCCCGGCCGGACAGCTCCTGCGATGCGACCTGCGACCGGCTGCGACGTCGCGAGGCCGGCGCCGACGCGCGGCTGGCGCGGGGCCCGCCGTGCGTTGTCGCGGCGTTGTCGCGGCGCCCGCGCTGGCACGGCGATCGCAACGGGCCGCCGTGAAGGAGACCCGTCATGAAGCAACTCATCCTGGCAGTCGCACTCGTTCCGCTCGCCGCGTGCGCCGCGTCGTCGACCGGCCGTGGACCGGAGGTCGCGTCGGCGCAGCGCTCCGGCCTCGCGATCGACCTCGTCGCCGACGACGCCGCGCGGCCGTCGTTCCCCAGGCGGCTGACGGCGGCCGACACCCGCGGTGCCGACCGCCTCGCTCATCGCGTCGCCGCCGAGCTCGGCGGCCAGGCCCACGCCCGGCTCCGCCTGTGCGTCGGCGGCGACGGCGCGGTGACCTCGGCCGAGCTCGCGCGCGGCAGCGGCATCGCCGAGCTCGACGCCGCGCTCGTCGACGAGGCGCGGCGCTGGCGCTACGAGCCGCTGGCCCTGGCCTCGGCCACCGCGTGCCAGCAGGTCGAGCTGTCCTACCGCGCGCACTGATCCCCTCTCCCGCTCCACCCGCTCCGGGGCGGGCAACCGTCGGCGGCGGCGCCGCGTCCAAGCTGCGTGCGCCGAGGAGCTCGCCGCGTCCCCGTGGTCGTGTTGCTGGCTGGCGTGGTCGTCGCCGCGGCCTGCGTCTCGTCGCGGGTCGGGCCCGGCGTCCTGCGCGAGGACTGGAGCCAGCCGCGGCGCGATCCGGACCCGACCCGCAACCCCGCCGAGGAGCCGCGCGGTAACCCCTGGGCCGACGAGCGCGAGGACCGCATCCGCGGCCCCGGCGAAGAGGGCGCGGCGCCGACGGCGAGCGCGCCGCCGGCCGGCGACCGGCGGGGGCTCGACCTCGCGAAGCGGGGAGCGGCGACCTTCCTGGCCTGGGCCGTCGCCGGGTGGCTCCCGCTCCTCGAGTGGTCGGGGACCTTCGAGGAAGATCCCGGGCAGCGCCGGCGCCATCGCGCCCCGCTGCGTGATCCAGCTCGCGGCGAGGCCGAGGCGCCGGTCGGCGACTGAGCCGCACCCGCGTCGTCGTCGTGATCCACGGGTCGAGCAGCGGGTGCTCCCGTCACCCGCGCTGCAGACGACGCTCGCGGCCGGTGACGGCCCGTGCCATCGTCGCGCCATGGCGTCCACCGCCGCGCGCACCGCCGTCATCGCCGGCCTCGGCGTCGCCTCGATCGGCGCCGCCACGTTCCTCATCTACCTGGCCACCGGCGACGAGCCGGCGCCCGCGCCCCCCGTCGCCGCGGCGGAGCCCGTGCCACCCGCCGCGGAGCCCGTGCCCGTCCCACCTGCGGCGCCGACCGCCCCGCGGCCACCCGCGGACGCAGACGTCGACGACCTCGACGCGATCGACGACGCCGCCGCCGCGGCCGCCCGTCGCCAGCAGGACCTCGTCGATCGCCTCGCCGCCGCCGACCTGCTCGAGATGCTCGATCCCGACGACGCGACCCCGTCCACGGGTTTCGGTCGCCCCGGGCCCGGGCCCGGCGCCCGCCCGCCCCGGGTCACGACCGCACCGACCGGCGCCATCGGGACGCTCGATCGCGCCGACATCCGGCGGGTCGTGCAGCGCCACCTGGTCCCGATCCGCCACTGCTACGAGCGGCAGCTCGCCGTCACCCCCGATCTCGCCGGCACCGTGCGCGCCCGCTTCACCATCGGCAAGGACGGCCGCGTCCTCGACGCGTCGGCCTCGGGCATGGGGCCCGCCGTCGACGACTGCGTGGCCGGCGTCATCCGCCGCGTCACGTTCCCGGCCCCCCGCGGCGGCGGCATCGTCACCGTCACCTACCCGTTCACCTTCCGCTCCGCCTGAGAGGGCCCTTCGACGGCGGCGTCGCTCGCTGCGCTCCCTCCGCCTGGCTCAGGGCGAGCGGGGAAGAACCTCTCCGGACCACCCAACGCCACGTCGGGCTCGGGTTCGGATTCGGGCTCGGGGCTGAATGACCCGCTCACCCTGAGCCCTTCACCGACCGCGGTCGGAGCTCGCGGGAACCCGAACGGCACGCAGCCGCGGCTTGTCGGCCTTCGACACGCCCTCGCTGTCGCTCGGGCGGCTCAGGCCGACCGGAAAGTTGGGCCCCGCGCGAGCCGGCGCCGTTCGTCAGGAGCGAAGCCCCGAAGGGGCGGAGTCGAAGGGGCTCGGGGCTCGGGCTCGGTTTCGGGCGCGGGGCTGAATGACCCGCTCACCCTGAGCGAAGCCCCGAAGGGGCGGAGTCGAAGGGGCTCGGGCTCGGTTTCGGGTTCGCGCTCGGACTCGGGTGATCGATCTCCGAGGAACGGTGGTGCGCGCAGGAAGGCGCGGTGGGGCCGGCCGCCCGCGAGACGGCCCGGGCGGGCTCGCGCTCGTACCGCAGCTCCGCGCAGGGGCAGCCCGGATGGATCGATCCGCGCGGTCCGAAACGGCAGACCGCCGCGAGTCCGGCACAGCGAGGACCCGAGCGCGAGACGGCCTGGGCCGTCGCTGCGGGCAGGCCCCACGCGCCGGCCCCGCCGGGGCACCCTCGCCCCGGGAGTATCACCAGATCCCCGCCCCCC
>CAADGB010000509.1 GCA_900696455.1 uncultured delta proteobacterium
GGCCGGTGCCACCCACCGGGCAGGCCGGTGCCACCCACCGGGCAGGCCGGTGCCACCCACCGGGCAGGCCGGTGCCACCCACCGGGCAGGCCGGTGCCACCCACCGGGCAGGCCGGTGCCACCCACCCCACGCCCGCCCGCCACGCCCAGGCGATGGCCGGGCTACTTCTTGACCTCGAGCACGCGGACCCGCTCGGGCTTGCCGGGGGGGCCGGCGGACCAGGCCACCACCACGACCCCGCCGGCGCCGCCGGCCGCGGCCGGGACCACCTGCGAGGGCGCCATGACCCCGACCGGGGTGGCGATCCACGTCGCGCCGTCCCACCAGGCGAAGCGGCCGCCGAACGGGTAGGAGAACAGGACGCGGCCGTCGGGGACGCCGGCCAGCCGGGTGCGATCGACGTAGCCGTTGGCCAGCTCGGGCACGTCGATGATCTTCCAGTCGACGTCGCCGGGCGCCCGGGTCACCACCTGGCGCAGCCCCACGGTGTAGGTGAGGGCGACGGTGATCGTGCCGTCGGGGACGACCGCGACCGCGACGTTGCTGCGGGCGTCGGCGCCCTCGGGCGGCGGCACCGCGACCCAGGCGCCGGCGGCGGCGTCCCAGCGCCGCAGCGAGGTCACGATCGCCGGCGTGCGCTCGATCCAGCCGACGACGACGTGGTCGCCGGCGGTGGCGAGCGCCGGGGCGACGCCGACCAGGCCGTCGGGCGTGGCGCGCAGCGTGCCGTCGCCGAGCGGCGCCCACGCGCCGTCGCGGTGGACCCGGACCTGGACGGTCTGCGCCTCGACCCACACCGCCACCGGGCCCAGCGCCGAGGCGGCGACCGCCGCGCCGCTCACCGGCGCCGTCGCCGGCGCCCCCAGCGGCGACCACGCCCCGTCCTTCCAGCGCGCGACCTGGAGCGTGTCGTGCTCCGGCTTCGCGCGCTCGAGCCAGCCCACCAGCACCGCGCCGTCGGGCTCGACGGCGAGCGACGGCTCGCCGACGGCGCGGTTGGTCGCCTGGTCGGGCGAGGGCGCGATCTCGTCCCAGCCGGCGCCGCTCCAGCGCCGCAGGTGCACGCCGCCACCCTCGACCCACGCCACCAGCGCCGCGCCGTCGGCGGTCACCGCCAGCGCTGGCTGGCCGGCGCTGCCATCCTCGCGGGCCGAGAACGGCTCGCCCAGCGGCACCAGGGTGCGCGGCGGCGGCAGCGCGCCGGTGGAGGTGTCCTTCTTGACCGCGGCGTCGGCCGGCGGGGGCGCCGCCGCCGGCTTCTGCTCCTTCCCCTTGCACCCCAGCGCCAGCGAGACGACGGACGCGAGCACGACGGTACGCATCGTCGGCACTGTACCCCGGCGTCGGGGCCCGACGACAGCCCGCGGGCTACGATGAGGCATGTCCGACGAAGGGCGGGCCGAACCGGCGCGAGCCCGCGCGAGCTGGCCGGTCCGCCGCGCCGGGCTGACCTCGGACGCCCGCGACGGCGAGCTGGTCGCCGACGCGACGGCGTCACAGCGCGTGGCGATGGTCTGGGCCCTCACGCTCGACGCGTGGGCGATGCGCGGTGAACCGCTCCCCGACTACCCGCGGACCCACGCGCCGGGGCAGATCCTGCGGCCCGTCCGGACATGAGCGCCCCGGAGCTCGACCTGCTGGTGGCGGCCGCGCGCGGAGACGCCCGCGACGCTACTTGACCGGCTTGGGCGCGGGCGACGCGGCCGGGGTCGACGCCGTCGCCGGCTTGCCGGCGGCGACGCCCTCCATGAAGGAGCGGCCCTCGAAGATGACGCCCTTCTCGATCTGCAGGCTGGGCGTGGTCAGGTCGCCCTTGACCCGGCCGGGCGCCAGCACCTCGATGCCGCGCTTGGCCCGCACGTTCCCGACCAGCGTGCCCTGGATGATGATCTCGCCGATGTCGATCTCGGCCTCGACGTGCGCGCCCTCGCCGATGATGAGCACGTCGTCGGAGAACACCGAGCCCTTGAGCTTGCCGTCGATGCGGACCGTGCCCTCGAACGTCAGCTTGCCCTCGAACGTCGTGCCCCGCCCGAGGAGCGTGGAGATCTCGCCGACGATGCCTTCGCGCCGTGCCGGTGCCGTCATGGGGCAGCGAACGTACCCTATTTCCGCAGCCGGATCTCGACGGTCTGCTCGGTCTTGCCCTCCCAGATGAGGGTCCGCTTCTCCGGCGGGTAGTCCTTCATCCGGACCTCGATCTCGCGGGTAGCGTCGGGCGCGAGGTCGCCGATCTCGAGCGGGGTGCGACCGCGGAGCTGCTCGCCGATGTAGACGTCGGCGCCGGGCGGCACGGTCACGACCTTGAGCTTGACCGTGAGCGTCGGCAGGAAGGCGAAGACCCGGATCTGGCCGCCACCGTCGGGCACCAGCACCGCGTCGGTGTGGGGCTTGTGGCCGGCCAGCTCGACCGTGATCTCGTGGCGGGCGCCGGGGCGGGTGGCGAAGCGCGCCGGCGTGCGGTCGACGAGCTCGTCGCCGTCGACGGTGACGGTGGCGCCGGGCGGCGTCGAGTCGATGAGCAGCGAGGCCTCGACCGGCGCGTCGTCGCCGGTGCGGATGATGAGCAGCGCGATGCCGATCCCGCCCGCGACCAGGACCAGGGCCAGGAGCGCGCGCAGGAGCCAGCTCGGCCCGCCGGCGCCCAGGCGGTAGTGAGCCGGCAGCTCGTCGAGCTCGACCAGGGCCTGCATCTGCTTGGTGAAGCTCACCGGCTGCCCCGGGTAGGGCTGGTACGGGTAGCCGGCGGCCGGGTACGACCCCGAGCCCGGCGGGCCCGCCGCCGGGTACGGCCCCGAGCCCGGCACCGCGTAGGGCGCGAGGTGCGCCGGCAGGCCGGGCGGCGTCGGCGGAGCGTAGCCGCCGGGCATCCCCGGCCCCGGCCCGTGCGTCACCCCCGGCGGCAGGCCGGCCCCGGGCAACGGACCAGGCGGCGGCGTGTCGTACGCCCCCGGGGGCGCGGCGCCCAGGGCCGGCGCGGTCGGCGCGTCGTGGCCCTGCGGCGCGGCCCCGGTCGCCGGCGTGGTCGGCGCGTCGTAGGCACCGTCGATGGGGCCGGCGACCATGCCGGCCAGGGGCGACGCCGGCGAGCCCGGGCCGCGCGGCGGCACCGCGCCGCGGCCGCCGGCCGCCCCGGTCGGCGCGTTCGACGACGCCGGGTCGGCCATCATGCCCGGCACGCCGTCGGAGATCGGGGCGCCGGCGCCGCGCGCCGACGGCGGGCGCGGCATCGGCGTGCTGGGCTGACCGACGAGCTGCTGCAGGACCGAGCCCGCCGCCGGCACGCCGCCGGCCGGGGTGCGCCGCGACTCGCGGGGGCGGCGCAGCTCGCTGACCGCGGGCGTGGGCGGGCGCGCGGCCAGCGCCGCCGGCAGGGGCGGCGCCCCGCCGCCGCGCCGCCGCGGCACCGTCACCGTCTCCTCGACCGCCGCCAGCGGGGCCGCGCCGCGGGCCAGGGTCGGCGGGTCGTCCTCGTGCTGCCCGCTCGGCACCAGGCCGGGCAGCTCCTCCATCACCGTCGGCTCGTAGTCGCCGAGCAGATCCTCGGTGGCCGCCGGCACCGCCGAGCGCCGCAGGCCGCGCGGCCCGTCGAGGGAGGTCGGCCCGCCGTCGCCGGCGCTCATCGACGGCTCGCCGGTGATCATCGTGCTCTCGATCTCGAGATCGGCGTCGGCCACCGGCATCGTCGACACCGAGAACATCCGCGGCTGCGGGCGCGGAGCCGCCTCGACCGGGCGGCCCGCCCCACCTCGCAGCGGCGCGGTCGGCGCCCGCGGCCCGGGGCCGGTCGGCGCCGAGTCCGGGCTCCCTCCCAGCTCCGACACCCGGAAGATGACGCTGTTCTCGTCGGAGATCTCGGCGCGGCTGGTGACGAAGGTGTGGCGCGGCAGCGACTGGGTCGACTGCAGCGGATCGCGCGGCGCCGGCTCGCCCACCGGCGGCGGGATCGTGCCGCCGGGCTCGCCGAGGGCGCGGCGCAGGTGGGAGGCCAGCTTGGACGCGGTGAACACCGGCGAGTAGGTGTGGAGGAAGCGCTCGAGGTCCGAGGCCAGATCGCCGGCGCTCTGGTAGCGGTCCTCCGGCTTCTTGGCCAGGGCGTGCATGACGATGCGCTCGAGCTGGGGCGGCACGTCCTTGCGCAGGGTGCGCACCGGCTCGATGTTGGCCCGCCGCACCATGTCGAGGAGCTTGTGCAGGTCCTCCTCGAGGTAGAGCATCTGGCTGGTCAGCATCTCGTAGAGGACGATGCCGGCCGAGAAGATGTCGGAGCGGTGGTCGAGGCGCTCGCCCCACGCCTGCTCCGGCGACATGTAGTAGTACTTGCCCTTGATCACGCCGACCGCGGTCTGGCGCACCTTCATCGTCGCCTTGGCGATGCCGAAGTCGACCAGCTTGACCTCGCCGGCGTTGGACACCAGCACGTTCTGCGGCGAGACGTCGCGGTGGACGATGCCGAGGTTGTTGCCGGCGCTGTCGCGCTTGCGGTGGGCGTAGTCGAGGCCGGTGGCCATCTCCTTGGCGATGAAGGCGGCGACGTCGACCGGCATGTCGACGTCCTGCTCGGAGCCCCTGCGCAGGATCTTGTAGAGATCCGCGCCGTCGACGAACTCCATCGTGATGTAGTAGGTGTCGCCGACGCGGCCGAGGTCGAAGGTCTGGGCGATGTTGACGTGCTGGAGCTGGACCGCGATCTTCGCCTCGTCGATGAGCATCTCGATGAACTGCTCGTCCTGCGCGAAGTTGGGGTGGATCATCTTCAGCGCGCAGAACTTCTCGAAGCCGGCGATCCCCTTGGTCTTCGCCAGGTGGATCTCGGCCATGCCGCCGACGGCGATCTGCTTCACCAGCTGGTAGGGGCCGAACTGGCGCTCCGCCATCCGCGCCCCCGGCCTACCCGCCCGGTTCCAGCTGGACGTCTTCGTCTTCGTCGTCGGGCCGCCCCGCCGCGGTCTCCGGCGTCGGCCCCTCGCGCAGCATCTCGGCCTGGCCGGGGTGGACGAAGACGCCGACCAGGCGCAGCGGCGCCTTGGCGCCGCGGTCGAACGTGCACACGACCTCGGTGGCGATGCCGTAGGCGACGTTGACCAGGTAGCTGGCGGCGGCGTTGGCCACCAGGTAGAGGCCGAGCCCGGCGCCGTAGGTCTTGCGATCGATCTGCACCGGCGAGCGCAGGCACTTGTCGATGTAGGCCAGGATCGTGTTCTTGGCCAGGCGGCCGAAGCGGTCGCGGACCGCCACCGCGAACTGGCTCTCGGTGGCGGCGTAGCGGATCGACACCGGGCGCGGCGACCGCGACTTGGTGCGATCGTGGGGGTCGACCTCGGCGAAGATCTGGTTGCCCTGCTCGTCGACCGGCGCGTCGTAGAGCGCGTTCATGAGCAGCTCCTCGCACACCTGGCCGATGGCGCTGCGCACCTGGCGGCGCATCTTGGCCTCCTCGGCGTAGGCCAGGACGGTGTCGAGCGCCTTGCCGCGGCCCTCGAAGTCGCGCAGGCGGACGTAGTGGACCGGGGTGCCCTCGGGCAGGTACTTCTCGATGCCGAAGATGTCGCCGGTCAGGAGCTTCTGGGCGGTCACGAACACGCCGCGGTCGAGCTCCTCGCCCACGATGACGTGGTTGACCCGGTGGTCCTTGAGGTAGTCGGTCAGCTCGCCCAGCGACGCCTTGGGCGTGACCACCGCCGCATGCGACTTCTGGCGCAGCATCGGCACCAGGCGCTCGACCGCCCGGGTGTCCCCCTCCTCCACGTCCATGAAGACGTAGCGATGGGGGATGATCTCGCTCTGGATCGCGTCGAGAGAACGCACCGCGTCGACCTCCGCGCCGGCCCGCTCCAGGTTGGCGACGATGCGCCGCAGCTGATCGAGGTTGGGGGAGATGGCGAGGACGCGACGCTTGGACAAGGACGCCTCGGAGGCCAAGTGCCGTCGATTCTAGCCAGTTCCGGGTCACCGCACCAGGTGAGCGGGCGCCGGAGTGCGACACGGCGTGCTGGATGTGAGACAGTGGCGTCATGGTCGGAGGTGCGCCGCGACCGCGCATCCTCGTCGTGGACGACGAGCCGGACATGCTGGACTTCATCGAGCGGGTCACGCGCCGCCGCTTCGAGGTCACGCGCTGCACCAACGGCGAGGACGCCCTCACCCTGCTGGCCGAGCAGGAGTTCGACGTCCTGGTCACCGACCACAAGATGCCGCGCATGACCGGGCTCGAGCTGCTCGAGCGCCTGGGCGACCGCCACCCGCGCCTGGTCCGGGTGCTCCTGTCCGGCTACACCGACGTCCCCGACGTCGAGCGGGCCGGGGCCACCGGCCGGGTCCACCACTACGTGCTGAAGCCGGTCGACTCGCGCGGGCTCCTGGCCGGGATCGACCAGGCCTACCGGGTGCGCGACGGCCTGGCCCCGTTCGCCGGCCAGGGCTGACCGGCTGACCGCGCCACGCACGGGCGCCGGCTCGACGCGGCCTCGACGCGGCCTCGACGCGGCCTCGACGCGGCCTCGACGTGGCCTCAGTGCTGGTACGACGCCGACAGGTACGCCCGGAAGTCCTCCCACGGGTTGGGCAGGAACTCGAGGCGCGGCTCGTAGTCGAAGAACGGGTCGGGCTGGTAGTAGCGGGCGTTGAAGGCGTTGAAGACGGTGCCGCGGATGGTCAGCCTCGCCATCGGCATGAGCGTGAAGCCGAGGCTGAGGTCGGCCACCGGCGGCAGGCGATCGAGGACGAGGTCGGTCGGGGTGACGCGCAGCGGCCCGGCCAGGCCGGTGGCGCCGTTGACCACCGTGCCGGGGATGGGCGCCATCAGGTCGTAGCGGTAGTCGCGGTGCTCGATCAGGCGGTTGGGGTCCTCCATGGCGCCGACCACGCGCAGGTTGGAGAAGAAGGACAGCTTGTCGTCGATGACGTTGAACACGCTGCCGAGGTGGAACATGTGCTCGGGGAACGACTTGTGCACGCCCTTGTCGCGGGTGTTGATGCGCAGGAAGCTGTAGGCCAGCTCCAGGCGGTGACCGCCCTGGATGTAGAGCTTGGCCAGGGCCTCGCCCGAGTGCATGGCGCGCTCGGCGGTGTTCTCGTAGCGACCCGACACGATCTGGATGAGGTTCTCGAGGCGGGTGTACGAGTAGTCGACGCGGAACGACAGCTCGCGGATGCGGCGCTCGCCCTTGAAGAGGCGGGCGTTGATCTCGGCCTGGGCCGACTGCGAGGTCTCGACCTTGAGGTCCTCGCGGCCGTCGATCTGCACGGCCTCGCCGTTGGAGGCGACGTTGTTGAACACCGGCGGCCGGAAGCCCTCGGCGTAGTTGAGCTTGAGGTGCCAGGCGGGGCGGAAGTTCCACACCGCGGTGCCCGAGAACAGCGAGGTCAGCGGGTACGGCTGCGAGCCCAGGGCCTCGGGGGCGACCTGGAGGCGGGCGCCGGCGTCGAGGATGAGCTTCTTGCTGGGACGCCACTGCGGGTTGACGTAGGCGCCGCCGACCGCGCGGTCGGCGGGGAAGGCGAACGTCAGCGGACAGCCGGCGATGATGCGCGGCGTGTTGACCGCGGCGTCCGGATCGGGCTCCCGCGGGCACGGCAGGGGTAGGCGCTCGAGCACGTAGGGGCCGATGAACTCGGCCAGGAGGCCCTCGCCCTGGCGGCTCTTGCCGTCGGTGTTGTTGGGGGCGAACTCGGTGAAGGCCTCGGCGCCGTAGTTGACGCGCAGGTTGCCCGGCAGCTCGAAGTCGCCGTCGTAGGCGCCGCCGAAGCGATACGAGGTGGCGTCGAACTTGAAGGCGAGGCCGCCCTCGAGCAGCGCCGGCACCGGCGACAGGATGCCGAGCTGGGGGAAGGCGCGCACGAACTGGATGGCGTAGGCCTTGACCCCGATCCCGGCCTTGCCGCCGGCGACCCGGCTCTTGAGCTCGGCGACCACGTAGCGATCGAGGAAGTTGATCTGGTTGTCACGCGACCGGCGGCCGGCGTCGAGGCACAGGTCGTTGGGGTCGAAGTCGGGCAGGCCCGCGCACTGCGCGTCCTCGGGCAGGTCCTTGCGGACGACGAAGCCGGGGAAGCCGAGCGGGGTGTGGCGCTTGGCGATCGGGGCCTGGACCCGGATCTGGAGCTTGCCGATCGTGAGCTTGGTGAAGAAGTTGAAGAGGTAGCTGCGCTCGGGCTCGGCGGTGGTCAGCGGCCCGTAGAAGGTGATCGAGTTGGGCTGCGGCAGGGGCGCCGAGAACATGTGCAGCGGCATCTGGAAGCCGGGGCCGAGGTAGCTCTCGAAGGCGCTGTGCACGAACAGCTTGGCCTTGCCGCCCAGCAGGTCGGGCAAGCCGGCCATGGCGTAGACGCGGGCGTTGGAGCGATCGCCGTTGCCGTGGCCGATCTGGCCGCCGACCTCGACGCCGTCGACGTCCTCGGCGTCCTTGGTGATGATGTTGACGACGCCCAGGAACGAGTTGGCGCCCCACAAGACGCCGCCGGGGCCGGTGATGGTCTCGATGCGCTTGATGGTCTCGAGCGGCTGCAGCCGCTGCATCGTGGGGACGTTGACGTAGGGGTCGAACATCGACACCGAGTCGTGCAGGAGCTGGACGGACTGCGGGATGCCGCGCGAGACCGCCATCGGGAACTGGCTGTGGATGAGCCCCACGCGCATGTAGCCGGGCACGGTGTCCAGGATCTGATCGATGGTCTGGAACTGGCGATCGGCGATCTCGTCGGCGGTGATGACCGTGACGATCGCCGGCGCCTCCTGCACCGTGGTCACGCCGCGGGCGGCGCTCTGGACGACGTTGGCGAGGTCGAGCTGGTCGTCGGGGCCGGTCGCGCCCCCGTCCCCGCCGGTGGTGTCCATGACCACCGCCGGGATCTCGATGTCGACCGGGCCGGGATCCTCCTGGGCGGCGGCGGGCGAGGCCGCGCACAGCGCCGCGCCCAGCACGGCCGCGGCGAGACCGGAACGAGGGACGGGCATGGCGGATCTCCTCCTCACGGCGTCCTCTGCTGGGTCTTGATGAAGTCGACGCGGTCGTTGGCCGCATCGGTCGGGGCCACCAGCGGGCGGTCCGAGCCCAGGCCCACCGAGCCCGTCATCTGGGGCGCGGGCACGCCCTTCTGCTGCAGGTACTGGAAGACCGCGTCGGCGCGACGCTGGCTGAGCGCCTTGTCGGTCCGCTTCTGGGCGGCGATCACGCGCGCCACCCGGGACCGGGTGCCGAGGGCGACGTGGACCTCGATGCGGACCGAGAAGCCGCGGTCGCGCATGAGCTGCGCCACCTGGTCGAGGATGAGGCGCGAGGCCGGCGTCAGGTTGGCGGTGCCGGCGGCGAACTCGATGCGGTTGCCGCGCAGGTCGATCCGATCCGAGGCCTCGACCGGGCCGGTGGTGGTCCGGACGTCGGGGCAGCCGTCGTCGTCGTCGACGCCGTTGACGGTCTCCGGATCGTTGGGGCACTTGTCGACGCTGTCGGGGAAGCCGTCGCCGTCGTTGTCCTCGTCGGGGCAGCCGTCGTCGTCCTCGAAGCCGTCGATGTCCTCGGCGTCGTTGGGGCAGCGGTCGGCGACGTCGGGGATGCCGTCGCCGTCGTTGTCGCGCTCGGGGCAGCCGTCCTCGTCCTGGAAGGCGTCGCGGTCCTCGGGCTCGTCGGGGCACTTGTCGTCCACGTCGGGCACGCCGTCGCCGTCGTTGTCGAGGTCGGGGCAGCCGTCGTCGTCCTGGTAGCCGTCGCGATCCTCGGGATCGTCGGGGCAGGCGTCGGACAGATCGGGGATGCCGTCGCCGTCGCGATCGCCGCGGCCGACCCGGGCCTCGCTCTCGGGCTGCGGCGACCAGGTGATCCCGACCATGGCCCGGAAGTCGTCGGCGCGGGCCCCGACCAGCCCGGCCGAGCCGGCCAGGGTCGCGGTCAGGTGCGGGTTCATGCGGTACGACACCCCACCCGCGGCGTAGGCGGCGAGGGCGCCACCGCCGGCGCCGCTGGCCTGCTCGGCCTCGGTCAGCGACGAGCAGCGGCGGCCGTCGGCCAGACGGCAGTCGCCGTAGCTCAGCCCCTCGGGCAGCGGGATCAGGCCGACGGCCTCGGCCGCCAGCACCACCGACGGCGAGAGCTCGTAGAGGCCGCCGACGCCGATCAGGGCCTCGGAGCGGACGTCGAGCACCGCCTGCGCGACCTGGGCGCCGGGCAGCATCATGTCCATGGCCACCCGGTTGTCGAAGGCCTGGAGCACCGTGCGCTCGCGGATGCGGGCGCCGAGGTTGGCGACCAGCTTGGTCGAGGTCAGGCGGTCGAAGCGGTAGTCGAGGGCGAGCCGCGGCTCGAAGACCAGGTTGCGGTCGCCCAGGAACATCTCGTCCTCGCCGAACGGCAGGACGACCGTGCCGATCGCGGTCGCGGCCAGCCGCGGGCCGTCGAGGAACTGGTACTTGGCGCCGACCCGGACGTCGAGCGGCCCCGACAGGCTCTGGGCCTCGTAGTTGCCCGACGGGTCCTGGTTGGACAGGTCGCGCAGCGAGATGAGGCCGGTGGAGACACCGCCCTGCCCCGAGACGAAGCGGCCGCGCGCGCCGTAGCCGGGGCCGGGATCGCTGCGGTAGACCGCCGCGCCGAGGCCGACCGCGAGCTTCTTGGTCACCGTGAACCCGAACGCCATGTCCAGGGTCAGGGTGTAGTTGAGGACGTTGTCGACGTCGTCGCCGTTGCCGATGCCGGGGACGACGACGTCGAGCGGCCCCTTGGCGAAGCCGAGCAGGAGCTTCCAGCTCAGGTCGTAGCGGGTGGGCAGCCGCGCGCCCTCGAGGGAGAGCACGCCGCTGCCGTCGTAGGACGGCCGGAACAGCGCCGCGTCGACCCCGCTCGCCGGGTCGGCGTGGGCCGGCGCCGGCCCGGCGCCGGGCGCGGGCAGGACCCCGACCGCCGCGCCCACGACGAGCGCGGCGGCCACGCTGGCCGGTGCGAGCCTCACTCGCACACCACGCCGGCCTGGGTCTCGGCCTCCTTGATCTGGACGAACACGACGTTGCGAATCGAGGCCGCCAGGTTGACCGGCCAGATGCAGCCCGCCGGCTCGTTGCCGACGCCGTCGTGGGCGATGGGGGTGGGCGAGTTGATGACCAGCACCGTGCCGTTGGCGCCGGTGGTGGTGAGCGCGGTGTCGACCGTGGTGCGCTCGCGATCGGTGTCGCTGAAGTAGAAGTCGTCGTTGGGAATCAGGGCCTCGTTGCGGCGCACCCTCACCCCGCTGACCGGCGCGTCCTGGTAGTGGAAGACGATCGCGAGGACGCCGCGGGTGGCGAACGACTCGCCGGTCAGGCCGGCCGAGGAGGGCCAGGCAGTGTCGGTGGCGTTCCGCGTGATGTAGGCGCGGAAGTCGCGGCCGGGCGAGGCGAAGGCGTTCGAGGTCGCGACGCCGGTCATGATGTGCCGGGCCGGGGTGCCCGGGGCGTCGTCGACCGCGATGCCGATGAAGCCGAAGGTCGCGCGCGGCATGTTGTGGCCGCGGTAGCGGTTGCAGCCGTCCTGGTAGACGCCGCCCTCGGGCACGAGCGGCATGGCGCCCGTCGGGTCCATCGCGAAGTCGAGGGCGTCGAAGAACCGCAGGCGGAGCGAGCACGGCCCGTCCTGGGTGGGGTTGGCCGGGTCGCAGCGCATGGTCGGATCCGACGCCGCCGCGGCGATGGCCCGGTCGGTCTCGGTGTCCCAGATGCGGCCGCACAGCGTCGCCTTGAGGGCGTCCGGGGCCTGGCACGGGATCTCGGACTCGCAGCCGCCGCCGGTGCCGACGCACGTCGTGATGCCGGTCTGCGGATCGAAGCGCTCCTCGGTGGTGGTCGGGTCGCACTGGGTCGGGGTCTCGACCTCGCAGGTGCCGTCGAGCCCGAGCACGGTGGCGAACGGCCCCGCGCCGCCGCAGCGGGCGTCGTCCACGGTCTCGTCCGCCGGCACGCACACGCCGTCGCGCTCGAGGGTGCCCGGGCCGCAGTCGATGGCCTGACAGCTCACGTTGGAGAGGCCGACCAGGCCGAGGCCGAGGCCGGCGAGCGAGAGTCCGAGGCGCATGCGCATGAGAGGCTCCTGGCGGGTCCTAGAAGTTGACACGGTCGCTGCCCAGGTCGGGGAAGACGGCCATCTCGGCCCGGATGTGCGAGTCGTACAGGTTGCGCATGGTCGCGCTGACCACGCCGCGGCTGATGACGTGGGTGCGGCCGAACAGGTACGGGGAGCCGGTGTCGATCACCATCCCGCCCGGGACGTCGGGGACGCCGTCGCCGTCGAGGTCCTTGTACTGCCAGTTGACGACGTAGGCGTCGACGCCGAGGAGGTTCTCGTCGACGTAGAAGCCGGCGCCGCCGACGAAGCCGCTGTTGATCGGGTTCTCGCCCTCGACCAGGCCGTAGAACTTGCCGTTGAGCGGCAGGGTGAAGACCTTGTCGGAGCCCTCGTAGAAGTCGGGGCCGGCCTCGGCCCACAGCTCCTGGCACAGGCGCAGCCGGAGCGCGTTGCTCGCGTCGTCGAGGCAGGTCGGGTGCGGCAGGTCGGCCAGCCCCGGCGTGGTGTCGGCGCAGGTGCCCATGGGCGTGGTCGCCGGGTACTGGAAGTCCGGACGGCCGACCTCGCCGAGCGAGTCGGTGCTGGTCACCGCCTTGAGCTCGTTCTCGAGCCGGGGCAAGAGGGACATGCGGCGGTCAGCGGTGAGAGCGTCGATCGCGTCGTTGCGCGGCAGGCTGTCGTCGTAGGGCGCGCTGGGATCGTCGAGGTCGATGCCGATGCGCGCCCGCATCTTGCGGCCGTACTGGGTGACGTGGACGCCGGGGAAGGGCGCGCCCTCGAGGTCGATGAAGCACGGCGAGGCGCGGTTGATGAGCTTGCGGATCTCGAAGCGGTGGACCTCGTACAGGTGCGCGGTGCTGGCGAGGGGCTCGCCGTTGGCGTCGAGGTCGGCGCGGCCGTCGCCGTCGGCGTCGACGAACTCGAGATCGACGGCGTAGAGGGCGAGGAAGGTGTCGGCGGGCGGCTGCTCGCCGTTGGGCGTCGCGCCGCGATCGGCGACGGCCGGCACGCCCTCGGCGAAGTCGAACTGCACGTTCGAGCCGCGCAGCGGCTCGATGCAGCCGACGAGGCCCGCGACGACGAGACCCGCTCCCAGGACGAGGCCGGGCCGGCGACGGCACACGGCGATGTGGTGACCCATGCGCTTGGTTCCCCTCGTGGTCACCCCGAACGGGCGACCGGACGAAAAAAATGATAGCCGCGCTGCTGTTGCCGAGTCAACGCGCGGTGATCACTGTTCGCCTAGCCTTCCGGGGAACGGGAACGCTCAGGTCCGGGTACGGTAGGGGCGAGGTGAGGCGTCCGGGCGCTTGGGCCGCCCCCGCACCCTAGCCCACCCCCCCCGCACATGTGTGCTCAGTGCCTATGGGCTCGATGTATAAACCCCGACACTGCGAATACGATGGCCATTTCCTGCAAGGGTGCAGGTGAACACAACTGATGCGGCGTCGGTCAGGCCCGGCAATCCATTTACCCAGTAGATCAGAGAAGGTCCGATGTAGCTATTTACAGGGGTAGTGTATTGACCATTTGCGCCACTGGTGTACCTGAGAGTCGTTGTGTATGTGGCCCCACTTGCCGTCATCGCGACGCCTTGACACGCTGTAGCGGCAGTAGAAGTAGCATCATAGGCGGTCACTCTCAGTTCAGATCCGACGAAGCTGCTGGGAACAGGCGAAGCGCAGTACACGGTACGACTGGCCGAAACAACGTTCCAAATTCCTTCGTAGTCGTAGTAGAAGTCACTTGGCTGTGACGGCCCTGGGCGACACACGACGCCGCTCTGACTGAAGTAGGTCGCGTTTGCCTTCCCGATCGGAGACAGGCCAACCAACGCGCCTACGATGAGCAACACACCAAACACGCGGTATCCAATCATAGTGCCCTCCTGTGTGCTATTCGAGTTCTCGGCCCGGATTGTCTGGCCGAAGAAGCACAAGCATCGCAACCAGTCTGTCTAGGTGATTGCGTTCTGGTGCCGTTAGTACGATCCCGCCGGGCCATCGTCGATCTGTGCTGACTAATGTCGCCGCGATCGATGGATATGCATCGGCACTCGCCTCGACTTCAACGACGCAACCAGCGGCGAAGCAGGTGAGTCCATGCAGATTCACATGCCCGGAACTCTCATCGCGAAAGGAGTCGAGGTCCCGGATGGCTTCGAGGTGCCACGAAGCATCAGTGCGGCCACTGCTTTCTAGCGCGCGCCGCAGGGCATCCCGCTCATCGCTCGCCGAGTCATAGCGGCGCGACAAGGCGATACCGATGCGAGCACGATCGTCTTCGATGCTGGCAGTCTGCGAAGTACCGTCGACGGCGCCACCAGTCTGGGACGTACCGTCGACGGCATGTTCTGGGTCCCGATGGACCGGCGGCAACACGGTTGACGAGCGCGACCGAGAAGGGCGTTCCGCGTTCAGCGATGCAGGCTGCCCCGCTTCGCCGCTGCGGCCGATGCGCCACAATCCCCAAGCCGCTCCGAGAGCAAGAGCGCACAAAGCGTACGAGAACCACGGCCGCGTCGCCACGGGTGATTTCTACCGTCCCAGCGCAGCGGGAGCAATCGCCCCACAGGGGTGAGCACCGTGGGCGCCTCGAACCGCTCGACGCTCTACAGGCGGCGCACGACCGCCGCCTCGAACGTGAACAGCAGGCTGGAGTACTCGCCGGGGCTGGCGTTGGCCAGATCGGGGAACCCACCCACGTCGGCGCTGTTGTCGGGCACGGTGCGCGTGCCGCCGCCGGTGAAGTCGGCGGCGACGTCGACGCGCCAGGTGCCGCTGCCGAGGCCGGCGCCGAGCGAGACGCCGAGCTTGTTCCGATCGAGGTACTGGCGCTCGAGGTTCTGGTCGGGGATGGCGTTGGTGTCGAAGTAGGTGCCGCCGCGCAGGGCGAAGCCCGGGCTCGACCGCCACTCGACGCCGGTGCGGACCGAGTAGTTGTCGACCCAGTCGAGGGGGAAGCGCTGGTTGACCTGCTCGGTGCCGGGGAAGGTGACGATCAGGTGCTCGAGGCGCGACCACTGCATCCAGTCGAGCTCGATCGCCCAGCGGACGCGGGGCGAGAGCCGGACGGCGGCGCCCAGCGACGCCGACTGCGGCCAGGTCTGGACGTGCTCGACGTTGACCGGCAGCGGCCCCTCGGGCAGGAGCAGCTCGCCGGAGCCGGTGGTCTTGACGTCGAGCCCGCTGCGCCACGACCCGGCCAGCGTGACCTTGTCGGAGACGCGCCAGGTCGCGCCCAGGCTGGCGCCCAGCCCGGCGCCGGCCGAGGACAGGTCGCTGTCGACCGGCCGGCGCGTGGTCTTGACCGCGAACAGGCCGACGCCGAAGCGGACGGCGCCGCCGACCGCCACCCGATCGTTGATCTTGTACGCCACCCCGCCCACCGCCTCGAGCACGATGTTCTGGGTCTGATCGATCACGCCGACCAGGCCCACCTTGGGGTAGCTGAGCCGGCCGCCGAAGGTGTTCCACAGCCCACCGCCGACGGTGACGCGATCGCTCACCCGCACCACCGCGCCCACCGCCGGCACCGGCACGATGGGCGTCTCGGGCGACTGCGCCTCGCCGCGGTTGCCGTCGGCGTCGACCGGGACGAACGTGCGCGGCGCGATCACCAGCTCGGCGCCGAGGTGCAGGCTGGAGCCGGCGAAGGCGGCGCCCGACGGGTTGAAGTGCCAGGCGGTGGCGTCGTCGGCGATGGCCACGAAGGCGCCGCCCAGCGACACGCCGTGGGCCGAGATGTTGTTGGGCCGCACCAGGCCACCGGCGTGGGCGGCCGGCGCCGCGGCCACGACCAGCGCGGCGGCGACGATCCCGCCGGCGAGCGGACCGGCCGGTCGTCGGCCTTCGACGCGCGCTCGCTGGCGCTCGCGCGGCTCAGGCCGAGCGGAGCAGGGCTCCGTGTCATGCGAGCGTCGGCGAGGATCGCCGATCCCGCGCCCGCTCACGGCGTCACCTCGACGGCGGCCCCGGCCGGCGCCGCCGGATCGACCGCCTCCTCGTCCTCGCCCGGCGCCGCCATGCCGGCGTCGATCATCACGCACACGCGGGCGGTGGTGTCGCAGCGCTCGCCCTGGGCCCGGAAGCAGTCGCTGTCGGTGCGGCACGAGCGATCGGGGGGATCGCCGTCGAACAGCGCGCAGCCGGCGCCGCCGCCGACCGCCGCCGCGAGCGCCGCGGCCACCGCCAGCGCCAGCGCGCGCGCCGCGCTCACGGCAGCACCCCCGACAGCGACACGCCCCACGCCTCGCCGGCCAGCGGCGCCACCACCGTGCGCGGCGGGACCTCCTCGGGCGCCCGCGCCAGCATGTAGATGCCGACGCCCAGCGACACCGCGGCGACGCCGTAGCTGACGTTGCTGACCAGCTCCCAGCGCTCGCTGCGGCGGACCAGGGCGTCGATCTCCGAGCGCCGGCGCAGCGGGACGAGGGCCACGCTCTCCGACAGCGGCACGCCGAGCGGGCGGTTGACCTCGGCGGTCCAGGCGTCGCGCGCCTCGTCGAGCGCCGCGCTCGACAGCATCGCGGTCAGCGCCCCGATCGCCGCGAACCCGACCGCCGCCGTGAGCCCGACCCGGCCGGTGCGCTGCCGGCTCTCGCGCGCGGCCCGCGACTCCGGCGCCAGCGTCAGCCGGGCCTCCTGGCCACGGGCGATGCGCACGGTGCGGCGCTCGGTCACGCGATCGGGAGCCGAGACCTCGACCTCGTGGGTGCCGGGCGCCAGCGCGTAGCGACCGCGGTCGTCGGTCGGCCACGGCTTGCCGTCGATGCGGACGGTCGAGCCGGCCGGGACCTCGAGCCGCAGCCAGCCGAGGTCGCGGATGGGCGCGTCGCCGCCGTCGCCGCCGCCGCCCAGGGCCGCCGGGTCCTCGTCGAGCGTCAGCTCGACGTCGGTGACCACGCCCGGCAGGATCGTCGTGGTGGCGGTCGCGGTCCTCCAGCCGGCCTTGGCGGCCGTGACCACGCCCTCGCCCGAGGCCAGGGCCCGCGGCGCCAGCGGCGTGGCGCCGTACTTGAGGCCGCCGACGGTGACGGTGGCGCCGCTGACGTTGGCGGTCACGGCGATGGCCCCGCCGCCGGTGGGACCGTAGTCGCCGGCGAACTGCTGCCGGCCGTCGCTCTGCCGGCAGCCGTCGTGGACCTTGCGGGTGGCCTCGATCTCGCTCGACTGCGGGTTGAGCTGGATCGCCGTCCGCGCGGCGGCGATGCAGCCGTCCCAGCCGCTGCGCGCCGCCGCCACCGCCGCCAGGAAGCGGTGGGGCCCGGGCAACGACGGCTCGAGGCGGGCCGCGGCCTCGAGGTGACGGACGGCCTCGTCGTACTGGCCGAGGCGGAAGGCGTCGACGCCGGCCTGGAACTCGCGGGTGAACGCGGCGGACGGCTTCTGCGCCCAGGCCGGCGGCGCGCCGGCGGCGATCACCACGACGCCGAGCATCGTGGCCACGGCGAGCGAGACGAGCAGCTTCATCCGGGCTCCTGCGGGTGGCGGCTACTGCGTCGGATCGTCACGTCCACCGGAGCTGCCGCCGCCATAACGATCCCACACGTTGACGTTGCCCGTCCCGCCGCGGCCGCCAGAATCGCGACCGCCCGGATCGCGACCGCCGGTGCTGCCGGTGTCGGCCGGCTTGTCGGCCTTGACCGGGGCGGCGAACGACTTGGGCTCGCCGTCGCCGGCCTGGACCTCGAGCGCGAGCGTGCCGCCCGACGCCTTGAGCCGGGTCATCTCCTCGGCGGCGAGCTGCGAGAACCCGGTGGCGTCGGCGACCTTGCGCCCGCCGACGCTCAGCACGACGTAGCTGGGCGCCATGCCGAGGTCGCGCAGCTCGCCCTTGTCGACGGCGACCAGCACCGCGCCCCGCGACACCTCGGGGTAGCGCCAGGCCAGGAGCGGGAACACGGTCATGGCCTTGGCCCCCATGACGTCGGTCGGGGTCCGGTAGCCGTCGACCAGGCGCTTGACCTCGGCCGGCGCCAGCGTGAACGACGCGAAGCCGAGGTACTGCTTGCTGGCGCCGTCGTCGTACTCCTCCCAGTACCGCCCCGACGGCGCCGCCGGCACCGCCCCGCCGCCGGTGGCGCGCAGGGTCCGGGCCACGGCGCGCCGGGACTCGCGCACGTCGCGGCGGGCGCCGGCGTTGCGCGGGTCCTTGTCGGCGGCGGCCAGCTTGGCCTGGCGGGCCTGGGCGTACAGGCTGCCGACCCGGCTCTGCCACGCCGGATCCTCGATGCGGGCGGCGATCGCGCTGGCCACGGCGTCGAGCGCGGCGTCGCTGGCCTCGTCGACGCCGTCGTCGCTCGAGGTCGTCAACCCCGACACGCCGACGCAGACCATGCCGCCGCCGGCGTCGTCCTTGCAGTAGGCGGCGAGCGCGGCGTCGCTCTCGATCCAGTCGGGACGGGCGTCGGCCGAGGCCCCGACCAGCTTGCCGCGGCCGGGCGCCTTCGACCCCTGGTCGGCGAGGAACGACTGGTAGATGAAGAACGCGCCGCCGGCGAGGACGACCGTGGCGGCGGCGGCGGCGAACGCCATCCACAGCCCGCCGCCCTTCTGCTGGGCCGCGGCCTCGGCCACGGTGGTGGCGATCTTCTTGACCTGGACCTTGCGCGCGCGCAGGTCGGCCACCAGCTTCTTGAAGTCGGCGGTGACCTGCGGCCGCGGCAGGCTGGGCAGGTGGGTGAGCAGCCCCTCGGGCGCGGCGCACACCAGCGCCGACTTGCAGTCGGGGCACTTGAGATCGGGCGGGGTCGCGAACTTGAGGACGTCGAAGTGCTCGTCGACGTCGATGAGCTGGCCGGCGGTGGTGCTGCAGGTGGCGCAGGTGTACGGCAGCGTGAACGACAGGACCTGGGCCTTGGGCCCGAGGTCCTCGGGCCGGGTCAGCTTGTCGAGGAAGGTCGGCGGCACGCCGGTGAGGTAGAGCGCCTCGGCGCCCGGCGTCACCATCTGCAGGAAGCCGCGCCACTCGGCGGCGCCGGCGGGCTCGATCTTGCCGATGCCGGCGACGTCGAGGACGACCACGCCCTCGACGCCCTCGGCCAGCTGCTCGCGCGGGAACGACTTCTCGAGGTCGCCGCCGAGGCGGACGAAGGTGGTGCGGCCCTCGATGATCTTGTCGATGCGCAGCTTGCGCGCGCTGTCGGAGACCGCGTACGAGAGCTTGGCGGCGAGGAAGGCGGCGACGTCGGGATCGAGCTCGAACTTCTCCTGGCCGGCGAGGTAGGAGAAGAACGTGATGGGGTCCTCGTTGAAGTACTGCATCTCGCCGCACTGCGTGCACGGACGCTGCGGCGGCTTCATCGACTTGATGACCTCGTGGTCGCGATCGACCTGGTAGAGGACGCGGTCATCCTTGTCGCAGTAGTCGCAGTGGTAGGGCGCGTAGAAGCTGTAGACCCGCCCGGTGCCGGCGAAGTTGGCGACCATGTTGAGCTGGTCGACGATCTTGGGCGCGCACTCGACGAGCACGATGCGCTCGCTGTGCTTGCCCACGCCGTTGATGAAGTCGACCCACTCGCGGATGCCGAACGACGACACCTTGCGGATGTCGCCGAGGTCGAGCACCAGGGTCTGGGCCTTCAGGGTCTCGGCCAGCTTCTTGCCCTCGAAGGCCTCGTCGATCGTGCCCGACAGCCGCAGGCAGACGATGCCGCCGTCGGCGAACTTGTCGATCTGCAGCTTGGGCGGCGGCGGCGCGCCGGCGACGAGGGTGGGTTGCTGGTGAGGTGCGGCGTCCATGGACTTCCTAGTGCGGCCCGGCGACCGCGTCGAAGAGGTGGAGCGAACGGGCCAGGGTGCGGACCTCGCGCAGGTTGAGATCGAGCTCGATCATGGCGGTGACCTCGGTGCGACGCCCGCGGGCGACGTCGAAGAACATGGCCAGCGCATTATGGTGACACACCGTCATGCCGAGGCCCGCCCCGCCGTGGCTCTGGTCCATCTCGCCGCCGGCCAGGCCGCGGGCCAGGCCGTCGACGACGTGGCGGCGCTGGAGCCCCCCGAACCGGTCGCGGACCTGCAAGATCACTCGGGTTCCATCGGTGGCGAGGCGCAGCATGGCGTGCTCGTCGGGAGGCAGCGTGAGCTCGGCCTTGCGATCGATCGCGTACTTGGGCGCGCCGCTGGCGTCGACCGGGGCGTCGTACATGGCGTTCATGAGCAGCTCGTGCGCGAGCTCGCTCATCATCTCGCCCAGGCGCTTGGGCACCTGCAGGGCGAGGACGAAGTCCTGCACCTGCTGGACGACCTGGTCGCGGTGCGCGGTGGAGCCGACCTGCTGCTCGAAGCCGGTGTACCCCCAGTCGAGGTAGGCGGCGAGCGGCGGCGGCCCGGCGCCGGGCTCGAGGGCGCGGCGCAGCACCATCATCAGCTCCCACGGCCGCGGCGCGCTCTCGAAGTCCTTGCGGCCGAGGACGTGGTTGATGGCGGCGCACTCGGCGAGGTGGCGGAGCGAGCGGCGCAGGGGCTCGGCGGTCCACAGCAGGCCGCGGACCCCGGGGCGGGCGCGGCAGGCAGCGCGCACCGCGTCACCGTCGAACCCGTCGGCGCACACCAGACCGACCGCGGGATCGGCGAGGGCCGCCGGCACCTGAGCCGGATCCTCGACCACGAGGGCCTCCACCCCAGCGCTCAGGAAGTACCGGACGAGACGCCGACCCACCAGCTTGTTGCGTTCGAGGACGATGGCTCGCATGTCTGCGCGGACGCTCGCTCATCGTAGCCCACCTGAATATCGGCGACAACGAAACCGTCGTGATACGGTGTTCTCGATGAGGCTCGCGCGTAGGCTCCCCACCGCGATGTGCGTCGCGGTCGCCGTGTGTGTGGCGGTGGCCGCGGCCCCCGCGGTCGCCGGCGCCGACATCGTGCACACGGTCACCACCAGCCGGCCGCGTGCCGAGCTGTCGGCGTTCCTCGCCGGCAAGGCCGAGGCCGCGGCCAAGAAGCGCGACCTCGAGCGTGCGATCGTGCTGTACCAGGCGCTGGTGGTGGCGCGCGGCCCGGCCAGCCCCGAGGCCCGCGAGCTGGCCCGGATGTGGACGCTGTCGGCGCAGAGCGAGGAGGCGGCCCGGGTGTGGGACGAGCTCGCGGCGTCGACCAGCGACCCCAAGCTCAAGGCCGAGGCCCGGGCCGAGGCCACGCGCCTGAGCGAGAACCCCGATCCGTTCCGCAAGCAGATCGTCCTGCCGGCGCTGGTCGCCGAGGCCAAGCAGGCCTTCAAGCTCGGCCGCGCCGCCTTCGCGAAGAAGCAGTACGGCGACGCCCTGGTCTACTTCCACATGGGCTACGCCCTCGCCCCCGACCTGCCCGGCTTCCTCCGCGAGCTCGGCGCCACCTACGACAAGCTGTCGGCGCGCGATCGCAAGGTCGACTTCTACCGCGCCTACCTGCTGCGCCGGCCCTTCGGCAAGAACGCCGACGAGGTGCGCAAGGAGCTGGCCCGCGACAAGGGCGCGCTGGCCGCGCTCAGCCTCGAGAGCAGCCTGCCGTGCGAGGAGGTCTGGGTGAACCGGCAGCCGGTGCCAGGCAAGCTGCCGCAGAAGAAGCTGGTGGTCGCGCCCGGCCGCTACCGCGCCTTCTGCCTGTCGCGCCGCTACGAGATCGGCATCTTCGAGGACGTCACGCTCGGCGCCAGCCAGCACGCCACGATCCGCTTCAACTGGGGCATCGTCGTCAACCAGCTCACCGCGCCGCTGGGCCGGATCGCGATCGAGAACCCCAAGGCGCCCGGCGTGCTCCTCGATCTCGGCGTGTCGTCGCCCGAGATCGGCGTGGTGCTGCCCGCCGACGGCCGGGCGCTGCGCATGGTGGTCAAGGACGACTCCGGCGCGCGGGTCGAGGAGCGATCGGTGCGAATCCGGCCGGGGGAGCGCTTCGTCGTCAAGTGGTAGGTGGTAGAGTGAGGGCCGGTGACCGAGCGGCCCTCCACGGACGGCAAACTGCTGGGCGGCGCGCCCAACGATCCGGTGCCGTTCGGGAAGTACTTCCTGCTCGGGCTCATCGCCCGCGGCGGCATGGCCGAGGTCTACCGGGCGCGCCTGCGCGAGGACACCTCGCGTAGCCCGCGCCTGCTCGCCATCAAGGTCATGCGCCCCCAGCTCGCCCGCGAGGCGCGCTTCGTCGACATGTTCCACCGCGAGGGCCAGCTCGCCCTGCTCCGCCGCAACCGGTGCATCGTCGAGACGGTCGAGATCGGCAAAATCGAGGGCCGGCACTACATCGCGATGGAGTACATCGGCGGCCGCGACCTGACCCAGGTCCTGCGCCGGTGCCAGGAGTCCAACCAGCGCATCCCGGTGCCGCACGCGGTCTACATCGCGGCCCGCATCGCCGAGGGCCTGCACTTCGCGCACAACCTGACCGACGGCGACGGCCGCATCCTCAACATCGTCAACCGTGACGTCTCGCCCTCCAACGTCCGCATGTCGTACGACGGCGACGTCAAGCTGCTCGACTTCGGCATCGCCCAGGCGCTGATGAAGTTCACCAGCGAGATCGGCGTGCTCAAGGGCAAGTTCAGCTACATGTCGCCCGAGCAGATCCGCGGCATGCCGCTCGACGCCCGCACCGACGTGTTCTCGACCGGGATCATCCTCCACGAGATGCTCACCACCGAGAAGCTGTTCCGCGGCGACACCGAGTTCGCGCTGATGGAGAAGGTGCGCAAGGCCGAGGTGCCGCCGCCCTCCAACTTCAACCGCCGCGTCACCCCCGAGCTCGACGCGATCGTCTTCAAGGCCCTGGCCCGCGACGTCGCCGATCGCTACCAGACCGCGGCCGCCCTCGCCGCCGATCTCGACGCGCTCATCGCCGGCTACCGCTTCGACCCCAAGGAGCTGCGCCAGTTCATGCGCCAGCTCTTCCGCAAGGAGTACGCGAAGGAGCTCGAGGAGACGACCGTGGCCCAGGGCCAGGCCGAGGCGCCGCGGCCCCGCCACGACACCCCGACCGAGGTCACCAGCCAGACCCGCCAGGGCGCCGGCCCGGCGACCTCGCCCACCGGCAAGGGCACCGCCCCGGCCCCGGCGCCGCGGCCGACCACCCAGCCGCCGCCAGCGGCCGAGCCCGCCCGCCCCCGCCACCCGACCAGCCAGCCGCCCCCGGCCGGGCCCGGGGCCAGCGCCGGGTCGCCGTCTCCGGACCCCGGCGCCACGCCCGCCACCGACGCCGTCGTCGAGGGTGGCGAGAAGCGCGGCTTCTGGGGCTCGCTGTTCAAGCGCAAGCCGAAGTGACCTCCGGAGGATCGTGACGGACCCGGGCGCCCGTGCTAGCAAGGAGGCGGTGCCCCCGCTCAGCCTCAGGACCCGGGTCGCGGTGATCGGCAGCGGCGTCATGGGCGTCGCCCTCACGATCGTCGGGGTGCACGCGCTGATCGCGGGCGGGATGCCCCTGCTGCTGGCGATCACGCTGATCGCCATCGGCCTGCTCGGCGTCGCGCTGGGCGCGGCGGCGTGGCGGCGGCGGCGCGGCGCGTGGGCGATCCTGGCCGCCACCTGGGGCGTGGTCGCGTTCTGCGCCTTTTTCGGGGCGCCCAAGATCGTCGCCATGCCGCAGCTCGAGGCCGCCACCGTCGAGCTCGAGCTGAAGCTCGGCCGGCAGAAGGCCGAGGCGCAAGTGGCCGACAAGAACGTCTGGATCCGGTTGAGCAACCTCGGCCTGTGCACGATGTTCGCCCTGCCCTTCGGGCTCCTGTGCGCCGGGCTGGCCACCGGGGGCCGCGAGTTCGAGGGCAGGACCTGATCCGTCCGCGCGCTCCCGGGGCGGCGCCGGCACGGCGTGCGCTCGTGGTCGTGGTCGCGGCGATGGGCGGGTGCAGCGGGCGAACCGCTCCGGCCGAGCCGCCGCCCGCGCCGTCCGCGCCGCCGACGCACACCGCCCCCGGCCCCGCCGCCCCCGCCGCGACCGCCGGCGCCCTGGCTGGCGCCGCGACGGCGCCCCCCGCCGCCCCCGCCGCCACGGACGCCCTCGACGGCTGCACGCGCCTGCCGTTCGCCGACCACCTGCCCATCGCCGAGGCCTCGGGCGCGGTGTGGCTGCCCGACGACGGCGGCGTGCTGGTCGTGGTCGCCGACAGCGGCCATGACGGCGCGTACCTGGTGATCGACGCCGGCGACGGCCGCGTCCGCGAGCAGGGCAAGCTGCCGCTCGGCCCCGGCGGCGGCGACGACCTCGAGGGCCTGACCAGCGACGGCGAGCGGCTGTGGGCCATCACCTCGAGCGGCTGGCTGCGGGCGTGGCGGCCGCGGGCCGGCGGCGGCTTCGCGCTCGACGTCGGGCCGTACCGCATCGACGACGAGGACGGGTGCGCGCTCACCGCGGTCAACTGCGGGAGCAACTACGAGGGCCTGTGCCTGGCCCGGACCGCGGCGGCGCGGGCCGCGCTCGGCGGCTGCGGCGGCTACGCCGCGGCCAAGACCACCGGTCGCCTGGTGTGCCTGGTCCAGGACGACGGCCGCTGGCGCGTCGAGCCCGGCCGCGCGATCGAGGTGACGGGGCCGGAGATGCTGGCGGGGTGCGACATCGACGACGCGGGCGCGGTGTGGACCGGCGACAACCTGTTCGGCGCCATGCGCGGCCGCAAGCTGGTGGGCGGCGAGGTCGTGGCCAGCGCCCGGCTCGGGGTCGGCTTCCCCGAGGCCCTGGCGGTGAGCCGCGACGGTACGATCTACCGGTTCTCGGACACCGGCGGCGCCCCGAGCGGCGTCGCCGCCTACCGCTGCGCCGGCGCGGGCAGCGCGGACGGCAAGAAAGGTGCCGGCGGCGCCAGCGGTGGGTAGGATCGGGCGGTGCAGTGCCCGTTCTGCGGCCACGACTCGAGCGTCACCGAGACCCGGGTGGCGCCCGACGGCGTCCGCCGCCGGCGCGTGTGCGGGAGCTGCAAGCGGCGCTTCACCACCTACGAGCGGGTCGGCTCGCCCGGCCTGCGCGTCGAGAAGCGCGACGGCGACGTCGAGCCCTTCGACTCCGACAAGCTGACCCGCGCCCTCGAGCGCATCACGCGCCACCGCCCGGCCCTGCGCCCCGACGACCTGCGGCGGGTGGCCCGCGACGTCGAGGCAGCGCTGATCGACACCGGCCAGCGCACGACCTCGTGGGCGCGGATCGCGCGGCTCGTGCTCGATCGCCTCACCCCCATCGACCGGGTGGCGGCGGCGCGGCTGCGCGTCAACTACCTCGACGACGACGGCCGCCTGCGCCTCGAGGACGCCGAGCCGCCGGGGCAGGAGCCGCCACAGCTCGGCCTGTTCGAGGGCGAGGTCGTGGTCGACCCGGCGCGCCCCGCCGAGTAAGACCGTGAAACGCCGGCCGCGGCGCCTCCCTCGCCGCCGGTGCTAGCTTGGCGCCATGTCCCAGCCCGAGCCCCCCGCCGGCGGCCCGCCCAGCCCCGAGAGCCAGCGCGTCTTCCAGCCCGGCCTGTTCGCCGGCGAGGTCGCCCTCGTCACCGGCGGCGGCTCCGGCATCGGCCTCACCACCGCCGCCGAGCTGGCGCGGCTGGGGGCGCGGGTCGCGATCTGCGGCCGCACTCCGGAGAAGCTCGAGGCGGCGCGCGCCGAGCTCGCGGCGGTGGCGGCGGGCGGCGCCGACGCGGTGCTCGCCCTGCCCTGCGACATCCGCGAGCCGGAGCAGGTCCAGCGCACGGTCGCGACCGTGGTCGAGCGCCTCGGCGCCGTCGACATCCTGGTCAACAACGCCGGCGGTCAGTTCCCGTCGCCGGCCCAGCACATCAGCGCCAACGGCTTCGCCGCCGTCGTGAAGAACAACCTCCTCGGCACCTGGAACGTCACCCGCGAGTGCGCCAACCAGTCGATGATCCCGCGCCGGCGCGGCCGGGTGAGCATGATCATCGCCAACATCTACCGCGGCTTCCCCGGCATGGCCCACACCGGCGCCGCCCGCGCCGGCGTCGAGAACCTGACCATGTCGCTGGCGGTCGAGTGGTCGCAGTTCGGCATCCTGGTCAACGCCGTCGCCCCCGGCATCATCACCTCCACCGGCACCATGCGCTACCCGCCCGAGATCGTCGCCCGCGGCGTGCGCGCGACGCCGCTCAAGCGCGCCGGCACCGTCGACGAGGTCGCGGCCTCGATCCTGTTCCTGGCCTCCCCCGCCGCCCGCTACATCCCCGGCGCGACGCTGCGCCTCGACGGCGGCCAGGCCCTGTGGGGCGACACCTGGCAGCTCCCCGACTGACGCCGGTCAGCTCCCGAGCCCGAGCCCGAGTCCGGACCCGAGTCCCTTCGACTCCGCCCCTTCGGGGCTTCGCTCCTAACGAACGGCGCCGGCAAGCGCCCGACATCACTCGCGCGACGGCCGCGGCTTGTCGGCCTTCGACACGCCCTCGCTGACGCTCGGGCGGCTCAGGCCGACCGGAGA